>CAZDBE010000093.1:4890-17885 GCA_964503675.1 uncultured Pirellulaceae bacterium | reverse complement strand
CTAAACGGTACTAACGGACGAATGCTTGACCACATATATCCAGGTCTCTCATTCATGGGCGGTTGTGAAGACAATCGCACGCGTTCAAGGGTATGCGTTACAGACACTTTTCCGTTGCTGTAACTCAACAAGTAAGTCCAAGGTTTTTAAGAGGCCTTGGCAAGTTAACGACGCCATCATTATTTACAACGAATTGTTTTGTTGAAGAACATACAAGCACAGGTGGGTGAATAAGTCACCTGTGTTTCTTCCGGTAAACATATTGAAGTGGTCACACCTGTTCCCATCCCGAACACAGTAGTTAAGCACTTTAAGCCGATGATAGTACTGCAAGTGCGAAAGTAGGTATTGCCGGATTTATTATGAGCCGCTTGATCTAACCATGATCAAGCGGCTCTTTTTTTGCGCCTGCGCTTAAGGAGAAAGTGGTCAAAGTTCAGGATACGGCCCACTTTAGAAATGGAAATGAGTCTTAAGCGAAGGGCTGAGTCCCGTTTACAACGACATTGGCCGTGTTTTGATTGATCAGTTGGTTACATTAATTAACAAGGTAGGCATGAATCGTTGTAAGCTTTGTAGTAATATGAGAACTCATCCGTAAAGATAAATTGCTCTCGGAGCTTTAGTGATGCTAGACAGATTCAAACTCTACGCATGCGTTATTGCAATCTCTTGCACAGTCGGCGTTGCCGATGCACAGGATGTACTGGTCGACTTCGAATCGGTTTCGATTGGTGACCAAGCTAGTACGGTCAGCGACCTAACTTTCGCTGACAGTATAAACGGCTCAAGTTCCTTCGGTGACTCATTAGTTCAATCGGTTGGTGTTGGATCCTCCAAAGGGATTCTATACGACGATCTGGACATTCATCCGGGCACTAACGAACCTAGTTTTAGAGGACAACAGTCTGCCAAATTTGATACGGGCGGAGTGACACCCGCGTTGCCAATTGGCCAATCCATCTCAATGAGTGTAGATCTGAGGATTGAGAATGCTACAAGTTTTGTCACCGACAATCCTTTTGCGCCAGTAAGTAGGGTAGTCACAATGGATTTCTTCGCGTCGGGATTTTCTAGGCCCTTGCTAGCCCAATTAATAGTTTCACGAGGGCGAGTGGTTCCAGGACAAGCGCTAAATTCTGATCCTGAATCCTACTTCTTGGGAGTGTTAGGAGACAATTTCTTACAGGAAGCTTCTGTCAATGGCAGTGTTGAAGAGATTGGGCTGATCAACAATTCGCCCAATGAAATTTCTGATTTCTTCAATGTAGAACTAGTGGTCAAGAGAAACACTATAGATGACTTTGGAGTTGATGGTTTTCTTCGAGATGAGAACGGTCTTGTTTTGCAGACAGTCTCTTTGGGCGGTATTGACTTTTCCAACGTTTACGATGGATCGTTCAACATCACATATTTCGTTAGTGTAGACAATACTGCCTACATCGCACACGAGAGCATAACATTCGATAACTTTCGATTGAAAGTGTCCGGGCCCGTTTTGAAGGGCGATGTCGACATGGACGGAGATATCGACTTCGCAGATATCCCACCATTCATCTCAGTTTTGCAGTCCGGTGTTTTCCAAGCCGAAGCAGATGTTGATTGCAGCACCGTTGTCGACTTCGCAGACATCCCAGCGTTCATCGCCCTCCTGCAAGGGCAATAAACCGATTCAATAAGTAAGAAATGATCACGTCGCTGCGTTATACTGTTGGTAACCGTCAAACGGAAGTTCGGGCTTAGTCATCGGGCGTAACCAAAACTTCATCCAATGACTGACTGATTTCAACAACACTGCCTAATGAATCAATTTGAACCACTCTCGACAGTTGACAGGCCTCCTGCGGAAAACCAATTGAGCCTTTTCTTTTGGATTCTCCTCGGGGCGATTGCGTTCGGTGGCTTGCCCTATCTGTACCCTTCCAGCAGCACCTGACATGCTGGGACTTCGGCAAGTTGTGCCGAAACCGTAAATTCTCGTCTGAGAGATACCGTTACTGGCAATGGCTTCATTGACGACGATGCCACCTACTCGGCTGACTGCTGTGAGCCTGTTCTCAGCGACGCAGATGGCCAAACCATTGAGTGAATCAATCAGCCGAAAAAAAACGAAAAAGACACAAAAAGGAAGTATTCTTTGCGTTCTTCTTTTACTTTTTGCGGCCATTGCTCAATGTCCTATTGGGCCGGGATCTTTCTGCCCATTGGTAAAATCAAAGAGCAAGCCAGCAGACTATTCGCTTTCTGCCTTGCCGCTACATCGTTGTAGTTTCGACTGCCATCTCAATCTTGTTCTTCAACCACTCGCTGGTGGCTAGGAAGAAATAGCTGCCCAGTGATTGTTCGGTCGCTGAGAAGAAAACCTGACAGCGCTGTCCGGCATGGATCTGACTACCAATGGATCTGTCAAGTGACACGTAAGCATCGAAACGCGGGCTCAATAGAACAAATGAGCCTTCGCTATTGTCACCGGGTTGCGAGTTCGGGTTTGGCTTGACCGGTAGAGGGCCGCCGCTGCTGGCGCAAAGACGCGGCTCGGTCGTCTGATCGGTGGCACGCGGGTCAACACGCTCAATCGATGATGTGAACACCGGCCTACCGGGAAGCATCACACGCACGTCGTAGCCGACATTAGACTTAATCGACTCTAGGTCGCGCTGATCGACAGAAACCACCAGCTCTTTGGTGTCCTGAGCCGCGACGCTCATCACGGCATCTCCGCGTTTAATAAAGCTACCGGACAGATCGGACAGGTTACGCTGAAACACGCGTCCGGCGATTGGAGAGCAGATGACCAACGCATCGCGTTGAGCCCGCTTTTCAGAAAGCTGTGCCTCTAGTCCTGCGACCATCTCCATTTCAACGTTGGCAAGGGAAAGATCACCATCCTGTCTGTGGATGCGCGATTGAATTTTTGCCGTCTCCCATTGAGCGACCATTTGATTGATTTCGGTGTCTAGGTCATCGTTGTGCATTCGAACCAGTTCCTGACCTGCCTGCACGCGCTGACCGGTGGCGACCAAAATCTCTCGAACAAACCCGTCTGCCGCAGCCCGAATCACTGTTTCGTTGGAAAATTGGACGATGCCTGGCGCTGATTTGGTTGCAGGTGCTTTTAGTACAAAAAACAGGCATGCCAATCCGCCAGCGACTGCAAGACAACTGAACGCAGTTCGGATTCTGCTATAGGGGATCTTTGCCTCAGCTCCGAACAAAGATGTAAATTGCTTGAGGATCGGCAATCCGACCCACAGAACAGCTCCTATGATCCCCAGCAACAAACCGGCGCCGTTAAACATTACGCTCGCTCCGATGATCAGTCCGAAGCTGATCGACCACCTCCAAAACCACGCCATTGTGCCGTAGATCCGCACCACCGTGGCTTCTTCAGCAGCAAACAGACCGGTCTTCTTGGGTGTACCAAAAAACAAAGCTTGGGCGCGATCGCCAAACCAGCCTGTGCCTTTTGGATAGAGGTTAGGAACGTTGAGCAGATCCGACAGAATGAAATAGCCATCAAATCGCATCAACGGATTCGCGTTGAACAGGATCGTCGTAATGCTGGCCATCAGAAAAACGTTGTAGGCTTGATCGGCCAACATGCCGTCGCTGCGTGACCAGACAATCAACGCCACGAACGAGATAAACAGTTCCACGTACATCCCCGCAGCGGCGACCACAATTCTGTGCCAGCGACTGGAGAACCGCCACATCGACGTAACATTGACGAACGCCATTGGTGTGAACAACAAGAACAGCACGCCCGCTTCAGAGACTTCCCCACCGTACTTCTTACACGCCAGCCCATGAGCGAACTCGTGGACGACTTTCAGCACCAACCAAAACACCAGTAACGAAATCCAGCTAGTGCCAGAGAGAATTCCGGCTGAAGCAAGTCCGAGGTCGTCCCAAGAGGCGAACAGAACGTTCATCGCGATGCCACCGGTGACCAGCCATAGCAACAAGAACCAACCTGAAAAGAGCCATGAGAACGCGCTCTGGCAGGCCGATAGTATCTGGTTCGGGTTGAACAGAGTGACCTTGAACGAGATTGGGTTCAACCACCCCATCATTTTCTGTTTGTCGATTGCACTAGCTTGGCTCCCCAATCGTGCTGAGCTATCGAGTGCCTCGGACACAACCAAGTTCGACTGGACCAACCATTGGCAAATGGTCACAGCCTGTTCGGACGTGACACCACTTCCGTTAAACAGTCCGAGCTCTTCAACGATTCGGTTGGCGGCCTTTTTTCCGTCCAGCGAAGAGATAAAGTCAAACTCTTCTACGCCGACTTGAAAGTATTTCGACCTGACGGGATCCTCGATGACGACAAACGGCTTTCCGTTTTCAGAGCGCGTGTCAAACTTTAATTCTGAACGTAGAGAAAGCGTGGACGCCAGCCACTGTTCTTCCGGCGTGGATGGGGCAGACTGCATCGCCATCGGCGGTGTTGTTGCCGGAGTCTCTCTAGTCGGTTGCTCTTTAGACATGGCCTACCACACTGTCCAGCAACGGACATTTTCCCAAGTGTTGTGGAACAGGTTCCAGCCAAGGGGCGTCCAGTGCGTGCTAATCTTAGCCGCCCCTTCCATTCCCGGCTTCAATAAGCCTTGTGCGTTGTCCAGCTCGACTTCAGTAACAAAAACGGTCTTTTCGTCAATGACCTCGGTACCCGGATGGATACGCTCTACCTTCCCCGTCCAAGACTCAAACGGAAACGCGTTAAGTTTTAGCGTAACGGTGTCTTCATCGTTGACATACTGAATCTCAGACTCCGGCACGCCGATCTCGGCAACCATTTTCTCTAGCGGTGCCACCTCGAACAGAGTTTGCCCCGTCTCCAGCGGAGCCCCCTGAGCTTTTTCAAGGTCGCCCGAAACGATGATGCCGGCAATTGGAGAACGCACTTCCAGATCCTGCATTCGATTTTTTGTCAGTGCAATCTTTGCTGCCAAACGACGCATCTCCATTTTTGCGATCTGGCTCTGTGCGACTTCACCAACGGCGCGGGACGAGTCACTTTTGCGTCTGGCCCCTTGGTATTCCGCTTCTAGTCCGGCTAGCTCGATTCGCAACTGCCGTCCGTCCATGCGGGCAACGACTTGTCCCTCTGTAACGATCTCTCCTGCTTCAACCAGCGATTTTTCTAGGACGCCGTGGTAAGGCGCGGCGACAAATCGACGTGAGGTTGGCTGCACGCTGCAATCGCATTTCACACGATAGGGCAGGGGGATCAACATCGCGATGGAGAACACTAAGGCAGCCCATTTCGCCGTGGTAGACCAACTGCGAGGCGTAACTAAACCGCGTACAATTTCTGCTGTGGATCGATTCGCCCGAGCAACGCTCTCGTACTGCCTGAAGGCGAGGTTGGCGACCTGTTGCATGTAGGCTAGCTGTTGATCGGTCAGTGCTCCACCTTCGCGACTGATCAAAAGCGCTCCAGTTGGTCGGTCCTTTGGGTCGGTCAACTGAATTGCCGCTACCGACGAAGCTGAAATCGATTCGCCATGTTGTTGTAGTGGCAACGTATGAGCCGAGGGTTGGGCCGGATCATGTTCTGGCCAGACGACGTTGCCTTGATAGGTGATGGCTTGGCTGACGGCGGAAGACAACAGTTTACCAGCTACCGAGTTGCCATCGAATTGCTCAACATCAGAAACCGCAATGACCTTTCCACGTTTGCCCTGTTGGATCAACGATAGGCCAACCTGGCTGGCGCTGAACAGTTTTCTCAATCGGTTGACCAGTATGATTGCTGCAAGACTAGGACTCTCTGCGACTGAGATTTCTTGAACTAACTGTAGGGAATCCGAGAGACTTCGCGATTCAACAGCAAACTGCATGGCCAAACGTTTTTGTTGCCATTGTCGTACCGTCTGCGCCAGCATTCCGGTCAACCACTGTTGTCGCAGTAGTGATTGGCCCGCAACACAATAACAACCAAGAATGAACTCGGTCACAGGTTCACTGCCGTCTTTGTTGAGAGGAAGAACTGGAGCAGCGACGATCGAATTCTGATCTGTTGGCTGCAGAAGGCGGCTTGTGACGTTGCCAGACTTCTGCGAAGCACTAATGACTGGCGGAACATCTTCTTGGATGACTTCCCACAGAATTTCGGCTTGGTCATCAGAAATTGGACGGGCTTCGATGGATGGACCGTCGATCGAGGGGCCGTTTGTATCTGCGTGCGGCGCTTCGCCGGAAGTGATTCGAACGTGCCACATCGCCAAACAATTAACTTGTTGGTTGGCGATATCGAAGAGCGCTGAATAGAACGCGTTAGCATCGGACGCGGAATCGGCCAGCTGAGTCAGTTCGCGATGCAATTGCTGTGATTCAACGCGGACCGGTGGCTGGGCTGTCTTGTCCGATGTGGACGGAAGATCGGTCTCTGGGTTGCCGCTGATTTCGCGTGTAGCGAAATCGGGATTGGCAGGTTGAGTAGCCATGGTGCGCCGGTAGTTTGAAAATCCGTTTAAAGTTGCCTAGCACTCCTGCCCAAAATTCGAATGGTCGGAGCGCCTACAGTCCGTTCGTTTGCTAGTGGTTCATCAGTATCTAGCAACGCGATCTAAATGTTCAGCGTGACGTTCTCTCCACTGCGAATTCGGTAATCTGAGTTATCGATCACTAGTTTGATTTCAACAGTTCCGCTTTGGGGGTCGGTCTCGACCCCAATGATGTATACTTCCCCAGAAACCGTTTCTCCATTTTCCAAACGTAGTTCATAACTCTGTCCTGCGACAAACTGTCTAGCTTGATCTGAGGTTACGTTAAACGTTGCCAGTAATTTGTCAGTTTGAACGATCGTGCAGATTTCTGGATGCAGCGGAGACAAAAACTCTCCTTCCCGGCTGTGGATTTTTGCGATCTGCCCGTTGAAAGGAGCCGTGATTGTACGCCGCTGAAGTTGAACAGCAGCACGTTGGACTTCGATCTCACGAATGGCGGCCTCTTCAACTGCTGTGTTGTATTTCGATTCTGCGATCGAAAGTTCCAGATCGGCACGAATGATCTCGCTTTCGCTGGCGTGTCCTTGAGTATGCATCTGCTCAAGACGTTGAGAGATTGCCCGGCGCTTTGTTAATGATTTCGCGGCCGCACTACGTTGGCTGGTCGAGCTAGCCATCTTTTTGGCGATCTGAAGTTGAATGTCTTGAACTCGGGAATCAAGGTTTGCGACAACATCACCTGCTTCAACGCGATCACCTTCGCGTATGGCTAACGTTGCGATAGCACCGGTTTCATCGCTTGAGAGGTCGATCTTACGAAAGGGCTGAGTGAATCCTTCGATCTCTTCTAATTCCCCCTGAGGGGCGATCGCATATGCCGTGCTGGAAATGATTCCGACGATAATAAGAGTCAGCGTTGCCAATACGGCAAACGTTTTGAAGTGTGAATTGGTGAGTGGTTTCATCGTTACTAGCCAATGAGTTTGTATTGCCAAGAAGAGTTTGCGAATGAGGCGAATGTCTCGATTTTCTTGATGCCGATATGAGGTCCGAACGCACTTAGGGCGCGAGACGGTACTTTCGACCACCCAAAAGTACCTCACAGTTAAGCTCTGTCAGCCTATTGCTGGTAATTACACACGCGCTGCTGTTTACCAAGCTGTCACAAACCGTCCGACTGATAGAACCAGAAAAATTAAGGCTCCAGAAGGGGCTCGTTCTCCGCATGACCGCAAAAGCCGAAGAATCAGAAAGCTATCGGAATGGCCACTAAGTACACTTTCGGCCCTTCAGTTTGACTTAACGGTGGCTGAGGCTTCTAACGAACCTCCCGTTCAGATCTTCGTTCATGTTACCGCAACGTATATTTGACTTTCGCGCTTGTTTTAAGAAGTGATTTGGATATTATCTTGCCAGCGAAGGCCGAAGAGTCCACACACGTCGTTCAATGAGCGTCGTCGATGAACCGCCTATCGCCCGCAAAGCTTGAAGCTGTTTCCACGCAGGGATGACTGGGTCACCCGAATGAATTTAATGCGTGGACACCTCGAGATCGCGCGTCTCTGATCAAACTTCAGTTCCGAAATGGTTTGTGCGAGGCTATCGCGAAACAGTTCCCTCAGAAATAGTCCGCATCGAAGATGTGGCTTAACATCAAACGATTCGTTTGATGGCTGATACCGGGACGACAAACCACAATATGGAACAGGAATGAAAATGTCGAAAGAACAGAGCGCTACCGGTACACCCGCATCTGATCACCAGGATGCAAGTACTTCGGTAGAAAACACAAACAGTGACTCCATCTTTGGTAACGCAACGACACCCGTCGTGGAAGTATTGCCCGTCACACCGACCAACGAATCAAGTCCCTCTCAACAAGAACTTACGGTCGATAACGAAGCAGTCGAAGTGGTTGAGGCTTCAGCATCTGAATCTGAAGATTCAGACGCGGATGCGGATGCGTTTGGCGCCGGCGAATCCCAAAGAACCAACGGCATCAAAGTCGTTGCCAAAAAGAAGAAGGCGTCGGCAAAGCCTATTGCGGCTGAGAAAGTTACGACTGATAGAACCGTGGCTGACAAACCTTTCGTGGCGGAAGAAAATTCATCCAACACCGAAGCGGATTCTGTGGATGTTCTGTCCGAAGATGCTGAAGCAGGCATAGACCCGTTTAAGAAGCTTGGCCTACGCGAAGACGTTTACAAAGCCATTGCTGGGTTCGGTTACAGGACGCCGACAGCGATCCAAGAGGAAACTGTTTCCGTGATCATGACCGGCAAGGACGTTATTGGACAAGCCGAGACTGGATCTGGAAAAACGGCGGCGTTCGCATGGCCACTGCTTTCCAAGATTGATCTGAAAAAGCGTGCTCCTCAGATTCTAGTTCTGGCTCCAACGCGCGAGCTAGCGATTCAGGTTAGCAGCGCGTTCGAAAAGTATGGTTCTTCCATGAAGGGCCTTAAGACGGTCACGATCTACGGCGGTCAAAGCTATGAAACTCAGTTCCGCGCTCTGGACCGAGGCGTTCACGTTGTCGTAGGAACTCCCGGTCGTGTGATGGATCATCTCAATCGTGGCACATTGAAATTAGATAACATCACAACATTTGTGCTCGATGAAGCCGACGAGATGCTTCGAATGGGGTTTATTGATGATGTCTCTTGGGTGATGGATCGCCTTCCCGAAGAGCGCCAAGTCCTCTCGTTTTCCGCAACGATGCCTGCTCCGATTCGAAATATCGCGAGAAAGTATCTCAGCGATCCAGCTCACATCACAATCAAAGGTAAAACGGCGACGGCGGAGACCATTGAGCAATCCTATTCGATTCTTTCGGTACGCGAAAAACTCAAGCAACTCAAATGGTTGCTTGAGACTGAAGAAACCGATGGAGTGATCGTGTTTGTGAAGACTCGACAGACTACCAACGTGGTTGCCGAAGCCCTTGCTCAAGATGGTTTGAGTGCGGCGGCTCTCAACGGCGATATTGCTCAGAATCAACGTGAACGCACCGTCAACCGACTCAAGTCTGGAAAAATTGACGTCGTGGTCGCGACAGACGTTGCCGCTCGTGGATTGGATGTTAAACGCATTAGCCACGTGGTGAACTATGACTTCCCGCATGACTCTGAAATTTACGTTCACCGCATCGGGCGAACCGGACGCGCTGGTCGTTCGGGGAAAGCTATCTTGTTCGTGGAACCGAAAGAGAAGCGGAAGCTTGGTTGGCTTGAGAAGGACACCAAACAGAAGATTGGGCAGTACAAGCCGAAATCGCTCAAGGAAGTGAATCAGGTGCGTGTGGATAAGTTCCGCGACGAGATTCTTAAAAATACGGCGCACGAGCAAGTGAAGTTCTTTCGGACGCTCGTTGAGAGCATGGTTGAAAAAACAGAACACTCGGTTGAAACCATCGCTGCTGCTTTAGCAGTAATGGCTCAAGGAGCATCTCCGCTGTTGTTGACCGACGAACAAGGCTCTCGAAAAGGACGGAAAGGAAAAGTCAGCCATTCTGATCAAGACAAAGCAACGTATCGAATTGAAGTGGGACGCAATCACGGTGTTGGTCCAGGCAACATTGTTGGTGCGATCGCCAATGAAGGCGGATTCCAAAACCGCGAAATCGGACGTGTGAAGTTGTTTGACAGTTTCTCGATTGTCGACCTTCCAGCGGATATTTCTGCGGATGTTTTGGACATCCTGCGAAACGTCAGCGTCGGTGGCAAGCGTTTGCAGATCGCCAAGACGGAAGAGAAGTACGACGACGGTAATACTCCTCGTCGGACTGGCAGAAGGTCAAACAACGGTTCGACCAATTTCGTCAAACGCGGGCGCTCTGATCGCGCACGAGACAACCGAGGCCGCGGTGGATACGATCGCGGTAAGCAATCAGGCGGCTCGCCCGGCTATCGTGGCCGCAAGTCGATCAGCTCAAGTGACACGTTCACCGAATCGCCAAAACGGCGTCCAAGTCGTTCGGAAAGTCCTGCCGAAAGTGGGAAGAGTTCTTCCAGCCCCATGAGAAGTAAGGCTGCGGCGGTGAGTAAGCCTCGCGCTGAGTCGGGAGCAGAATCAAGTTCTAAGTCCGCCGTTGGCGGTCGTGGCGGTAGCAAGCCCAAGCCGGCTCGCAAGTACATCAAAGTCCGCAACCGAAAATAGGTTGGCCTTCGAACACCGATTTGAATCACACCAAAGCCGCGCCTCTCAATTGAGATAGCGCGGCTTTTTTCGCTTACCAGACGAAATGTAACAACATTGATGACAGGTGAGATCGATTCGACTTCCGCGCTTCCACTAGATCGAATCCTTCGTGTGAAGGTTTTCACAGAAGCGATTGCCTCCACACGCTCTTTCAATCGAAAACGCGTTTAATGCGCGCCGTGATTTGCATTGGTACACCATTTGCGTCTGAGCATTCGAAGTGCAAATCTGCATTAGACAGATTTGCGTAAGACCCCTTAGACAAAATTGGAGAATCGAAAGATGATGAGAATCGCAAAGACAATCGCAGTTGCTGTCGCCGTGACATGCATGTTCGCTATGGCTTCCGACCAAGCGAGCGCTCAATGTGCACGTGGCGGTTACGGCGGATTCAATTCCTATGGCAACGTCGGCGGGTACTACTCGTCAGGTTATCGCGGAGGCGGATTCAACTCAGGATACTATGGCGGTAGAAGCCGGGGGCTGAGCGTGAACATCAACACACGTCCATCTTATTACGGTAGTCGATCGAATGTGTATCGAAATTCAGGAAGGTATTACTCTAACCGCGGACGATATGGCTACTAAACCAAATTGAGTCAACGAACCTCGATTGAAAGAGCCGCGACTTCCGCGGCTCTTTTTGTTTGCCTATTGGTGATAGACGACTTGCAATTTGACCATTAGCGGTTCAATCTGCCGTCGATAGGCATTCAGCGATGCCGCATTGGGCCCTGTATACCCTCTAAGAGCGTTCTTGAATTGCCCCCAGGAACTGAACATCTGATTCAATTTAGAGGGCTTAGGATCATACAATCTGTCTGCCAGTGTACGCTCGTTTAGGTCGTAACAGCGTTTGTGAAAATTCTTAACGGGCCGGCTGATATTGCTTGGAGCTCCAACAGCTAAATTCTCAAGCTCATGAGATAGATGTTCAAGGTCAGCTGCCACCCGCAGCATCGATCCGTGATCCAAAAGAGGTTGAGAACCAAATGCTTCGTGGAGCGTCTGCATCGAATAGTTGATCTCATCCATCTCCAGCTTCAAAGCCGGTTTCGTCAGCGTGCCACATTGAGCGTGCATCCCATTCCAGTTGGACTCAAAAACTGCGAACTCCGTGGCCAACTGGTCTGTATTGACGTTGCCACGAATCGAACCGCTGAATCGCTCGCACTGCTTCTGGAAAGCCTTAGCCGACAACAAGATCTCTGCAGGGTTCTCCATCATCAGTAGATCTTGCAGTGAGATCTGTTGGAAAACATTTACACTACTGACACCAACATTGCCACAAAGCTGTGCCAGGTACTCGCGGTCGATCTGATACGGAATATACAATTGCTCTTGCAGTTGCCGGCCAATCGTTTCAATGTCTTGCACGTCATGTCGCAAACGTTGGCTAGGATACTTGGAAATTTCCCGACTCAACGTTCTCCACTGCCCAAGGCCATTCTTGTAAAGTTTGGTAACAGCATCGTAGTCTTTGCGGCGAATGACCGATGGGGACTGCTGAATGATTGAGTGCAGAACTTGGCACTGACGGACCATGTTGCGTGACGCTGGCTGCTCGCGCACTTCATAGCGTAGGTTCTGAGCCAGATGATTTAGGTTGGTCGCCAGTTGGGACGCCAGTTGAAGTACCTGGTGATCGTCGAACTGAGGCCCAACCCCAAACACTCGACACAATTGTTCGTCGAACCTTGTGCCCGAATCAATGCGTTGGCGACATTTCTGGGCAGCCGCTGGCACGCTTTGCACGTGGTAGTTGAGCAATCGCCACTCTCGATCGACGCGCTTGAAATCTTCGGCTAAATACATTTCATGAGGAGATGAAGCGGCTTGGCGTCCCAATAGATCAATGTCGACGCGAATCTGTAGGGCATCAGCCAACAGTGGCCTAACGGCGGGTGTGTTGAGTTCCAACTGGCGTAAGTCATCGATCAGATGGTCGCATTCATCAGACCAGTCACGGAGCGCCTTGCGCACAGTCACAATTTTACCATTGGTGGCGACGGGGGTCGGCCGACGCCCCGGAACGCGCGTCGCGGGAATCGGTTGAACACGTGGCTGAGGATAGGTCGGACGCGGGCCGGGCTGTCGAGGTTGTTCGTTCTGCTCAAGCTGCGATTCTAGCAACCCCCGCAACAGGCCTTCAACGAAGGTCCGCCTATTCGCGCGACGCTGGTCAGTAACCTGCGCTGTCGCAACTTCCATCGCAGAGGTCCACAAAAACAAAACTAAAAACGCAGTGGCAAGAAACTTTCGCGCATTCGCAAGCATGATCGATCCAAACATAGAGGTGAGCAGATTTTTGATAGGTCAAGTATAACCCATTTTTCATCT
>CAZDBE010000093.1:0-4790 GCA_964503675.1 uncultured Pirellulaceae bacterium | reverse complement strand
ACCATCAAAAAGTAGCTCGCATACCTGCTGCTCCCGAAGGGACATTTTCATCGTTCGACAAACATCGGACCACTGCTGGATGGTCAATTGATGATGACCCGGTGCCCGCTGTTTGGGGCGTCGGTGTGAGTACGCTTGTTCATCGCTTTGTGACACTTAGACCACTCCTGTTGTGTGTTTTGGATTGCTGCATCGTATTCAATTAGAAGGCGTTGGTGTAGGCAGCGTTCACACAAGTCCGTTCGCCAAGACGCGTTCTAACCTCCCGTTTTGTCAAAACGAGCCAATGGTCTCTATTCGCCACTGGTCGCTATCCAATAGGCGGTCGTTTGAACGGGTTGTGACCAAATTTTATAGAAACAACCAATAACATGTGTCTCTACACATTATTTTGAGGGTTATTTTGTGTTCGACAAACTCCACATCTCTTTTCACAGCCTGTTTGCGTTGCCCGAGAACGGACATGAAAACCGTGGGTTTGCCCTTTTGCGGCATTTGCGTGTATTTGATTTAGATGTCTGATTGAACAACTAAATTCATCGCTTCTAACTGGTCCGAAATGAATGAGCCATTCCGACATCAGTTCTGATCTAATAGAAAACACTCATTGGCCCAAGGAGCGAGAGTGTCCTTTCTTCTTGGATTTTTATTGGAACTCGTGAAGAGTTCTAAACTGTCGAGCGGTTCCTAAGTCACTGCCCGCCACTTCTTAAGAAACTATTTGCCATTTCGCTGCGGATGCGACTGCGCGTTGCTGGGTCCAACAAATCGAAATGGTTGCGTCCCTGCACAAATTCGATACGTGCATCACTACCAAGGGCACGCATGCGCTCGGCTAGCAACTCTGCGGCTCGCGTTAGATAAAACGTGTCCTCCGTGCCCATCAACACATGGATCTTGCCGGCGAGAGGCTGCTTCAGCGTTTCCCAGTTGTCCTTCAATATCAAACTAATATCAAACTGCTTCCAAGCCTCAACAATTTCTGGATTCACTGCGCCGGTTTGACGATTCCAACACCGCGCTGGAGTTCCAGTTTTCGCCAGCGGGCTAAATACGGCCTCGAAACTTCTGATCTGGCCTCCACGCCCAAGTGTGTCATCCATTCTTGTGAAATCGTCATACCACAACAGCGTCCGGCCGCCTTGGCGGGCTAATGGCTTTCTTACTCCAGTGGCCGAACGATAAACATTCGCACCCGACTCATACAGATTCGTGCCCTGCCAATCTCGGAAATCCACCGGATCAGGGGCCGTACTCCAAACACCGGCGAACTTTTCGGGGTGTTGAATCTGCAGCCAGAGCGAAGCCCATCCGCCGCTGCTGTGACCGCCCAAAACGCGAGCCTGAGAACTACCAATGGTTCGAAACTTCCCGTCGATCGCCGGAATCAACTCATTCACAAACGCAGTCGAACGCGGCCCGTTGGTCGCACTGTCGGCGTAAACGTGATGGCCCCATTGGCACTGGCCGGTTAACATCACATGGATGAACTCAACCCCGTTGGCCGCGATCTTACTCTCGCGATGGTAGCCCAGTAAATCCTTGATCGTTGCCCCAAATCCAGTGATTTCATAGTAAACAGGGTACCGCTTGTTTGGTTGCTGCCAGTAAGACATCGGTAATAAAACCAAAGCGCGATCTTCAACGTCACGCTGATGGAATTCTGAGAGGAGCCTGCTGCGATGGGAAAAGACTTTCGCCAGCTTCCCTTGGTCGTAGGGCGATGCCTCAATTTTCGAACTAAGCCGAAGTTCGGTCTTCAGTGATCGATCCGCTTCGACAACCACGCGCTTCACGGGCGAGTAAAAGTTTCCGGGCCCGTTCTTGTGATCGGCGAACTCAAGATCCTGATCCAGCACGGCTTGCACGAAGTACTGGCCCGGTTGGATCATGGAAAGTTGACTTGGGAACCCGTCCGCCACATCCGTGACAGAGATTGCTTGGCCGGGATTGACATCGCGCACATCCATCGCGACAAATGGCTCGGGTGAGAACCAGTCCGGTCCCTTCATCGGAGCAGGATCGGACTTCTTTGAGAAAAGGACCAGCAACCTACCGCTGACAGGCCTATTCGCCACAGAGCGTTCCAAGATAACTTGAATCACCGACTGAGTTGATTGCGCTGCAACCGGTGGCATAGGCAAAATCGACAGGGAGCAGCTCAAACACACGATCGTGACCAGAAAAGCCGTTTTGAGGCGACCTTGCCAACAACATGGAAGTTCAACTGACCGTTTGTACTTCTGTCGGGGATCTTGATCGCCTGGATTCATCGACAGTATCCTTCTAACCGTTGTCCTGCTACACATGCTCATCCTCGCCAGTAGAATGTTTGAAAACGTGTTTCGGGTAAAATGAAATCGCCGTCTATAGTATTGAAAAGGTGCGCTACCACCGTGCCGGCTGGAATTGATTCTAACCGCACGAGGTAGTGCCGCTAACCGTGGGCGACGCAGTTACCAGCATTGCTTAGAAGTTTAAGAAGAACACTCGTCAAACGCCCATCCCATAATCTGGATTTGAAACACATTCTTCCGTTGACCAAACCATCAAAAAATCCTGACGGCCATGCTGGTTCATCTCCTGCAGATATGCCCCTGACCAGTATCGAGCGTTTTCATCTGCTCAGTAGTAGTGCGGCACATCCCAATGTTCTCTTTTGCAGAGTGGTAATGGCGGGGGCGTTGCAACGAAGCCAGCTTGATCAAGCTATTGAGCAAGTAGCGATTCGGCACTTTATTTCCAACAGAAGACTGGCTCAACGGAATCAGGAGCCGACTTGGATTGCAGATCCTAATTGCCAAACGTCATTGCTGACGTGGATCCAAAGGGATGATGAAAATCCCTCGGACGCATCCTTCATGCCACCCGCACAGGATCTGAAGACAAAACTCGACCTAGCTACGACCCCCGGAACACATATTTGGTGCCAGTCGCCCCCCTCCGCCGCAGCACGACCTACCTCACAAGAAACTCACCAGTCTCACAACGCACAACATTCGATGCTGTTTTTTGCGATCCATCACAGCGTTACTGATGGCTTGGGGGCAACTCGGATCGCGAATGAAGTGCTGATCGCCTACCACAACTCGGTCGCCGGACGCGCATGGGATGACGGGCTCAGGCTGCTCGACCCGGGCCCCCTGTTACAACGCGGTCGACTGGGACTCAGACGATGGGCCTATTGGAAGCATATCTGGAAGCAACCTGTCGCCATCGTCGGCATGGTTAAGTTTCTGTTTCGCACTTTCAACGTTATCGAACGAGGGCAGGGAGACTCTAGTGAAGTCTCAAACATCAAGTCGGAGACGGAAACGCAGGGACTTACCGGTCGCTGGATTTCGGAAGAACTGTCGGCGCAGATCGATCGATCGGCTGCTGAAAAATCGATATCGACCAACTCGATTGCGATGGCGTCAGTTTTCTACGCGCTGCCCGCTTGGTCTCGACAGCTGAACGGTGCTCCTGCGGAAAAATGGTTCCGCATGGTTTTGCCGATTAGTATTGCATCCAAAGACGACCTGCGATCGCCGATCACTAACCGAGCCACCATTGTGCAGGTCGACCGGTGCGAGGACCAGATGCGCGATGTGAATTCGTTTCTCCATTACTTGGACCGTGAGGTGAAGATCATTGTCGGTTGGCAGTTCGACAAACTTTTCTTGCTGATTATTCGGATGATGTCCGTATCGCGTTGGTGGCTTCGCCGATCTGCGACTGATCCACGCGCCCGAGGAACGATCGTGTTTACGAATTTGGGCCAACCGTTTCGGAGCGTTGACAAAAGAGTTAAGAAGCTCTCGCGCGTGGACGGTAGGGCGGAACCTCCCAATGAAGTAGTCGAATTTGATTGTGCCGGTCCTACACGCAGCGCGATGCCACTAAACTTTACGATTCAGCGACACCAGCAACGCTATCGAATCACGGCGCGTTTCGACGGACGTGTCCTCACCATTGGTCAAGCCGGTCGTTTTCTACAACGGGTGGAAATTGAACTGAGCAAAATAACGACCGCTTTTGAGTGAATCTTACCTCATTCGATAACCTCGCCGTTCCAACATTTTCCGAGCACTTAGCCTGCTCGGCCCTTTTAAGATAGGCAAGTATGCGTTTTATTGGTAACTCGCGTAACGAATCCTTGCATTGTCCCGAGTTACCAATAAAATTCAAGCGAGTTACCAATAAAACCGCTATACGTATTTTATCGATACTTAATGGGCGGTTAAATACAAAGTTATCACGCTCAGAAGAATGTGACGCTAATGCGCGATCTAGAACGTATCGAACGATTGTTAACGCAGCTGCAAGAGGCATGGAGTGCTTTCCCTGACATGCGCCTCGGGCAACTTCTCATCAACATCACTCGTAGCCAGAGCGTTCCTGACTTTTGCAATCTCGAGGATGCCCAAATTGAACAACAACTTGCCGCATTCCTAGCGCAGAGGGTGCTTCCGTCAGGCCTTCGACACGTCAAACGGCGATGGGACGAATCACGGGGCGATCGTCACGACGAATTTGGACAATCGTGGTGGTATTTCGAAATCGACCCAAATTGCTATGTCTTACGACAGATCTTACAGTATGACGGCGGGCAAATCTTTGGTTACAATTCAGAGCTGCAGGCAGATGAACACGGCATGCTATCAACCGTACCTCTGGAACGCGAACTGCTAGATTATGACTTTATCTCGCGCGACGAATTCGAAAATATCTGGGGCCGACGCGGGAACTAGGGGCCAGACGCGTGATAACAATACGTTGCACGCGGAGCCGCGGGCCGCGCGGCGTTT
>CAZDBE010000092.1:15221-17932 GCA_964503675.1 uncultured Pirellulaceae bacterium | reverse complement strand
GGGCACGCTGGCCCATGGCGACAGATAGGTGCGGCATCTGAAATGACCACTGCATAAAAGCATGTAGCTGCTTGCCGTCGTGGACCACTTCGGCTGCCTCGTTGTCGATCAGTTGGTCGACCGTATCTGAGAAATTACTTGTATTGGGACCAAAACAAACAGGCACACCCAAACCGGCCGGTTCAATCATGCTTTGTCCGCCGCGGCTTCCCATGCTGCCGCCCACAAATCCGCTGTCGGCCAGTCCCCACCAGCCTGAGAGTTCACCAATCACGTCCACGATTAGAACCGCCGGAGTGCTCGAGCGCTCGGTTCGGGAGAGTTTCGCGTATCCGGAGTCCCCAGACTTCGGTTGTTCCAGCTCTGTCTGAAGTCTGGCGACTCCAGCTACGTCTGTGCGTGATGTTGGGGAATCCTCAATCGAAGACCGCAAGATCCACGGCACCCCGAGCGCGTCAAGCGACTCGGTCAGCTTGCCGACGCGCGAGGGATGGCGTGGAACCAAAATCAAATGGACTTTATTGTTGGACTTCACCGCAACCTGCCAAGCCTTGGCGGCGATCAGGTCCTCTTCCATTTGCGTGCTGCCAGCGAGGAAGGTGAACGATTTGTTTCCAATTCCGGCCTGACGAGCTACCGCTCGAAGTCGAAGCGTTTGTTCATTCTTTCGACAGGTTTCAACGCCATCGAACTTTACGCTGCCTGTGACAGTCACTCGATCGGGACAACATCCGTTTTGGATAAATCGAGTGGCGTAGCTCTCTGATTGCGCTCCGACCCATGCCAGTTTTTCAAACATAGGACGGCAAAGAAATGAAAACTTGCCGTATCCGCGTGAGCTTTTTTCACTCAATCGACCATTGAGTACGCACACTTTGATCGCTCGCGCGGTTGCCAAATGAATTAGGTTTGGCCAGAGTTCAAGTTCGGCTAGCACAATCGCGGTCGGGCGAATTCTATTGAAGGCGTTCTTAAGCGCCCAAGAAAAATCTGCGGGGCTGTAGAAAGTTAGGTGCTCGGGATAGAGTTCTGCAGCGAGCGTTCGGCCTGTTTGAGTTGTTGAAGAAACGACGATTTCTGTATCGGGCGAACGAGCCAAGATTCCGTCGATCACCGGTTTGAGTAATTTTACCTCCCCGACGCTGACCGCATGAAACCAGAGACATTGGCGGTCCCCCGTGCGCTGAGGTACCAAGCCAAAAAACTTCTGTCCAAACCCATGACGATTCTTTTTTTGAACGACGATCCGCCACGCGAGCCATGGGCTTAGAAGCACCATGGCTGATAGGTAGATCAAATTCAAAAGTAAGCTCATGGGATCCTTCCCGTTTTTCTAGCCAAACGCGTGAGCGAAAGGCGACTGTGTTTTACTTCCTCAAACAACAGCTCTTGTACTTCTTTCCGCTACCGCAAGGGCAGGGGTCGTTTCGTTTGACCTTGGGACCGACGTTGCGAAGAGACTCCATTGTCTTTTTCTCGCCTCCGGAATTTGCAATGGCTTCTTCCTGCTGCCGTTGCATGCCGGATTTTTGCTCCGGCAGACGTTCTTCGAATTCTTCGTGTTTGGCTGTCGTTTCAGTCAGTGTGTGGCTGACGAAATCCTCGTTGAGTTGTTCGACGCGGAAGACCAAGTCGGTGACGCGCTCGCCAATCGACGACCAAAGGCCTTTGAACATTTCCATGCCCTGGCGTTTGTATTCGACCTTTGGATCCAATTGAGCCATGCCCATTTGGCGAACGGCACTGCGTAAATAATCCATCGCCAGCAAGTGGTCTTTCCAAGCACTGTCCACAATCTCCAACAACACCATGCGTTCCATACGGCGGAATTCTGGATGGTAATGGTCTTCGACGATTGCCTCTAGCCGCTGTTCGAGTTGCTCGTAGTCCATGCGCTCGTAAGCTTCCAAGTCAAGATCGTAGTCGATCGAATCCTTGAACCATGACGTCAGTGACTTGGCCGCACCGTTGGCGTTCTGTAGTGGCACTTCGCCGTTGGCGTTCATCGTCTCCAACTGGCCCTGCAGCGTCTCGATGGAGGTGATCGCTTGCTGTTGGCGTTGATGACTTTTGTCCAGCAGCAAGTTGTGAATTTCTTCGCCCCTCTTGTTGTCCAAATCGTCAACGACTAGCTCAGTTTCAAAGCGGCGACTGGCCCAAGTGACGAGTCCCTCGGCGTCCAAAAGAGCCTTGGTTTGGGCGGTGGCAGGTTTAACAAACCGGTACATACCGGCCATCACTGGATAGACGGCTTCTTTTTCGAGGTACGTGGCGACGGCTTTTTCAGAGAAGTGGGCTTTGACTTCCTCAACCGAAGCGTCTTTGAGCGACGCAATGTCGATATCGATTCCAAACTTAGCTCGCGCCCACGCCTGAGCCGACTTAAGCCCGTATTCCTCATCCAGCATGACATCGGCGCCGTCGACCTCGACCGTTTCAATGACTCTACGTGCGTCACTGATGAGTCTTTCATCCAAGCGATCGCGGCTGATCTTTTTCAGATCCTTTTCACTGAAATCGAGATTCCAACGCGTCTTCATAAAGGAACGCAGGTTGTTCCAGTTCCATTCCGCTTCCTCTTCGGACAGCGGTAAGTCCTGTTCAATCTGGCCAAGGATATCCGTTTCGGCCTGTCGATTTGCTTCGTCGCGTGCAATGCGAACTGCTTCGTCGGGTTTCAGATTGCGAAAGGCTTTGGGTTCGAGGTATTC
>CAZDBE010000092.1:9110-15211 GCA_964503675.1 uncultured Pirellulaceae bacterium | reverse complement strand
ACAGATAACACGGACGCGGCATGGCGAGCGAAAATATCCTGACCGTAACCTTCATCGAGAATCGTATCCAACAGGTTCTCGATCTGATCCTCGATCATGTCTTGAACAATCTCGCGACAGCTGACGCCGTCTAGAATCCGTTGGCGGAAGCGGTAAACGCGCTTACGCTGCTCGTCCATGACTTCGTCGTACTCTAGCAGGCTCTTCCGCGCCTCGAAGTTGTATTCTTCACGTTTCTTTTGGGCACCATCAATACGACGGGAAACCATCCGGCTTTCCATTGGCTCAGGCCCTTTGAAACCACCCATTTCTAGCATGCGTTTGACAAACGGACCCGCGAAAATTCGCATCAGGTCATCGTCTAGGGACAGGAAGAAGCGACTACTTCCGGGGTCTCCTTGGCGACCACATCGGCCGCGTAACTGAAGGTCGATTCGGCGAGCGTCATGGCGTTCAGTACCCAATACATGCAAGCCGCCACGGTCCTTCACTTTTTTACCCATCTCAGACATTTTGTGGGCTTGGTCGATTTCCTCGACAAGTGCATCCCACTCTTCGAGCGGCACGTCCAAACGCGTTTTGTATTTGGTTTGCAGCTGCGCCCACGCCATGTTTTCAGGGTTACCGCCCATGATAATGTCGGTACCACGACCGGCCATGTTGGTGGCGATCGTAACGGCGTCGAAGCGACCGGCTTGAGCAACGATTTCAGCTTCACGTTTATGGTATTTCGCGTTGAGCACTTCGTGCTTGATACCTCGTTTTTTCAGCAGCTCCGAGAGCGTTTCGCTCTTCTCGATCGAAACGGTACCGATCAGGATCGGACGACCGGGCAACTGAACCCGTTCGACCTTTGACATCGCAAAGGTGTGCTGTTCGTTGTCGTAGCGATCCGCAATTACGATCTCGTCGTCGGTTTGCGTGATAATTTTTCCGGCGATGAACTCACCGTTATTTAGGAACACCATCTCGTGCCGGTGATAGTCCTCGATCTCGTTGGCGACGGCCTCCCACTTGTATTTTTCGTTGCAGAAGATCAGGTCGGAGTACTCGCGTCGTTGGAGTGGGCGGTTGGTCGGAATCGCCACCACGTCCAGTTCGTAGATCTTGTAAAATTCCTCGGCCTCGGTCATCGCGGTACCGGTCATGCCGCAGATCTTGTCGTACAGTTTGAAGTAATTCTGTAGCGTGATCGTCGCAAGAGTTTGCGTCTCTTCCTTGATCTTGACGCCTTCTTTAGCTTCGACAGCTTGGTGCAGACCGTCGCTCCACTGGCGGCCTTCCATCAGGCGACCGGTGAACTCGTCGACGATGATGATTTCGCCTTCTTTGACAACGTAGTTTACATCGGTAACGTACAGTCCGTGCGCTTTGAGCGCATTGTCGATCAGGTGCGGCCAGTCCATATTGCCGGCGGTATAAAACGACTCGACGCCCGCCATCTTTTCGGCTTTTCGGATCCCGTCTTCGGTCAGCGTCGCGGTGTGATCTTTTTCGTTGACGATGTAGTCGACGGTACGCTCGAGCGATCGGGCGATGCGGTCGGCTTCCGCGTATTTTGATGGGTTTTGATGGGCTGGACCGGAGATGATCAGCGGAGTACGCGCTTCATCGATTAGGATATTGTCAACTTCATCGATGATTGCGAACGCAAGTGGCCCTTGAGTTTGCTGCGCCTGTTTAGCGAATCGATCGTCACCGCGCGCGGCCGGTCGCATGTTGTCGCGAAGATAATCAAAACCAAATTCATTATTGGTTCCGTAAGTGATGTCGCACTCGTATGCTTTTTGCCGATCTGCAGCCGGCATGTTGCTCTGAATGGCGCTGACAGTCAGGCCTAGTCCCATATACAGAGGTGCCATCCATTCCATATCGCGGCGAGCCAGATAGTCGTTGACCGTGATGACGTGAACGCCACGACGTTCGAGAGCATTTAGATACGTCGGCAATGTCGCGACCAACGTTTTACCTTCACCGGTAACCATTTCCGCAACCGAACCGCTGTGCAGGACCATGCCGCCAATCATCTGTACGTCGTAGTGACGCATCTGAAGAAAACGCTTGCCACCTTCGCGGCAAACAGCAAATGCTTCCACCAAAATGTCGTCGGTCGTTTCGCCGTTGGCCAACCGATCTTGAAACTCGTTGGTTTGAGCGACCAGCTCTTCGTCGGTCATCGCCTCGTACTTGCTCTCAAGCTGAGTGATGGCATCGACTTTGGCTTGAAACTTTTTGACTTGCCGCGCATTGGAAGACCCAAACAGGTTCGTGACCGTACGTTCAAATCCACGGACTAGGCCCCCACAAACGTGAGTGGTGTTGTCCCAGACTTTTTCCAAGAATTCCATGATGAATTTCCAGCCAGAAATTACTTCCAGCTATATATGTATTAGTTCAGCAAAATGAGTGCTGGCGTTTCAAGCCAACCTGACATTTGGGCAAGTTCAGCGCAGACGTTACCTGAGGCGCCAAGGTTTATCCATCCCACGCAAATCCCTACAAACACAAGATTATATGGATTTACAGAGCGGGTCAACGGAGATCAAAACACGGGTTTGGCACATGAAACCCTTAGTTTTTAGTGAAAATGGCCACTCTTGGCCCTCCTCTGGTCAGCGATGTCCTGCCAAATCCTGTCCGTTGGGCGTAGGAATCTAATACAATAGGCAACTTACGTGCCTGAATGGGAGCTTGGGCTATTTTGTGTTCTGGCGCTCGAACATACTAAGTTGAGCCGAGCATAGTGACTGTTCTTTATTCTAAGAACTACAAAGAACTCTGCGACTCAGTGAGTAGTTGTGAGGTTGCGGGGCACATGGTCAAGAAATCGATTGGCCGTATTGCCGGCAAACATGCCGACCAATACCGATGCGAGGAACGTGCGGAAGCCGTACGTTTTGTAGTAGCTGGAGAAGAAAGCCAGACATGCCTTGGGCAGGCCAAGCAGCAGACCGCGCTTGTCCGAGTTAGGTTCGGCCGGCGGTGCAACTGCGGTTTGATATTGAGCGTACTGCTGGATCGGTTGTGGTTGCGTTCCGAACTGAGATGGAATGAACTGTGGTTGTTGCTGCCATGTTCCGTTTTGCGGGTAGCCGATGCCGCTATTAACGTAGCCGTTGTTTGTGTAGGCAACAGGTTGAGCATTGAAAGCGTTTGCCGGATTCGGCGCAAACGCTTCTTGTTGCTGTACTGTCTCGTGCCCACCGAGTACGCCGACGGCATTGCCGACGCTGCCACAGAAAATCACAATCGAAATCGTCAGCAGTAGGTTGCCGAAACCAAGCATGCCGCGCTTTCGCAGAATCGTTAGAGCCGCCACCACCAGGGTAAGTGGATACGTCAACAACGTGATCGACCACATTTGCTGTAAGTGTTGCGTGAATGCAATCGCGCTGTCTTGAGGGCTGAACATCATGAAGAATGCTGGAACGACACCCGAAACCAAAGCCGTGACGAAAATCGCAGTCCGAATCCCCGCACGCCGTGTTGCCCTCAGATCGCTTGCGAGACTTGATACTGAGGTTGATGGGTTCTGTTCTGATTTGAGAGTGCGAAACACAGTTTTCCTGAGGAAGATGTTTAGACCAATCGGGCTTTTCCCATTTTCCACAATATCGACGCTTCGCCGGCACGTCGATGTTAACTTTCCAATTGCTGGCAATCCGGTAATCAGGGCCGCGCCAAAACTTGTTCTATTTATTAAGAACAGCTCCTTTTCCATAGTAAGACCCAGTCTGGCGATATCCGGCAAGCCATCTTTGCTGTCAAATATTTCAAGCTTAAAATGAACTATCCAGTTGCTAAGCTGTACCCGACCCCATCCGCTCAAATTCGCCTCCACCGCCCGTGAAGAAACAACCTCTGACAACAGATATCTCTGGACAGATGATTCTGTTGGGGACAGGAACTTCGGTTGGCGTGCCAGCGATGGGCTGCCGTTGCGATGTCTGTACCAGCGGCGATCCGAAGAATAACCGAACGCGCTGCAGCGTGATTCTGGGCCTGCCACAGGGGAATCTGTTGATCGATACCTCGCCCGATTTGAGGACGCAGTTGATCCGTGAAAAGATTGGAATCGCCCACGCGGTTGCCTACACTCACGAGCACAGCGACCACGTGATGGGATTCGACGACCTGCGATTGTTCCAGTTCTATTTGGGCCATGGAGTACCGATTTACTCGACTCCCGTTGTAAGACGGCGACTAGAAAAAGCGTTCGACTACGCGTTTGCTGATGGGCCGACGACTCACGCCGGCGCAGCGCCATCCGTTGACATGCACCCGATCGAAGGAGGTAAGTCCTTTGATGTGCTGGGGGCGTCAGTGCTACCAATACCGCTGAAGCACGGTCCCAATTTTGACGTGCTTGGATTTCGCGTTGGCAATGTCGCCTACTGTACGGACGTCAGCCACATTCCCGATGCGAGCATGGAGATGTTACAGGGATTAGATACGTTGGTGCTAGACGCGCTTCGTCCAGACGCTCACGTGACGCATTTCAATATCGAACAAGCGCTCGAGATCGTCGATCAACTCAAGCCGCGTCAGACTTACTTCACGCATTGTTCGTGCAGCATGGACTACAAACGCGTCAATCCAACGTTGCCGGCAGGGGTGGAAGTCGGTTACGACGGTTTGAAAATCAAACTGGTCTTCTAATCGCGGCTACTCATGAAGAATCTAAATGGCCGAGAAAACGTCTTAGTAATCTCTCACCGGCGCTCAGGAACTCACCTGACGATTGATTCCATTCGGAACAACTTCAAGACATTGCGAGAGTGTCCTTTTGTTACGTTGGAAACACTCGATCGCAACCACCCGGATCATCTTCCCGTAACTGAATTTCGCCAAGCCATTTCAGAACAGGCGCGTGTGATCAAAGTGCACTATCTGCCTAACGTTTCGCAACATCTCGCAACCGAAGAGGCGGCATTGGCCGAAGATATATTCAGCCAATCGAAGAAAATCTACGTCGTACGTAATGGTCTCGATGTGTTGGCGTCCCTCTATGAATTTCGTCGCGGCCATGATCCGCTGGCGGCCGAAATGAGCTTTAGCCAGTTTATCCGAGAGCCTTCGTTCGACCGGCAAGCTGGAACCTTCGATAAGGTCACCTATTGGGCGCATCATGTCCAGTCGTGGTTGAACTCCCCTAGATCCGACCAAATGTTGGTCTTGCGTTTCGAGCAGTGGGTCAATGAGTATCGCGCCACAATTAAGAAAGTGTCCCAGTTTATAGGTTTATCCAATGATTGGTTTGGCGCTGACGTTCGAATAGGAGCCACCTCAAGCAAGAAGAACAAGCAGATCCAAAGGACATGGGTTGAGCCGCGAAAAGGCCAAATTGGCGATCATGTGAATTACTTCACTCCAGACGATCTCGAATACTTTCACTCTCATTGTGCCGATCTAATGAAAGAACTTGGATACCAAGATTCACGATTGGCAAAATGAAGTTGCCGGGAATTTTGCATTAGTGATACAATCGTAATTCGCCGGCGGCTGCCTGATCAACGAATAGGAACACGGCTTGGTAATAACGTATTCATTTAAAAAAGACTCTCCATGAGCAACAACATTTCGCCGGGCATTCATGACGACATCACCCAATGCATTGGGCGCACGCCGATGGTGCGTCTGCGTCGTGTGACCGAAGGTTGTGTGGCGGAAGTCGTCGCAAAAGTTGAAAACATGAACCCGCTGTGGAGTGTCAAAGACCGAATTGGTCGCGCCATGATCGACGCGGCTGAACGTGACGGGCTGATCAAAGACGACACGATTGTGATTGAGCCCACCAGCGGCAACACCGGCATCGCACTGGCCTATGTCTGTGCAGCTAGGGGATATCGCTTGCAAGTCACGATGCCCGATAGCATGTCGATGGAACGTCGCCGGCTACTAACTGCTTTGGGAGCAGAGTTGGTCCTGACTCCGGGCGCAGAGGGAATGCCCGGAGCGATTCGTAAGGCGACCGAGATCTCACAATCAGGCGACAACTATTTTATGCCTCAACAGTTTAAGAATCCTGCCAACCCACAGGTGCACCGCGAAACGACTGCACTTGAAATTTGGGAAGACACCGATGGCAAAGTCGATATCTT
>CAZDBE010000092.1:0-9010 GCA_964503675.1 uncultured Pirellulaceae bacterium | reverse complement strand
GAGCTTTCGACTAAGGAAGGGCTGTTTTGCGGGATCAGCTGTGGCGCTGCCGCTTCGGCGGCAATCGCGGTCGCTCGCCGACCGGAGAACGCTGGTAAGCGCGTCGTCGTGGTATTGCCTGACTTGGGAGAGCGTTATCTTTCTACGACGCTCTATCCGGCCGGCTAGATATCGCGGTTGTCGACGCCAAAAATAAGCGATGTCGGATTTCGCAAACAGTTGACTGGATCACAGCTCCTTCGTAGCAACATTGTTAGGGACTGGTTTCATCTCCTTAAAGTTTGAGAAACAAGCAAAATCTCTAGTGGAAGGCGATCAGTTTTGACAAAACTGTCCCCTTTAACCGATATCTGAGGTGTGTTAGAGCTCGGTCTTGGCTATATTGTTAAGATTACCTAACAATTATTTGTCGCATTTCGCAAATGCTTGTTTGGAAAGATCGGTTACTTCGTCTTCTTCCGAAATCCAAAGGATAGTTCTATCACGCGCCCACCGTGGTTCGTTGAAGCCGTTTCATATTTTAGGTCCAAATATGCCTGCCACTAAAAAGAGAAATTCTGCCTTCACGCTTGTAGAGCTGTTGGTGGTAATCGCTATCATCGGAATCCTGATCGGGATGCTACTACCGGCGGTACAGCAAGTTCGCGCTGCTGCTCGTCGCACTGCGTGCCAGAATAATCTCAAGCAGATCGGTTTGGCGGTTCTCAATTACGAGTCGGCGAACAGTAAGTTTCCACCAGGTCAAACGTGGACGGCACTTGATGGCGATCCCAACCGCCTGGATTACAGTTGGATGGCGCTGATCCTTCCACAGATGGAAGCCAACAATATTCACCAAGGCATTGATTTTGAATTGCCCTACTTGAATCCCGTTAACTTGATACCCGCTCGCGAGGTAGTGCCCGGTTATCTTTGCCCCAGCACTGCGCTAGAAGACGGCGCGCGTACTGACAATGTGATTATCGAGTTTGAAGGCGTCGTGGGCGTCAGTGAGGGCCTAGTCGGAGTGGACCTTGGTTGCACTGACTACATGGGTATCTCGGGACCCAAGTCCTCTAACACTAATCCTGCTACAGGCGAAGACTACGAGAGACAGCACGGCGTTATCATTGGTACCAAAGGCCTGCTAAACGAATCGCGGATTTTAGTACCTCCAGCTGTCACCTTCGGCAAAATCACTGATGGATCTTCTAACACGATGATGGTTACAGAATGTACTGGTCGAGGTACCGAGGAAGAGGACAACGATCCCAACGGAGCTTGGATTTCCGGCAAGAACATCAGCCATATCAATAAGCAGGTCAACTCGGAGAAGGCTGGTAAATCTTGGAATGACGAGCTGATCTTTTCGCAGCACTATGGTGGAGCCAATGGCGTTTACGCTGACGGCTCAGTGCACTTCATTTCATCCGAGATGTCCGAAGAGCTACTTTTGTCCTTGTGCTCACGAGATGGCGGCGAGGTTAATGAACAGCCGTAAATCAAATATGACCAATTTTTTTATTCCTATTTCCTTCTAGTTCTAATTCGTTTTCATCTTACATTTATGCAGTCCTTTCAAGTTAGTCGTCACGAGTTGAAGTATCTGGTTTCGGAGTCGCAAGCCAGCGCCGTCCGCAGCGAGATACAGGGCTATCTGCGCCCCGACAGCAATATGGGATCCGATGAAAATGGGTACCGAGTCCAGAGTTTGTACTTGGATTCACGCGACAGTCAGTGCTACAACGAGACGCTTTGCGGTAACAAAAACCGATTTAAGCTGCGAATGCGGTTCTACGATGAAGCGCCCACGTCGCCTGTGTTCTTAGAAATAAAGCGGCGCGTTACTGTAATTGTTCAGAAGAAGCGTGCCGCCGTCAGCCGTGCCGCAGCGCTTGACCTATTGAAAGGTCACGAACCTTCTCCGGACATGCTGCTCAAAGATGGCGCCGACCAGCGCGATGGACTGGAAAGTTTCTGTCGTCTGCGAGACCGGTTGGCCGCGGTTGGCAAAGTGTTCGTCGACTATCAGCGTGAAGCATGGGAAGGTGCCGCCGGCAATCAATACCGGGTAACGTTTGACCGAAATGTACGCGGGAGTTTTTATGTTCCCGGTTCTGGGCTGACCGTCCCGCCAAATTCCACACTCTCTGGAATTGAGGGAGTCGTTCTGGAAATGAAATATACCAACCAACCAGCGCCTTGGATGAACGACATCGCCAGTCGCCATAACTTGCAACCTGTATCGGTCCCGAAATACGTCGAGTGCGTAGATGTAACGTTGGGGGCGCAGCACAACCGGCCTTGGTCAGGAACGCTTATCGGAGATTCCGTCCAAACCTTCAATCCGAGAGGGATTTAGTGGACCAGTTTTTCGATATGTTTACCTTGGCAAACCCAGTGGCCACGACGACTCCCGTCGCCACGATGTTACTCTCATTGCTGATGGCCTGTGCCATTGGACAGGTCATGGGGTGGACGTATTTGTGGACGCACGTTTCTCCCTCCTATTCGAAATCATTTGCCGCGTCATTGGTCACACTGCCAGTGATTGTTTGCTTAATGATGATCCTGATGGCCGGCAGTACCGCGATCGCGTTCGGTTTATTGGCAGTGTTTGCGGTCGTGCGCTTCCGAAACGTCCTTAAGGACACACGAGACACCTCGTTTGTCTTGTGGGCGATCGTTGAGGGAATGGGAGTGGGCACTATGCATTACACCGAAGCGGTTTGTGGATTGCTTGTCGTAGGTGGTCTGATGGGATACCTCTGGTACAGCGATTTTGGATCTCGACAACAGTTCGATGCCACGCTTTCGATCGATATGGGGCAAACGTCGGTTCCTCTGGACGACATGCTGGCTCCGATCCTTGACCGTCATGCGGCGAAATGGAAGAAGGCCGGGAATCAACAACTAACGCAACTCGGCAGCAGCATTGCCTACCAACTGTTACTACGAGACCCGTCCCGTAGTGATGAACTTCGCAATGAATTGCTTCAGTCCGACGACGTAAAGCAAATTTCGCTTTATGTGAATGACTTTCAATCGGAGACTTGAGGCATCCTGCTGCCAAACTGAGTAGAGTCGCTAAAAGATCCTAACACCAAACTAATGTGAACCAGCCAGCTAACAAAATTTCCACGCCACTTCGTTATCGCTTGCAGCGCGCGCGTACGAAGTACTTGCCGCTTGCTTTCTTTTTGGCAGCGTGTGCTGGGTGTGTTTTTCTTCTGCAATTCCAAAATCAGAAGATCGTGCAAGTCGGTGAGGTTGAGGCGGTTGACTACACGTTGACGACACCCTTGCCGGGTGTTGTGCAGTGGGCGACACGTGACGGCGAAAAAATACCGGTATTCACGAAAGTGAAGAAGGGCCAAGTCATCGCTGGACTGGACGATGAGCCGGTTCGAAAACAGATACAGGCCGTCAAGCAGCAGGTGATGGGGCTAGGGGAGTTTGCCTCGGCAAAATTGGCAGCCTCGTTGAATCCCAGCTTTCACCGGAAAGATGGAGAACCAGTCAGCGCTTCGGGTCCTAACGCGGATATCGATCCGGCGGACGACAGTGACTCACGCAATGCCCAGATCGAAGCGTGGCAGGCGTTGTCCGGGTTTGCCGAGTTGTCAATGAAGAAGATTAGGCAATGTGAGCAGAAGCTCGAGCTGCGAAAAATGGATGCGCGTTTGCGAACACCTCGGGCCGCCTCTTCTGAACGCCAAGCGACTGTTGCGCCAGCTGCCGAACAACAGCAGCTACAAACCCAGAGAATGAAGATCACGGGCGAACTGCAAAAATTGGCCGATGGAATTTTGTCTGAAGAGACTCCAACCGCTCAAGAGATGAGAGATGTTGACACTGACAATCTACCTGCGGCCGATCATATTCTCTTTCGTCAACGCGCTGATCGATGTCGGTTTATCACTGAGCAATTGGCATCGATTGCCTCGATGACTGCCTCCCTAGACATTGTGAGTCCCACCAAAGGACAAATCAGCAAAGCGTTTGTTCGGTCAGCGCAGTCGCTTCAGCAAGGGATTCCTGTGGCGACGGTGACGCCTTCGACAGGAACTTGGGTGGTCGTTTACTCGCGTGAGCAGGGTATATTTAGGGCGGCCCAAGGCACGCCGGTGACCGTCAGCCTTCTACGTGATTCACGCCAGAAGTTTTCCTCAACCGTAGCCTCGGTCGGTCCCAAAATCGAATCTATTCCTAGTCGACAGCGGAGCAACCCGCGCGTCGAAGAATGGGGGCGCCCAATGCGCATCGCCGTCCCCTCCAACGTCGAAATCCCACCGGGAAGCTTGGTGAGCGTAGCGTTCGATATTGAGCAGTGATCGGCCGTTTGTCTCTTCCGTAGCTGAGAGTCGTTGAGACTTTGAAGGCATTGTGAGCAGACTTTCCAGTCTCTTGATCAGATCAGCTACGAAATATCGCTCACGGTGTCGCCATCTTAGCTTGTGCAACAACTCTATCTCCGTGCATCTATCGTGACCGAAGCCAAAACTATTTTGCGCCGCCAAGGATTGCCTCAAACTGCTCACGGACCGTTTTCCGACAGGACGAAATGGCGCTGACCAATTCGTCGGGGCCAGCGTAGTTCAGCAGGAACGCTAATTTTGTTAGTTGTGCTTGGTCGGTTGGTAAATCGTGTCTGGCCGTCATGTTCATAAGTCTAAGGCGTGCTTCAACACTTCGCAGCAGTTGGTAGCCCTCCATCAACGTTTGCCCTTGTTCGTTAGAAAGTATCCCTGCACTGATCAGCCTTTCAGTCGCCTCAAGGGTGCCAGGTACCAGCAGAGAGGGATCGTCCGCAAGGTGCTTCAGTTGCAGCAGCTGGATTGCAAATTCGATATCGACCGTCCCGCCGACGCCGCGTTTGAGATTTTGCTTGGTGGCACCTTTTTGCATTGCCCGCCGCATCTTGTGAACCTCAGAGGCCATTGAATCTTCCCAAGGCTCAACCAGAATCGCTTCGTGCACGATCTTCATCGCCTTGGTGGCCTGCTCGGGGCCGCCGAAGACGACGCGCGATTTGCACAACGACTGGCGTTCCCACAATTGTCCTTTTCCTGATCGGAAATAGCGCAGAAACTCTTCCTCGGACACTGCAAGGGCGCCACTCTTTCCAGTCGGCCTCAACCGACTGTCTAACTCGTAAAGCCTTCCCGAGGCAGTGGACTGAGTGATGGATCGAGTGATGTTGGCTGCCAGCTCGCTGAAGAAAAATTGGCTAGTGGTGTGCGGTCCGAGAACCGCTTCGAAAGATAGGTCCTTGTCGTAGAGAAAAATGACATCCAAATCACTGTGGTAGTTGGGTTCGCGTCCGCCCAACTTTCCCAAGCCAAGGATCACAAGCGGGCTTTGTTCAGCCGCAGGTGCCTTTTCAGGGTTGGCGGCTAGTTTCTCAATCAACAATTCGTATTGGCGGCGCGCGATCGTTTGCAGGCAGACCTCAGCAATATCCGACAACGTTTGGTGCGTGTCACGAATCTCGTCGCGTCCTAGAATGTCACGAATGCCAACACGTAGATGATAGGCATTTTTGAAGCTGAGCACGATCAAATGAAGATCTTCGGCGCCGCGTGCGAGTTCTTTGAGGTTTTCCGCCAGACGTTGATAATTGGGCAGCTGCTGCAGTTGCAGGGCATCCATTAGTTCATCAATCATTCCCGGATTACTTTTGAAGATGCTGGCCAAATAGTCGCTGGATGCACAAAGTCGAACATACAAGGATAGCGTCGGCGGGTTGAACCGGAACAGCTCCCACAACACTCCTTTTGCCCCGAGCGAGTCGCTGATCGAACTTAGCGAGACTAGTGTCGCATCTGGATCCGGAGTTTTAGCGACCTCAGTCAACAATGACTTGGCGATCGCAGCGAAGAAATGTTTGCAGCGCCGCGGAGAAAGGAACTTAGTTTTTTCCTCCGCTAGATCCATCAGCCGTCGATAGGCATTTTGGTTGCTGCGAAAGCCATAAGGTCGAAGCGCGTCGTCGATCATTGTGACCGACGGTTCTGGTTCGAGCACCAGTTCTACTTCGATGGGCACGTCATCCGAATCTTCGTCATCCTCACTATTGCCGCCGTCCTGAAATGCCAGCGGCACAAAAGCCCCGTGTAACAAATGGTTCAAAATCATTCGGTTGACCTCGGTCGTCTCGTTCAAATGATCGTTGAACTGTTCCAATGCGGTGGACCCAAAGTAAGGGGCGTACCCCATTCGCAGTGCAACCTTCTCCAGTTCTGTTTCTGATTCTGGCAGATTGTGGGTCTGCAAGTCGAACATGATTTGCAGACGATGCTCAAGTTTTCTTAACCATTCGTAGTTCTGAATCAATCGAGTCGCTTCGGACATTGTCAAACAGCCGGCGCGTTCCAAGCGACCGATGGCAACCAGCGTGTTGGCAGATCGCAAGTTGCGTCGTTCATGCCCGTTGAGCATTTGCATAAACTGAATTACGAATTCGACGTCGCGGATGCCGCCATGGCCGGTCTTAATATTGGTCCGTTCCTCGCCTTGGGTGACGGCGCGTTTTTCGATTTTTCGCTTGAGCGCTTTGATGCCGCTAATATCGTCGCGCGACAGCGAGCTGCGAAAAATCCAAGTCTGCAATTTCTTCAGCAAAGATTCGCCCAAAGCAATGTCGCCGGCGATGGGCCGCGCCTTGATCAGTGCCTGTCGCTCCCATGTTCGTCCCTGAAAGTCGTAGTACTTTAGGACCTGTGCTTGAGAGTGGCAGATGGCTCCTTTGGAGCCTTCGGGCCTGAGCCGAAGGTCGACGCGATAGGCAGATCCCAATGAAGTGATCTCGTTGACCAGCTTTACAATATCACGCGTCAGCTGGCTAAAGAATTCACGGTTGGAACGGGCTGCCTGTGAATCTGTTTGACCGTCTTGGTCATAAACCATCATCAAGTCGATGTCGCTGGAATAGTTCAGCTCCGCGCCACCCAGTTTTCCCATCGCCAGAATGACGTAGTCACAAGGCTTCTGATGCTGATTCAGAGGCACGCCAAATTTTGCCTCCAGATCACTTCTGGCCCACCGGCAGGCGGCTTCGCAAATGGCCATCGCGACCCACGAAATTTGTTGCGTGACCTGCCCGATGCGATTGCCGTCGATCAAGTCACCCCACGCGACGCGTAGCTGCTGCTGCCGCTTGAACTGCCGCAACCCTTCCATCGCGTGAGACTTGGTTGGCGCCGATTCGATTCTTCGCCATACAAGTTCGATCAATGAGTTGAGCGAATAGAGTTGGCCTTCGGTTTCGCACAACTCGGTAAAACAGTCATAATCACGCGCCAAAATATCGCTCAGATACTGGCTGCAGGAGAAAAAGATCAGCAGCGAGGGCAGAAGTTTTTGATCGGCAATGAACCGCCCGCCAAGTTCACTAGCGTCCGGTGCTGAAGAAATGAATCTTTCCAAATTGTTCAGCGCTAGATCGGGATCACTGACTACCGGAAGGTGGTACTTGAGTTGTTGTGTGACGTTAGTGATGCCATCGTCGTCAAGTCCTGATGCGACGATGCTGGTGATGTTGGCAACCGCACGGTCGCTGTCTCTCGCGCCAATTGATGTCAGCCATTCCTGCGTTTGCTGTGGATTGGAGAGGATGCGGCGAAGATCACTTGTTGACATGGTCAAGCTTTAAAAGAGATGTTCGGAGGTTGGCGACACTGAATTCAATTGAGGTCAACTATTTTTGGTATACAGACGGAATCCAAAATAAAAAGACAGCCACGTACCCGTGACTGTCTTTTTTTATTCTACTTCAAATGCAACGCCGAGGCGTTCGCCGTTCGTTTAGGCATTTGCCTTGGCTCGCGCCTCACGCAGGCCACGGCTCAGGATATCACGCAGCATTGGCGAAAAATCTTCGAACTTGGCTTTGTCAGGTGCGCCATTTGAGTACTGGTAAATGGCGTCACGAGGCTTTTTACCCAACGCGATCAGTGTAGAGCTGACCGTGCCGTAGTCTTTCTCACGCACCACCATACTCGGGCGGCCGGGAGCAGTCGGTTGCCGAGCCAGCACTTTGCTGGCGATCGCCAAAAACTTCACTGGCGAGTCTAGCGTTTGCAGCGTCAGAAGACGCTGTGCCATCTGCGCTCGTTCATCACGGTGGTCGTTAAAATCTCGATCACCGATCACGTTGAGCCCTTGTTCGAGCTCGCTGACGTCGGGGTCTCGACCGCCGTGAATTACCCACCCTGATTCTGGGTCTGCAACGGTAAAGTTGGCACCTCCATAATCGCCAGAGTGAAGCTCTTCCATCGCCATATCTACGGCCTGACGGGCAGAGCGGCATTTCAGCATTTCCTTTGCCAATGCACCTCGAGATTTTGAGAAGGCAGGACCTCCGGGCTTTTTTCGTTTGACTATGCCAACGAAAAGGCCGTTTTGGTTAATTCCTAAATGAGAACCTCCTGTTTGCTGGTCAACACTGGCTAAAACACGTGGTTTTCCAGGTTGAATCGAGGGAGCGGGGCAAACGCGATCAAATCGCTCTTCACGGTTGTACGCTACCAAAATTGGCGCTTCCGGCACCAAGTGGTAGACGATTGCCAATAGGCTCATACGATTTCACTTTTCCAAAGACCAGGGTCTGTTTCGTTCCATGAATATGAACGTCGTTCCACGAACGCGAAAACCAATTTATCGATTTGATTCCCGAATAACACCCTAAAAACCGTATCGTCGTCACGATTCGAACGCCTTTTCAACTTTCAAATAAACTTGTTTTTCAATCAATTTTGGCTAAACCCTACTAGACAGGTTAGTTAACCACTTTTGCAACAGTGGAAATCTTGTTGGGAACGCTCCTTATCGACCTTGCCGGAAGGGAGCTTTAGGCAACGGTGGGTGAGTTTACTACCGGATCGTTGCGCCCAGTTCAGCTCCACAAGAGCGTGCTAATCAGAGTTTGGGATAACTGTACGGGGCTCAATAAGTCGTAAGCCATCGGGCGATAACCAAAACCAATGTTGTATTTCCTTCCTTATGTTCTGCTTGGCCTGACTAAGATAAT
>CAZDBE010000091.1:0-18141 GCA_964503675.1 uncultured Pirellulaceae bacterium | reverse complement strand
CAGTGGAATCTCACCCATCTGCGTCAGATACATCCGAACCGGATCATCCGACCAAGCGTCGGTCTCGTCCATTCCCGAGCGTAATTCTTCTGCACCAGTTTTGGGGCTTCTGCGCCCCAAATCAAGCTCATCGGATGCTGCTGCTGGTGGGGTGTGCGATCCGGCCTCAACGACTGAGGCAAAATCACCTTTTGATGCACGTGTACGTGTTGAATCTTCGTCTTCGATCAGTGCGTCGTACAAGTCTGAACTCCTAGGCGGGGTTTGGTTTTAATCCGATTATGATGGTTGCCATCTCAAGCAACCGAGTGGTTTGTCACACTTGTTATCAATGACGAACCACTAGTGTTGAAACATCGATGACGTGCTGGACGCTTTGATACTGGGAGCAATCTCAGATCCTCTGGCGAACATCGAAGTCTAACACCTAAATTTACAAAACTTTAATCAAGATGGAAATTTGGAAAAAGATTCCGGTTAACTCGTAAGTTTCAGTTAACTAACTGGTTTCAATGATTTCTTATGATCTGGCCAGTGTGATTGGTGGCGTTAGGAAAACAAGATCTTCACTTGGTGATATTAAAAACCCCATTGAAGATTCGTATTTGCCCAAACAACTCATCCATGTTTGGCACGTTTCATTTTGGCAACCTCCGTCCGGTCGCCAATCGAAATCGTTCAGAATAACAGCCCTGCTATAAGAAATTTGATCCCGCAATCCCATCTTGGTTATCTCTCATTCCAACGGCAGGTGTGCCGTAGTCGGCGCCCCTTCGGGCTGAGTGATACTTTGGTCGTTAACGAAAAAACTTTCGGTTTGAACGAGAGCTTGGAAGCGGAAGTTCAGTGGGCTGTTGATACAGCGAAAGATTCGTTTTTCTGACCTCCGGAATTGTACTCCCCAAGCTTTTCCGGTCCAGCTACTTTTACGTTGATGACATGATTTTGTGACGACTAAATCATCGATGAGAAACCTTTCAAACAGTTGATTTAGGCACGCAGGTTGCTTACGAGAGATCTCCCCTTGATGTTCGCCATAGGAAGACAAAACTTAGCTCGAATCGATTACCGAGCGAGACGCTAGCGAGGGAGCCTAACCCAAAACAGCGATTGAATAACCACAAATATGCCGGTTGGGGAAAATTCCATCCCACTACCGTTTGACACTGTACCGAACGTGCCGGCCAACTTCGGTAAGTAGCGCCAGAGCGTCAGAACGGGCAAGCTCAGGAAAATTCGGTTGCAGAAATGCGGACTGTCCCACGAAGTGGGTTAAAAAGACGCATGCTAATCTTGGCCTGAAGTTTCTCGTCTTTAGCATCCCTGTTGTGATGGACACCTGCAAAGTCGAACTGCGATTGCTATTATGGTGCCTCTGCTGGACAACTCTTAGAGCCTGCCCATTATTAGCACCCCAATTGACCACACCTAATGTCCGATCTATTCCAACTGCCCTGCCCTCTATGCGATGCCAAGATTCAAATTAGCCCTCGGCAGTCGGGGCAAACCCTTGCATGCACGGGATGCGGAAAGGACATCGAGGCGCCGAAGTTTGGTGAGATAAAGAAGCTGCCGTTAGTAGAATCGGCCAACACGAACCGCAAAGTAACGATGTCAGCGGCTCGCAAGGGAATGTTCACGGCCGGTTTGGCGCTGGCAGTTCTTTTTGGAGGTGCTGGATTGGGCCTGCATCTGTATGCCAGATCGCTTCACACACCAATTGATATTGAAGAGCACGTGCTGAGCACACGTGAAGAAGTACGTGCTTTAGAAATCCCCCAGCTGTATGGGGTAGCAACCTCATTGGCCAAAACCGACGATCTTGGCGATTTTGCCGAGCCACCATTTTTGAAGGGGAACAAACAGGGGGCAATTCTGATGTGGGTCGCTTGGGGGCTATATGCGATCGGCGCCGTGGGACTAGTGATGCTGTTGGGATCTTTCCTGATGAAGTAAGCGTCGGACTGAACTTAACTGTCCGATTTGTGTTTGGAATGGCAGGACAATACGCGCAAATTGTTCTGCCATCCATTGTTCTGCCATCACCGCCCTACTGCCACGCGTCGCGGTCGAGCATGCGGTAGTTGATCGCTTCGCCCAAGTGATGAGCTTGAATGTCGGGCGAACCGTCTAGATCTGCGATCGTGCGCGATAGTCGCAAGACTTTGTCATGAGCGCGGGCAGAGAGCCCCAATTCATTAACGCTGACCTTCAACATATTCATGGACTCATCATCGAGCGGACAGTACTCGCGGATCTGCTTGCTGGACATATTCGCTGTTGAAGGGGTGGTGCTTCGGGCCGCAGAGTTCGGTGACTTCCGATGCCATCACTTCGCTGATCATCTCCCGAACAAAACCGCGAAGATGATCCCGAAAGATCTGCCCCGCATCGTCAGAAGAAACTTGCCCAAGGGCTTGGTAGAGGTTAAAGTCCATCGCGGTCTCCCCGTCGGTTGCACCCGACGTCAAAGTTGAATATTTCGAAGGGCGACAGTGTCGCCTTCGGGAGACCACTTTTCAACTTCTAACAATTTCTTGGACGTTTCCGTAGTTTATTGCTTGCTGACCAAGAGTAAATTACAATGCGAGTTCGCTCTTCTGGCCATTTTGAGAATCACTTTCATGTTGCGATTTACCTGTTTGATTTTCTTAGCCCTAGCATCTTACGCCAATGCACAAGGCGGTGTAATTATTTATGGCGGTGACCCGATCGGTGCTGACTCTTCAACCACTGATGGCTTGGGAGCCAGTGCTGCAAGTAATGGCAGCAATAGTTGGATCTGGGAAGATAATTTAGGACAACCGGCCTTTGAGTATATCAGTGATGGCAAAGCTACCTTACGGAATTTAAGAGCAATAATCGCTGTAATACCACGCACAACAAATGGCGTTAAATGGCAGAATCAAGATTGGACAGTTGATGTCTGGGAGAAGAATGCCTACTTAAATCAAGGGCAACCTATTGTTACGAAGCATCTTGGCAACACGCCTGATAATTGGAGCGGTTTTAAAGATGTGCTTGCATTAGGACGTGTCCCTGATACTGCTGTTTTTGGTGATTTTGGCACCACTGCTAGTGTAGAGAAAAATACCTATGAACTCATATTTGACTTAGCTAATCACACTGCTTTTCAAGAGGCACTACCAGCAGGGGAGTACATTATCGGCTTTCAAGCTCGTACAAATCCAGATTTTAGTGGAGAAGCTTTAATAGGACTGTCAGTTAATGGACAAGGGCCAGAGCATTATTTTAGTACTGTACTAGGCAATGTGTTACCTCAGCCGATCTTTCCTGGCCTTACCCCAAACCCTAACGCTCACTTTGGCCTAAGTTTAGAAATCGAATCAAACCTAGAAAACGGCAGCTTCAATGCCAGCGAGTTTTGGTCGCCAAGCGGTTCTGGAGCGGTAAATTTCATTGAAGCAAATGAAAACATGTTAGCTGAATTTACCACTGGTTCAGAAGTAACGTTAAGCCAAAATGTAATCTCAAATTCAGAGAGCTTTACGTTAGCCTTTGATCATAAATTTGGTCAGGCCGCTGGAGTTTTGGAGGTGTTTTTCGATGGTGAGTTACTAGCAAGCCTAGATGGTACGACTAGTTATTCAGCAGCCCCTGACACTTTTAGTGCTTATTCAATTACGATTGATGACCCTAGTATATTTTCAAGACGCGGGGACTTAGAGTTCAAAGTAAGTGGCTCCACTGGCACTACTTTCCAGCTTGATAACGTGGTATTTGGTTCAGTTCCTGAACCAAATAGAGGTGATGTCAACTTGGACGGTGCTGTCAATTTTGGAGACATCCCAGCGTTCATAATGGTGCTGCAGTCCGGAGTGTTTCAAGCCGAAGCGGATGTTGATCTAAGTGGAACGGTTGATTTCGATGATATCCCCGCATTCATTACCGTCTTGCAAGGGCAATAGGCATTGCGTTGTTTGCCAAGATGCTTTCCCAGTAACATAACTGAATAACTACGAAGAATTTTAAGCTCTCGTTCGTCGATCCGAATGACGGACAGATAAGGGGTCAGGCTACTTAATTTTCTTTACTACCTCTGTTAGAGAAAATCTTTGTCTGTATTAGTTGTTGCCAACTGTTCAACTACATCAAATCACTTACTGCCACGCGTCGCGGTCGAGCATCCGGTAGTTGATCGCTTCGGCCAAGTGATGGGCTTGAATGTCCGGCGAACCGTCTAGATCTGCGATCGTGCGCGACAGCCGTAAAACTTTATCATGAGCTCGGGCAGAGAGCCCCAATTCATTAACACTAATTTTCAGCATGTTCATGCATTCATCATCGAGCGGACAGAATTCACGAATCTGCTTGCTGGACATCTGTGCGTTGTACAGAATCGGCATGCCGGCAAAGCGCTCAATTTGAGCTGCCCGTGCGATGGTGACCGACTCGCAAATCGACTCGCTGGACGTTCCAAGCTTTTTCGACGACAACTCTTTAAACTCGGCGGCCGGAACTTCGACGTGGATATCGATTCGGTCCATCAAGGGACCGCTGATCTTGCCCATATATTTTTCAATTTGAGGCGGCGTGCAATTACAGCTACGTCTTGGATCGCTTCGGTATCCGCACGGGCAAGGGTTCAATGCCGCCACCAACATGAAGTCCGCCGGGAAGGTCGTGGACGACAAAGCGCGAGAGATCGTCACGACGCGATCCTCCAGCGGCTGCCGCAGCACCTCCAACGTCTTACGATTGAATTCGGGAAGCTCGTCAAGGAACAAGACGCCGTTGTGCGCCATCGAAATCTCACCCGGCGTTGGCGTGCTACCCCCACCCACCAATCCCGCTTCGCTGATGGTGTGATGCGGCGAGCGGAAGGGGCGTTTGGCCATTAACGGTTGCCCGGCCCGTAACCGGCCAACGGCGCTGTAGATGCGCGTCGTCTCAATCGATTCCTGAGGCGTCAAACGTGGCAACACCGTTGGAATTCGTTTGGCCAACATCGTTTTACCTGACCCTGGCGGACCAACCATCAAAATATTGTGTGCACCGGCCGCCGCGACGGTGATCGCGCGCTTAGCCATCTCCTGTCCGCGCACATCAGCGAAATCAAAATCGTAGGCCGAAAATTCTTCAAACAGCAAATCAATGCCCGACGGCGTTGGCTCTATCTCCAGATCTCCCGAAAAGAAACCAACCGCCTCCGAAAGAGAACTAACGGCGATCACGTCTAAGCCTTCGACCACCGCCGCTTCGCCGGCGTTTTCAAATGGCACGACGATCCCTTTAAGACCAGAGTCTCTTGCCTCGATCGCCATCGACAGCACACCTTTGCCCGGCCGAGTGTGACCTTCAAGTGCCAGTTCGCCGACGACCGCGTAATCGTTCAAGCGATCAGATGCCACCTGTCCGCTGCCGATGAGGATACCAAGACTAATGGGCAAATCGAAGGACGCAGCTTGTTTGGGAAGTTCGGCTGGGGCGAGATTGATCACGATGCGATCGGACGGGCGATCAAACCCTGAATTCACCAATGCCCGTTCGACACGATGCGTACTTTCGCGCACAGCGGCTTCGGGAAGTCCTACTAGAATCGTCTTGGGAAGCGCTCGAGGAGATACATCCACCTCGACCTCCACCGGCATCGCTTCGATACCCAATAGCGAAAACGTTTTTAGTTTCGCCAACATGCCGCCACCGCGCATTTTGTTCTCCGAGGGTGATGAGGACGCTTGCTGATTCATGGAATCCAGCCTAACGAGAGAGCGGTGAAAAGTTGACGGTCACTAAACCATCGTTTGTTAAAGCATTTTGATTGTATCCGATTTTTTCTTTTGATGGGGAAGTCGTGTCGCCGGCTTAAATCAATATTTTGAACTGTTTCTACACTTTGCTTGCAGTGTTGAGTGTAGTCGATTGGATTGACACCGACGCTCATTCGCTTAACGCAACGGTCCGAGAACTGGAATTTAAGGATTCGCTTCCCAAGCAATATAAGTTCGAGACGCGAAAGCGAGATATCGTGCTCCAACATTTTGACGAATCGTCATAGAAAAAGCGGGATTGAAGTGACGTCCTGTCACTCCAATCCCATCAGATCTGAGTCAATATATTTTCAAGCGGCCAAATCGCCACTTGTCGCTTGGAGCCTACGCGGCTAAGCGGCGACGGCGAACGCCAGCGGCTCCGCAAGCGAGCAACGCCAAACCAGCGAGGCTCGAAGGCTCAGGAACGGCAGTTGATCCTACACTGAAGCCACCTATTGGCTTGGCGAACGCGGTCGTGTCCGTTGCCATGTTGTCGTAGGTGAAACTGAGGATTTCAGGATTCTGGCTGCCCGGGGTTGAATCCAATCCAACTTGAAGCCAGCCAAACACATCATCGCCGCCATTAACACCGTTGACCGAGAAAAAGCCCGTTAGCCAGTTGTCGTCTGAGCCAAATTGAGCACCTCCATTTGCAGAACCAAACAGATTGAAAACCCAATCTTTATTGCCTGCAGGAGAAGCCCCGGTTGTTGACAAGGCGGATCGAGCGGCGAAGGCACCGAGGCGTCCTGCACCAGTAAATGAGACGCGACCGTAGAAACCTGATGACAGCAACTGTAGAGATTCTCCTAGCACTCCGCCAAGATCTGTTGAGCTGCTGGTGGAAAGGACCACTGACCCGGTACCGCCGTCACCTCCGACGGTGACGATTTCTGCGTCGCAGTGTTGCGGAACGAATGCTACTGCAGCCAAACCGCTCGCTGCGGTGGCGGTCTTCTTGATTTTGGATTTTAGTGTCATGGGTCCCTTTGGAAAGATTTAAGTGAAACGAAGTTAGTTACTCAGTAGTGATTGATTCATGCTAAGCCCGACAGTCAGCATCGGTTCCAAACGAACGCAGGAACCGCTTACTGACATTTAGGGCTTAGCTGACTTTTACGCCAGTTTTGGTCAGTTCTTTGACGGCTAAACCCGATCTCGGCGGCGAATACCAGCGGCTCCACACGCCAGCAATGCCAAGCCTGCAAGACTCGATGGCTCCGGAACAGCGCTAACACTGAATCCACCAATTGGCTTCACAAATGCAGTCGTATCGGTGGCTGCGTTGTCATAGGTGAAGCTGAGAATTTCCGGGTGAACAAATGAATTGTTAATAATCTGAGGGACGAAGTTGACTTGAATCCACCCATAAATAAAGTCTTCATTGTTCACGCCGTTGACCTTCCATTCACCCGCCAGCCAATTGTCGGATCCCGCTTGTGCACCGTTTTGCCCATTGCCGTTGTAACCAAAATGAAGTCTCCCGACAGCACCAAGGTTTCCAGCTGTCGATAAGGAAGACCGCACGAAGTTGGCACCAAGTCGCGCTCCGTTATTAAAGTAGTAATACGACGCGCTATTGGTCCTATGAAAGTTGGCGGCCAGCACACCGCCAAAATTGGTAGGATCGACAGATGCATTGCTAGTCAACACGACAGATCCAGTGCCACCGTCGCCTCCGACGGTTACGATTTCTGCATCGCATACTTGAGGGATAAAAGCTGCTGCAGCCAAGCCGCTGGCTACGGTGGCGGTTTTCTTGATTTTGGAATTCAGGGTCATTCAGAGGGTCTCCTCGAAAAACGAAAGTGAAACGAAGTGGTTACTTAGCAGTGATGCCCGAGAGCCAGCAAACGGCTCCAGCGAAAGCAGAAACCGGTTACTGACAATAGGGGCTTGGTTGGCTTTTACGCCAAGTTTGTTAGTTCTTTGACGGCTCGAATTGACGGCGGCGGCGAACACCGGCGGCACCAAGAGCAAGCAGGCCCAAACCGACAAGCGACGATGGCTCGGGAACAGCGCTCACGCTGAAACCACCGACTGGCTTTGCGAAAGCAGTCGCGTCAGTCGCTGCATCGTCATAGGTAAAGCTGATAATTTCCGGGCTGTCAAATGTAAAGGCAAGAGAAGTATCGAAGTTGACGTGAATCCACCCATAAATAAATTCTTCATTGTTCACTCCGTTGACCCGCCATTCACCCGCCAGCCAATTGTCGGATCCACGCTGTGCGCCTTTTCGTCCCGCACTGTAGGACGAAAACAAAAATCTACCACCTCTATATCCAAAACTAAGGTTTCCAATTGTTGACACAGAAGACCGAACGATGTTGTCACCAAGTCGCGCTCCGCCTCCGATATGAAAGTAGTTGTATGACATGACTTGGGTGAAATCCAAATCATTGGCCAACACGCCGCCAAAATTAGTACTGTCGGCAGTGCCAGACAACACTACAGAACCAACACCACCGTCACCTCCGACGGTGACGATCTCCGCATCGCAGAGTTGCGGAACAAAGGTTGCTGCAGCCAAGCCGCTGGCTACGGTGGCGGTTTTTTTGATTTTGGAATTCAGGGTCATTTGAAACTCTCTTTTCTTAGAAGTAGAAACGGGGTAGTTTGAGTGAGCCACTAATTTGAAACGGGAGCTGGCTCAATTCGCTCGCCGTCAGTCGTGTTTTTTTGGGAACGATACAAATCAGGCCGAATCACGGACGACATTGCCTCGGCCCGATCTTCGCAGCCAAGAAACTTGGCCAGTTTCTTGATTGGCTCGCCGGCGTCAGTCAGCAGATCGCGGTGCTCAATTTCGATGGTTGGAATCTGGTTTCCGTTGATCCAGTTGCGAGCAGCATTGAGCTGCGTTCGAAACGCTGATTCGATGCTTACGGGCTGGTTGCCGTCAACCGATTTGTCTAGTCGTTCGAGCATTTTGGACTGCGAATCGATCACTTCTGCCATGTCTCGATTGATGAATACGATGCGGTAATGCAACCGTTGTGGCTGTTCATCAGTTCCCTTGATCCTTCTAACCAGCGAAGGCAGCAACGGAGCAACAACCTTAAGTGCCTTGCCTTTAGCCTGACTCAGCCACGATTTGGCGACCTGATCATTCATCAAACCCATCACGTTTTGCGATTCAAAATAGCCTTGCGGGTTAGACTCGTCGGCCTTCCGCTCTTCGTCGGTGAACGCGGGGATCCCGGCTGTCTCAAGCATCTGCATTACCAACGAAGTACCCGATCGAGGCAATCCGGAGACGATCGTGATGATCTCGGATTCAGAAACACCTTCGAGCTTGTCCGTGTGGTCAGCTAGTTCAACGACGTCAGCAGAACTTTCATTGGCCGCTTGATCGATGTCGCTCAATTGCTTGTCGCGTTCATACTTCAGGCGTTCGCGTGCTTGTTCGGCCATCAATTCGTATTGAACGACCGCCGCAGGGTCATTCCTGTAGTCTTTCGCGATCAACTTCAGCATGCGGTAGTTGCGAGGCATCAACGGGGCCTGCTGATTCGAAATCAGAAACGCCTGTTCGGCCGCCTGCCATTCACCAGTGCGCAACAACGCCATGCCCAACCAATAATGGGCCAGCGGCTGATGGTAGAGCAGGCCCGTCGACTTTCGGGCATGTTCGACGGCCTGCTGGTAATCCTGCTGACCAATGCAGGCCCGAGCCATCCCAATGTGTGGCCCCGGAACCTCGAAATCGATGTCGAGTGCCTGTTGGTAGGCTTCTTTGGCGGCCGCCCAATTCTTCTTCTTGATGTGAATGTCGCCACGCAGTGAGAAGTTGTTGATTCGAGCGCCGAAATCTTCGTCCAGTTGCTCAAGTTTTTCCAACGCTTCGTCGTAATTGTCTTCACAAAAATCAGCAAACGCGCTGATGAAGTGCATGGCGAACAGATTTGGGTTGGCTTTGCCGATCAGGTCACGACGCTCGCCAGCGTACTTTTGCTTTTCGTCGTCCGACATTGCATCGAGGCGTTCCTTCTCGGCTTTCTGAACGTCTGGATCATCAAGGTTGAGCGACTTCAACTCTTCGGCGGCAGTGTTGGCTTCTTCAATGCGACGGTTAATCACACAGTCGGTGACTCGACGCAAGTCTTCGATTCGACGCAGAGCCCGATAGCACGTGGTCAGGCGATTACCAAAACGATGTTCCAACGGCCACTTTTCGTAAAGCCGTTCGAGGATCAAAGCTGCTTCACTGAAGATTCCTCCATCGATGTAGGCACAAGCAAGGTTGTAGTCCAGTTCGCGGACGGTACGGTCAATGGCTTCTTGCTTGTCCTCGCCCGGGTCTTCGATGTAGCCAAGTGCCACCAGCTGATCGAGCGCCGCTTTCGAATCTGTCGGAGCGATTTGCTTGTCGGTTGGGTGCTGGCCGTCTTCGCCTTCGACGTTTTCCCAGCTCTCAATGAACGCCGGTTGCGTCGGATTTTCCCATAGATCCACAAGAGCCTTGCCGTCCATGTCTTCGCCAATGGGAAGTCCGAACCGATGCAAAATCGTGGGCGTCATGTCGATGACGCTGGCTCCATGAATGAGTTCGTCCTGTTTGATGCCCGGACCAGCGGCCACCAAGATGCCGAATTGCCGATGCTCGTGGGCAGGGCCTGCGGGCTCATTTGGAATTGCTCGTGGACGCAGATGATCTGGATGAAAGCCATGATCGGACATCAAAATGATCGTTGTGTCCTCGCCTGCCAACTGCATCAACGTGCCCAGCATCATGTCGTGATACCGGTAACCACTCTCAATCACGTCTTTCCAGATTTCGAATTCCTTTTCGTCCACCCAATCGCGTCGCGGAGGATTGAACTGCATGAATCCGTGACCAAAGTGATCGATCGCGTCATAGTAAACTGCCATAAAATCCCATGGCTCGTTCTGCATCAGCGCGGTGGCGGCACTGTGGATCGAAGTGCAGTCGGCGATTGTCTTCAACAAACTCTTGAGGCGCGGATTCTCACGGAATTCATCCAGCTGTTCCTGATTCATACCTTGAAGGGTTGGTAGGAACGTGAACAGAGCTTCCTGATCAACTTCGGTCGGATGGAAACGGAGGTCCTTGAGAAGCTTCGTCAACCGCTCTGGATGAACGCAGCCCGTCTCCATCGGCCATTCTTGATACGATTTCCCGCTGGACCGCTGATAGTGATTCGAAACCATCACGCCCCGAGTCAACGGCTCGACCGGATGCGAAGGCCACCAGCCAACAACGATTGAGTCCAGCTCTTCCTGATTCAGGATATTCCAGATGGCTTTTGTCTTGCGAGAAAGATTCGTAACGGGTCGAATCGCACCGGTCACTGGATCGGGCTCGGAGAATCCATGAACACCATGCTTGTAGGGACGTTTGCCCGTCGCGATCGACGTCCATAGCATGGGCGACAGAACCGGGTAAAGGGTCGCCAGATTCCCCATCGTGCCCCGATTGATCAGGGATTCGAGGAAAGGCATTTTCCCTTGGTCGATTGTAACCGTTCACGGTTACAAATTGGTAGTTCGCTGTTTGAGTGAAATCTGTATTGTTCTTTGATGGACGATAAAGACTTAATTATCGCGGATCTTCGTGAACTGGTTGCCAGTTTGACTGCGCGTATCGAGTCTTTGGAGCTTGAGCTAGCCAAAGCGAAGAAGGATTCATCGAATTCATCCAAGCCACCATCGAGCGACATTGCTAAACCTAAGCCCAAACGTAAACGTGGCTCACGGAAAAAACCGCGCAAAGGCGGACAGCCGGGACACCAACGGACCCTTCGCCAGCCGTTGCCCGAAGAACGTGTTGACGAGTTTATCGAGTACGCAATCGACGCCGGTGAAGTTAAACGGCTTGGATTATCGCTGACTGGCAACTTCCAGCGAATCCAACATGTCGAGCTTCCTCAATCGCCAGTTCACATTACTGAATACCGCTTGCTGGAATACCAAGACAGCGATGGCGAACTTTACACCGCCCACTGCCCAGAACTCAAAGGGCCGATTTTCGGGCCGCGTTTGCTGGCGACCATCGGCTGGCTCAAGTCCGCCGCTCATTGCAGTTACTCCACGGTTGAGTCGTGGATGGAAGATGTCTTGCAAGTGCCCGTCTCGCGCGGCTATCTGTCGAAGCTTTGCACGGGTACGATCTCGGATTCCTTGGCCGACTGCTATAGCGAGCTGGCCGAAGCGATCCCGCATCAGTCACAGCTTGGCAGTGACGAAACGAGTATCAAAAACAATGGTAAGAAACATTGGATTTGGTGCATCACGGCGGCCAGCTTCACGGTTTTTCATATTGCCGCAACTCGTTCTCGGGCGGTGCTCGAAAAACTGGTGGGCGATGAGTTTGCTGGTTACCTTAATTTTGATTACTTCTCAGCCAACTGTTCGTTCGCTTGGAATTTTTCGCTCAACGTTCAATATTGTTGGGCTCATCTGATACGCGACATGCGGTTCCTTGAGAAACACCCGGACAAGAAAACGAAAGTCTGGGCCGAGCAGCTTGTAGATCGAACGCGGCGGCTGTTTTCGGCATGGCACCGCCGCGACGAGATGACCGAAGAAGGTTTTCATCGTTCGATGGTGATGCATCGCGATCGCTTTCTGGAAATCGTGCGCAAGCCTCCTGAAACCAAAGAGGCTAAGAATCTTGCTGCGCGCTTCGCGATCGTGGATTACACCAGCGATGAGTGCCCCAACGTCAAAAGCTACGATCTTTCGCAGGACTACTTCCGGTTCTTGTTTGCTGGAAATGTCGAGCCGACCAACAATCACAGCGAGCAACAGATTCGACATTGCGTGATCGACCGAAAAATCACCCAAGGAACCCGAAGCCAAGCAGGCCAACGCTTCAACGAGCGAATGTGGACGGCCATCGCAACTTGCAAAAAGCAAAATCGAAACTTCTTCTCGTTCCTCAATGATTCCATTGAAGCTAAACTTAAACAAAATAAATCGCCAAGCCTGATCAACGCTCAATAACCGTCAACGGTTACCAAGCCATTAATTCAAGACAAATTGGCCAACAGATGCTCTGTTGCTCCATTTATAACGAGCTCTACTACAGTTTCTGATTCGCCTGCTCTACTTCAACTGTAAGATCGCGTGAACTTTTTCGGTCGATTAGCGGGTTGATCACTCGCCAATCTGCAGCGTCCCAACCGATTAGTAAAACTTTTTGTTTCTGATTGCCAGTCAAGCTGCACCATATTCATCTATCAACTTAATTTAGCGAGCCCCTTGGAGGGACTCTGTTCAGAACCGATCAAAATTGCACCGAAAGAACCATCAGCGTCCCAAAGGACCAGCGATTGAATCGAACCGGATGCTTTGGACTGCGACCTGAAAGTTTGGGGGCTTTAGTGACGATCTCTGAACGCATGGATACTCCCAGCCGTTCAGGTCGCTGTCTACTGGCACAAATCGTTGGAGTCAAATTTGATGCAAAATAGCAATTCACCGATGCAAAACGAACGAATCGCGAACTAACCATTGAAATCACGTTCTTCTGGGGTCTCCGGCAACTAAGTCCGCTGGCGATACTCAGTGGGACTAACGCCTTCGACCTTTTTGAAAGTGGCCGCAAACTTGCTGGCATTGGAGAATCCGCATTCGGACGCGATGTGTTTCAATGTTTACGATCATTCCATCGAGTCGCCGAACAATCCGGTGTGCTCAAGCAAGATAATCAGTGGACAGCATAATGAAATTTGAGAGCAAGCTTTTTGTACTATTGGCGGCAACAGTCGTTTTCAATTCGATTCAGTTTACGGACGTCAAAGCGGACGACTCGCCATGGACGAGTACTAACCGTATTGCAATCAGTGCCGACGGCAATCCTGACGCAGACGCGGACGACGTCGGAGCCACGGCGATTACACTGGCGGTGCTTGCCAAGGCAGGGCTACAGGGCAATCTGGTCCATTTTGATTTCAATAACTTTCTAGAATACAAGAAAATCGAGGCCGCCGACAACCGCATGTGGCTCAGCGCGATGGGTGGGCAAGCTCGCTGGGGATTTGACCGGAGCCGTTTTTTTGATGCGGCCATTGATCCCGATGGAGCCGCCCGCCATCTGACAGCAGAAATCAATAAGTCAACTCAAGACGATCCGCTGAACCTCATTGCAGCTGGCCCGATGGAGTTGATTTATCGCGCGCTGGAATCCGCCGACAGCAGCGCGAGAACTCATGTGACGATTGTGTCTCACCATGACTACAACGAACACTTTAAGCCTCGACTTTGGCAGCATAACTTGAACGATGTCCGGACCCTCGTTCCCAAGATTGGATATCTAAGAATTAAAGACCAGAACGGCAAGAACGGTAGCGGACTCAAGGGATTGGCCAACTCGGATTTCGATTGGCTTAAGTCCCATGCGGATCCAAACCTGAACTGGGTCTATGATCGAATCACAGCCGGCAAGCCCGATGTTTCGGATGCTGGTATGGTTACTTGGTTGATTGGGATCAACGGCGCCGATGAAGTCGTCACCATTTCTGAAATGCAGAAATGGTTTGGTAGCGAGCTGGTTGCAACCAATATAGCTGTATCATCGACTCCCACAGCTCCTGCAGGCGTAACACCCGATGTAGTTCCGCCAAAAACTGGCAGCACTTTCCAAGAGGTCGACGGAAAGATTGTGATTGAGGCTGAGAGCGTACCACTATCGGATGAGTGGATCCTAGACACCGCGGAGTCAGATTACAGTGGGGCTGGCTATATCCGCTGGCTGCCTTCATGGATGGGTAAGATCAGCCATCAGCACCAAGGGGTGTTGGTGTACAAGCTGCGAATTAATAATCCGGGAAAGTACCGAATGGCGCTACGGTCTTCGCACGCGGGAGCGCCCGAGCGCGACAAATGGAACGACTGCTGGACGGTCATGGGGCTGAACCCGGTTCACCCCTACGGCACAACGCGAAAGACCTACCACTCGATCAATCAGAAACAGTTTGACGAAGGAACGGAATTTTCATGGCACACCACTCATGACAACTACGGTAGCGTCGCCAAAACAGATGGTCACTTTTCGGTGCCGATTTATGACCTTACCGTGGGTGATCACTATTTCTGGATCCTCGGTCGCTCCGGCGGATTTCGAATCGACAAGATTCATTTCTTCAAGAAGGGTGTTGCCGGTTTCAAAAGTGATGCCGAGCCCACGACCCCGATCCTGCCTTGATCCCGCGAGCCTCGACGAGTAACTGCACATCAGGCCTTTCTCCTGCAGATAGGCAATTGATCCGATACCCAACAGATACTAGTCGGTTAAAGATTACTACGTTTCCCACCATGCCTCGCGAGTATTATGTTTGCTATGTTTCTAACCACCATCGGGGCATGTTCTGGGGCAAATACTAGGTGATAAAGGTCCGATAATTTGGAAGAAACAACAATTGTGAAAGACACGATTAAGACACTACACCTAATCTCGACATTCTGCCTTTTACTATTGGCAGCATTTAGCACATCGGTGGTGGATGCTGCACCTCAAGAAGCAGAACGCATCTACCTTTCGGGAAAAGGACCATCGGACGCAGTAGAATGGGACTTCAAGTGTTCCGAAGGTCGCAGGAGTGACGAGTGGACAAAGATTCCCGTGCCGTCCAACTGGGAGCAGCACGGCTTTGGCAACTACAACTACGGGCGCGAAAAGTTTGGCACCAAGCATGCCGAAACAGGAACCTATCGGACTACATTCAAGGCTCCGTGGGAATGGAAAAAGAAGAAACATGTCCGACTAGTCTTTGAAGGCTCCATGACCCAGACCTCCGTAAAGCTCAACGGCAAGCAGCTCGGGTATCCAAACTTTGGCGGCTACGTCCCGTTCCGATTCACGCTTGATAAAACGAATATCAAATACGGGGAGGAAAACACGCTCGAAGTTTTGGTAAAAAAGAAGCCTGATTACGAAGGTCTGGATCAGGCCGAGCGACAGGCGGACTACTGGATCTTCGGCGGCATCTATCGTCCGGTCTATATTGAGGTTCAACCCAAAGAATTTGTGAACCGGGTCGCCATTGATGCCCGCGCTGATGGAACGTTTCGCATGGACGTCTTTCCGCAAGTTCAACATCCGACCCGCTTTCGTGAGGAGTTCAAACTTTACGTTGATGAACTGATCGCTCAGATACAGACGCTCGACGGGCAAAACGTTGGCGAGCCAATGACGGCGACGATCCATGGTGCGACGGGCCGGATTCGGTTGAACACGAAAGTGGCTGATCCGGTGCTTTGGTCGCCGGAGTACCCGAATCTTTATCAGGTCAAAGTTTCTCTTAAGAACGAAGGCAAAATCGTATCGGAAAAAGTGGATCGATTTGGTTTTCGCACCTTTGAGCTGCGTCCGAAAGAGGGACTGTATCTCAACGGCAAGCGCATCATGATTCAGGGCATGAACCGAAACGTCTTTGACCCCGAGCATGGACGCGCCGTGGACTCGGCGCGCATTTGGAAAGATGCTCGGGCGATCAAAGCGATGAACGTGAACTTGGTACGTTCCCACATGCCACCGACCGTTGAGTTCATGGAAGCTTGTGATGAGCTGGGCATGATGGTGATTACTGAACTCACAAACTGGCACGACCCGGTTGTTGAAACTCCGATCGCTAGAAACATCGTTTACGAGTTGGTGTCGCTTTATCAGAACCACCCCTCGGTCATTCTTTGGGCTAACGGCAATGAGAACGGGTTCAACCTAGAGGTCGATGATCTCTATCACTTGTACGATCTACAGGATCGCCCGGTCATCCATCCGTGGACCTATTTCGAGGGCGTCAACACAAAACACTATCCGGAGTACAAGGAACTGCTGAAGCGCATCAGTCACCCACAGCTCTATCTGCAAACGGAGTTCTTGCATGGTCTTTACGATGGTGGCCACGGCGCGGGACTGGAGGATCTTTGGAATACTATGCGAGATTCTCCGGTCTCTTGCGGTGGAGTGTTGTGGTGCTGGGCTGACGCCGCGCTCTCACGTACAGATATGGACGGGAAACTGGATACCGCAGGCAATCAATCTGCCGACGGCATCGTGGGCCCCAACGGTGAAAAGGAAGCCAGCTATTTCACTGTTCGTGAAATCTGGTCACCGGTTCAAATTGAAATGGAGAAACTCCCTGAGAATTTCAGCGGAAAGATTCCTGTCGAGAATCGTTATTATGAAACTCCGCTAAGTGAATGTTCGTTTGCTTGGAAGCTGTTGGACTGCACGGGTCCACTTTCGGAGGCGGCCAAAAGTTCGGTCCGCTCGGAAGGGCGGTTGGATGGACCGAGCATCGCACCGGGCGAGAATGGAACGTTGAAACTTCCCCTCCCGGGAGACTGGAAAGAAAGTAGCGTGCTGGAACTCGCTGCTTTCTCTCGCACTGGCGTCGAGCTTATGAAATGGTCGTGGCAGGTTGGCTCGGCCAAGGCGCCCGCGAAAGGAAGTGGCGAAGTTAAACAGGCCGACGGAAATCCATTTGAGGTCATAACGGGCAAAATCGTTTGGTCATTCTCGCCAGACAACGGCCAGCTGATCGGGTGTTCGATATCCGGAAAGGAAACTGGACTTGCAAAGGGACCGCTTCGATATGCGGGCACGTTGGAAAAGGCGTTGGAATTTTCCGGCGACTGGAAGGCCAATGTCAGCCGTCAGGGTGATTCAATTGTTGTCGATTCCAAGAACGCCGCCGACGGATCCACATTCCGCTGGACCGTATCGCCGGATGGAACCGCCACTCTAGATTATGAATTTGCACCGATCGATGATGCGTTGGCCTACTGTGCTGTTGGTTTCGACCTCGACGATTCAAACGTAGCATCGAAGCGTTGGCTTGGAGCCGGACCACACCGTATCTGGAGCAACCGCCTGAAGGGACCTCAGTTTGGACTTTGGGAAACTGAGTACAACGATCATGTAACTGGACTGAACTGGGGCAAGCCTGAATTCAAAGGGATCTTCGGCGATGTGGAATGGATGCGTCTTGATCTAAAGTCGGGCAGCACTCTCTTGATTGACACCGACGCACCTGCATCACTGGGTGTCTTGCGTCCAAAGAATGCAGACGAAACTCGAAACGAAAAAAACGGAGTCGGGCCAGTGCATGCGTGGTGGCATTATCCTGAAAGTGGAGGACTTCATTTGTTTCATAAGCTGCCGGGCGTTGGAACCAAGTTCGCCAATGCAGAAAACCTTGGACCACAGGGCGAGCCGAAGAAGCTGTCCGAGCCGCTATCGGGCCGAGTCGTTTTCCAAGCGACCACTGTAAGCCCTTCGAGCGACAATTAACCATTGTCGTTACCGATTGCGAATTTGATTTCACACAGATAAGAGTTAACGATATGAGTAAGATGAGTGTTCTGATGGTTGGTACTGGCGAGTACACAACCGGCTACG
>CAZDBE010000090.1:17487-18383 GCA_964503675.1 uncultured Pirellulaceae bacterium | reverse complement strand
AACAACGACGGCATCGATGATGTCCGCTTCTCAACCACAAATCCCGGTGGATTCAATACGGGAGGCCCCGACCCTAGCACTCAAGTCCATGCGACTGGTCAAGTGTTGGAGACCTCCTCACTTAGCGCCCCAGATATTCGAGTTGATTTCCTAGGCGGAGCCACAGGTCCGTTGCAAGTTGGCTTTGCATTGCTGACCGACGTGGGCGAACTTGACCAAGGGCTGCTCATAGAGGTCTTCGATCAGGCAGACAATCAACTTGGCGCAACTTTCCAGCGCGGCGAGCTCTTGCCGATCACCACCGGATTAGGATCGGGGGTCAGCGGGTTTCCAGAAGGACTGATATCAGTATCGTTTCCGGGCGTAGCTTCGTATGCTCTTCTTGACGCCACGACGACGGGAACGCGATTTGTGATCGACGACTTCACCGGAACGTTTTCTCCCGAAACGATTCCAGAGCCCGGTTCCTTAGCGGTGCTTGGATTTTCTGGCTTGGTTCTGCTTGGGCGACGACGGAAGAAGGCATTTAAGTAGAGAAATATGCTGCGAGCGCCGCAACGTATTCAGCCGCAGTGATTCGTAAGTTCGTCCACTACCCGATCATTGAGCATTACCCTCTGATGGTTTGTCAGAGATGAAATGAATAGAATACGTAGAGGATTTCGCCAAGAAATCGCCCGAATCAGGAATTCTGCCGAATCCCACTACCGGTCAATTCAGCTTTGAAGGGCCGCTAGCTGCCAGTGAGAACTACAACAAATCAACCGATGTCTGCAACGTTCACCACATCATTTGGATTGCATCAGCTTCTTCAAGAAATCCGCCAGCTCTTCGTGGAACGACCCTTTCATTGGCGACAGATGCGATTCTAACCCTTGTACCCGTTCGGATTCTTA
>CAZDBE010000090.1:7482-17477 GCA_964503675.1 uncultured Pirellulaceae bacterium | reverse complement strand
TTCAATGCCGCGCGCTGCGGTCCATCCTAGCTCGTTGGCGGCTTTGGCAGGGTCCGCATAACAGGCGGCGATGTCGCCAGGTCGCCGATCCACAACCTCGTACGGAATCTCTTTCTCGGCGGCAACTCCGAACGCTTTCACGATCTCCAGTACGCTATAGCCCTGCCCAGTGCCAAGGTTGTAAGTCACCACTCCAGGGTTCTGCTCAAGCTTCTTGAGTGCTAAAACGTGCCCAACCGCTAGATCGACGACGTGAATATAGTCACGCACACCAGTTCCATCAGCCGTGTCGTAATCGTTTCCGAAGACTCGCAACTTCTCAAGCTTACCCACGGCGACTTGCGACACATAAGGCAGCAAGTTGTTAGGAATCCCATTTGGGTCTTCGCCGATATCGCCCGACTCATGTGCCCCGACCGGGTTGAAGTAACGCAACAGCGCTACGTTGACCGACGGATCACATGCCTGCCAATCGCGCAGAATATACTCCATGATCAATTTTGAACGCCCGTAGGGATTGGTCACTTCATGGATGGGAGTATCGGATTCTTCGGTCAGCGGCAACGATTTCGGAATCCCGTATACGGTAGCACTTGAGCTGAAGACGAAATTCTTAATGCCATGCTCGCGCATCGCAAAGCAGACATTTAACGTTCCAGTCAAATTGTTCTCGTAATACTCCAGCGGCTTGGCCACGCTTTCGCCAACGGCCTTGAGTGCTGCGAAATGGATGACCGCATCAAATTTTTCACTACCCAAGATCCTGACCATTGCTTCCCGGTCACGCAGATCAGCCTCATGAAACTTAACGTTCTTGCCCGTCAGTTTCTCAACTCGCTGCAAAGACTCTTGGGAACTGTTGACCAAGTTGTCGATCACAGTTACTTGATGGCCACTATTTAGCAATTCAAGGCAGGTGTGGCTGCCAATGTATCCAGCGCCACCAGTTACCAAAACGTGCATGAGTTATCCCCGGAGTATACGACTGAATTCACAGCTCAAAGAAATGAAGCTACATTCGCCAAAATTCGGCTAATGAAGTAGTCTCAAAAGGGTTCGCCGAACTCTAAGCCCAGAGGACAGAATAATGAAACGCAGGTTAACAATTCTGATCTGATGTTCGAGTTTCGACCATTTTATTCAACATCGGTCACGACACAACCAAGCAACCGCGCTCCGCCAGTCTGTAGTTCGTTGACCGACGATTTTGCGTATGTCTCATTGCTAGACTTGAGGCTGACAACCAAGTAGCTGCCTTCGCACAAGTCGTACCAAAGCTTGGCGTGAGGGCTATGAGCACTTCCTGCAGAAACACATACAAACTGGAAATCCTGTTTCATCTCAGCTACAGAATTTATCAGGAGCTGTTTTGCGTTCCAGCGATCCATCTCACAATTACCAACGGGAAGAAACCCGAACGAAGACTCATTGCGTGAAACAATTTTCTTCCGCCAGTTCTGACTGCGGTTGATACACTCCAAGAATCCTTCATGACTGACCAAGCCGCTTGCTTGGGTTAGCCGTCGACCATCGACGTCGGCGTCAATCAAAAGCACGTCACCGATGTTACGTGAGGCGATCGCCGAAGCGACTCGCGCACAAGTTTCATCAACGTGTGGATTCTCTTCAGTGCCAACAAATAACAACACGGTCGAAGCTGCCAATGGAAACCGCTCGAAAATTGAATCGACCAACGCAGAAATTTCACTGGTTGGTTGATCACCCAATTCCTTTGCAGACTTGATAGTGTCCAAATCTGGCACTTCAATGACCTTCATCTGATCATTATCGGTAGCATAAACAGGCGAAGAAACATTCGGAATGTTGACGAAAACGATCTGATGATCGGTGGTACTAGCGTCCGACTGGTTTGATTGCGAAGTATTCATATTTGGCACGAGAAGAGAGTTCATGTGTTCAACTGCAGGTGCCTCTTCGGTGCCGTGCAACTGATTGTAAATTGATCGCGTCGCAAACTCAGCTTGTGTCGATGGCATAGCCAATGGCGGCACAGGAGCGTGCTCTGCGGAATTCTTCATTGGGGCAGTATTGAGCAAACCTAAATCTGCAATTCCAATACACTTGGGATCCGAGTCAGGGATCTTTGTTGCCAAATCATCGCCGGCTGTGTTCGCCGAAAGGTGTGCCTGAAGCCATAGCCGGCCTGAGTGGCTGGAAAGTGTCGATGTCATTTTGGCCTCTGATACTGGCTTACGCAGTTAATGGTGGTTTAGTCTAGTGGTTTAGTCGCCTGATTCAGCCGGTTAAGGCACGACCTGTTCAATCGTCAAACAAGCACGATCCAGAAGTTGCTGGCGTCTGTCAACAACACTCTGTCTATTGTTCGGGTGTTGAATTTCGAAGTTGATCAAAGAGCTGGTTGTAGTCCATTCGTTGAGCGTTTCCGGTCGAGGTTTCCACGTTGGGAAAAGGAGGAGGCTGCGGTGGTTCAGGAGCTTGTGGGGGTGAGTAAGACTGCGTCTCGTTGACGTATAGCATGTCGCGATCATCTTCAGCTGCTGGCGGTTCGCCTGCCTGCTGGTAGCTTGGGTAACCGGTGACTGGAGTCTCGACCGAGACGGAGTCGGCACCGTGTCCGCCCAGTAACTGGTCATTGCCAACGGGAGTCTCGCTTGATTGCTCAGGTAGTGAAGCCGAGGGTTCTGTGTAGTGAACGTTGTCCAAGATTTGCTGTTGCGAGAATATTTCTTTAAGGATCTCTTGGGACTGACCTTCAGGTTGTGCCACGAAAGCGTCAGAAACTGCAGGCGGTTCAATGGGCTGCACTTGCTCGGAATCGCTCGAAACTTGCAGGTCACGTTGCGCGTGAAAGTTACGCATAAACTCTTCGGTCTTGCGACGCGCTTCGGCCTGGGCCGCAGCCTCTGGCGATACCGAATCGTTAACAGAGGCGTGAGCAGAGTAGGGTACTGCGAATCCGGCAGACTGTTCGGGGACTGCAAAACTTTCGCGCGAGTACTCATTTGCCTCTTTGGAAGCGAAAGCATCGTCAGACACCTCACCTCCGGCAGCAGCATTTGGCACAGACTCATTCTGAACGTGGTTGGTTGCTTCCATTTGCTCAAGCATATGGCCAGGCACGAGATCGTTCAGGTCCATCAGCCCGCTGGTAACTTCTTCGCAATGTTCTTCCGAATTCACAGTCCCAACTTCCGAAACATGAGGATCACCATCGAGATCAAATGTCGCAATCGAATCAAGATCGCTGGTTAGTGCTTCAAGATCTTCATCAATTGGTGGCGCTACCTGCGATTGAGGATAGACCGTCTCCTCTTGGGCCGGTTCTTGCGGGGCGAACGGATCCTCGTTAAACGCAGAAGTCCCTTGTGGAGCGTCCTCGGTTGAGTGGGATATCGGCCCAAGTTCTGTTGACACCGATGGGACAGGGTGAAAGGACGCTGGGGTTTCGGACTCGACTTCAGCTGGCACTTTATATTGACTTGGGTCCCAAGCTGTTTCTTTGTTGTTCTGCCAAACATCCACTGGCGGAGGTGACGAATGAGTTGGGCTAAACGCTTCTGTAGCCTGCACCTCTTTGGTGGAAAGGAAGTCGCCTTCACTGATGGCCTCTAATTCGGCCGGAATTGAATCGGTTGAGACTCCCGTTGCATCGAGTTCCTCAATTGCCAGCTCAGGTGTCTGAGAGTTCCATTGATTGGAGTCCTCGTCGACATTGGTGTCGTCGACTGCATCCAAGGGTGTGAGATGGCTGAGTTGACTTGAGGTAACCTCCAGCGAAGCTTGATTCTGCTCAGCCACGAAAGGAGAGTACGCATCTTGAAGCATTTCTTCCTCTTCGAATGACTCCGCAAATGGGTCAATCGAGTCTGCCGCTGGAGCAAACGAATCAGTGTCCTCGTCTTGCGAAGATTCGTCACTTTGATTTTGAAACGATTCTGATTCGACGTACGGCCGAGGTTCAAACGCTGGTGTATGAAATGAGGTTTGCTCGGGCACATCTGGTTCCACCAGACCAAGCTGTTCTTCAATGCTACATTGAGCCATTGGGCTCAAGTCTTCCTCTTGCTTCCAGGCATTCCCTGTGGCTTCGACAGCTGTCTCCACTTCGAAAGAGGCAGGGCTTGGTTCGTTCTCTTCGTCAGCGTCAGAACTATTCTCAGCGCTTTCGGGAAGTTGAAATGGATTCGCTGGAATCATCTCGTCAACGACAGGGGGCTCAACCCCTTGTTGATCAAGGCCTAGGTCTTCGAATGCAGAACGGACTTCTTCAGAACCAGATGCATCTTGACCACGAGTTTGGTCAAGAAGTTCATTCTGCTCCTGCTCCAGAGATGCGATTCTTTCAGATTCCGTATTGCCGTCTTCTAGTCGCCGATCTTCCTCTTGAGGAGCAAACGGATCGGAGTTGACGGCATTGGCTGCAAACGCTGTGGCCGCTAGGGCTGCGGCTGTGGCGTGTCTTCCATCGGGGGCTGACGCTGCGGCACCTTCTCCCTCGGCGTCGTGATTGTCGTCGACGGTGACCTCATCGCTCTGATCGTCAACGGTATCTTCATAGTCCTGACCTTCCGCGCGGACTTCATCCTCATTTAAATACTCTTTGGAGTCTTCGTCATCGGCATCTTCATTCGATGGCTGAGCCGCAAACGGGTCTTCCCCTACGAGCTCAACATGGCTGTCTTCAAATTGAGATGCAGCTTCATTATCACCTAGCTGTCCAAACTCAACCACAAACCCAGACTCACTACTGCTATCGGCATTCACCGAGTCTGCAACCTCGTGAACGACGGGCATGTTCTGCATCTCGGCCCAAGCTTCACGGATCAGTGGGCGGTCGACTGGCTGTTTGTTGCGACTGGCCGCGAGCAGAAGAGACTGATCACAAAGTTGGTTGATTAACCGTGGGCAGCCATCGGTGTTCTGGTGAATTTCGTCTATAGCTTCATCATCGAAGATGTCTCCACCCGAGCGACCGGCTTGCTGGATGTGTTGGTAGATAAACTGCTCGGTCTCGCTCTTACTCAGATTCTGCAAAACGCATCGAGCAGCGATGCGCTGGTTAAATGACGCCAGCTTCGCATCGGTCAGTGAATCCTCAAGCCGCTGAGTCCCAGCAAGGACCAACTGCACTAGAGAGCGGCCGTCGCGTATCTGGTTGGTGATCAATCGCAGCTCGTCAATCAGTTCGACAGACAGTCGATCGGCTTCGTCAACCAACAACAGAACCCCGTCGTTATCGCCTTTATTCTCTTTGAGGTACCCCATGAGGCTCAGACGTAACTCACCTTCGGCAAGCCCGGCGTAGGGCAACTTGAGTTCGAACAGTATCGACTGCAGAAGCTCCGATCGCTCTTCAAGTCGCGAGCATTCGATGTGGACGACATCAAAACGAGAGTCAAATGACTGTCCGATTTTCTGCAGCATCAGAGACTTGCCCATGCCTACTGACCCAACCACCACTACTGGTCCGGTCGATCGATCCACGCACATGTGAGCAACGTCCATCGCTTGCTGGTAAGAGGTTCCTGCGAAAAAGTCTTCAATCCGCGGAACGTTATTGAATGGCCGTGATGAAAACTGAAAAGTTTGTTCGTACATGACGAAATCCTAAAGAGCTATGCTGGGCAAAGATGAGTACAGTTTTGGTTTGGACTCATAGGTTTGTTTCGTGGCGGTGTAGGCTAAGCCACGGATTTTGTTTTGGAACATCCAAGCAATTCGTGCGAATCCATGGAACAAGTTATCGGCGAACGCGGAACGGATCTCAGGGTTTAACACGCAAAAACCGATGGCAATAATCGTGACGGCGAACAGAATCAGTTCAGCAAAATGGACCACATGGTTTGCCCAAGGTACCTGACCGGAAGAGCTGTAAGTGTGACCGTCCTCCGAGACATCACCTAAAGTGGCCACGACAGGAACGCCCAGTTTGTGAACGACACTTGCAATGTTATCAAACCCCTTGTTCTCGAATGGGCGGTAGGCAATTGTGACCACTGACGCCAACAATCCAGAAACTGCTGACAAGAGTAAGACTTGTGGAAACTTCGGAACGCCTCCGACTGGCACAGGTGGCTGAGCACTTACCCCTCGAACCGAGAACGCTACGTCATTCCCATTTGCGACTGATTTTTCGACCAATCCAGAGAGTTTCCCCACCGTCCGCTTCAGTTCGGCGATCTCGTTTTGGTTGTTTACCGGTTGTGCGGATGAGTGGCCTACATTCATAAATGGAGACGCATTGGTTGTACTGAATCCCGATCCACCACTACGAATGGTCCCGGATTCCAGACGAGCCAATATTTCCTGTGCTTCTTGGTTCAGCTGTTCCGATTGAGCGAGCAATTCGGCCGTTTGAGCATTGTTCGGTAACGATAATTCCGTGGGTGAAAGGATCTTGCCGGTCCCAAGCTTCGCGTGTGGCGAGGCCAGAAAGTCTTTGGCAATGTTGGTGGTCAGAAGGTTCACCATGTAGTTTTCCGCTTTGGTGCCCTTTCCTCGATAGGAAATATTCACACGGAAGATGCCTTCTTCATGCCCATTAACCAGTCGCACGCCAAATCGGGAAGAAAAATCGTTCTCGGCGGAAAACTCTGCCAATGCGTGACCTTGAATCACAGCATGAGTTTGTTGGGCCAATCGAAAAACGGCTTCGTCCGACGTGTGCCGCTGAACGATCTGTGCCAGCTGTTGCTCGAACCAACCAGTCGCAACCGGCGTCTTAATGACGTCGACCTCAACCGAGCCACGACTCACGTAGCTTCTAACTGAAAGTGGCCACGAAAGACTAAGCAACAAGAAGGAGGCTAGGGCAACGACCATGAAGGCCAACAGCCTTCGGCTCCAAAGAGTTTTCTTGACAATCGGTGTGTGAATGTTGATTTGCTGGTTTGTCATTTTTTACTGGAAATTGGGTGAAGCTCGTGAAATGAGCGCATGAATAGTCTTTCCGGAGATCGACGTTCCCAATATTGGGGCTTGAGTGAAGTTTGCCGAATGTGCTGAATGTGATGATATTCAAGCCGAAGACTAGCGACATTCTGGCTCTGACGCACGTGCAAGTACCGTGATGGCAGAAGTGCTGGCAAAAGTGGACCGGTCATTCCTTGACCGGTGATTCTGGCCAAACTCATAGAGGCAACGATTTCTGTCGTAGCGGAATTCGTTAAGAATATCGAGCGGTTTCTAAGGGCTTCGAAAGTCTTGACGACTTCCACTACCAAGGCAGCGTCCAGTCACCGCTGCATACGACCGACTCAACTTTACTCTCCAGCGCGTTTCTTTAGAGATCCGTCGGCAAACTTAGGACCTTGAAGGCCCTGCGAAACATCGACCGAGTGCCAGTCAGAAATCGACAAATCGATCGTTGGTAAATCGATACTCGGCAAATCGTTAGCGTCGTTTTCTAGTGACTGCTCAATCGCAACCAGCGTCTCGAACTGGCCCCGCTGAACGACTTGATCCTTCTGGTTGACCAACTGCCGCTCCCAGACAATCTGTCCGGATTTTTTGCCCTTGGGCGTCTTCTCAAGGCAACGCGTCACCACGTGAACGGTATCACCGAAATAGATCGGCAATAAGAACTCCCACTGTTTCACAGAAGTAAAAGCCAGCGTCCTCATCAGGGGCGCGGCACTGCCCAGTCCAGCGACCCAAGAAAGCCCCAGTAAACCATGGGCGATTGGCTGTCGATAAATGCTTTGGGCGGCATAGTCATGATCAACATGAAGCGGGTTATAGTCGCCCGTCATCGAAGCGAAATTGACCACATCGCTTTCAGTCAGCGTACGCGCGGGACTCAACCATTTCTGGCCGACCTCGACGTCATCAAACCACAATGAGTCCATTTGTTTACCATCCATGCACAAAAAAACGATCGCCAATCTTGCGATGACGATCGTTATTAGTCGGGGTGAGAGGATTCGAACCTCCGACCCCCTGGTCCCAAACCAGGTGCGCTAGCCAGGCTGCGCTACACCCCGAGTCGTAGAAAACGATATGATCGCTATCGCTTCAAGGCCGTATGGTACTGGCCCTCTTAAGCTGTTGCAATCTCTGTTTTCACATTTTTCGCGACCAAGAAAGCACCCAGATCGCTGCATTACTGGTGTCTGATCGGCGATAAAGGTTCACCAGATCAATGAAAAGAGCTCTTTTTCTGAGCCCGTAGGAATGATCTCCCTATAGACACCCTTACGCACCGCTTCGAAACGCTGTCCGCAGTCACGCTTACAAGCACCATCTTGGTCCTCAATGGCGGTACGATCAATCATCCAACCGCCTTAAGATGAGATCTTTGTAAGAGATCGTGCCCTTCATGCCTCCGTGTATCTGAATAGCGATGACGCCGCTCTCTTCGATCGAATCATCGGTCTCTGTATAGTCAACCGTCTGAACACCGTTGAGCCAAAGCTGAATTCGATTGCCCACGGCGAGAATGCGATAGGTGTTCCAGCCGTTTTCTCCCACGGCCGCCTGAGCCTTCTTTCGCAGCGTTTCATCGGGTTTTGCAAGAAATGTGCGGCGACGACTCTCGTCGTAGAGGTTCCCGTCGAACGCGGGTGAGATATCGGCTTGGAATCCAATGACTTCGTGGTGGTCAGCAATACGCTTGGTGCGGAACTGCACACCCGCGTTGATCTTGTGATCTCCGATGACTTTGAATTTCAAAGTCAGATCGAAATCCCCGAACACCTGCTTCGTGGCAAGAAACTCGTTTCTTGCCGCCTCTTTTTCGTGCGAGCCCGCGGTCAGAGTCCCATCTTCAATGCGCCAAGTGTTTTCAAGGTCACCTTCCCAGCCCGCAAACGACTGACCGTCAAACAGTCGTACTTTGTCAGCAATTTTTTCTGCTAAAAGCGGTGACATAACGAGCGCAACGATTACGAGAACGCCTAGCAGTCCCAAGTATTTCATGGTTTCTAGGTTACCCTCCCATTAACGACTTCAATCGCTCAAATTCGGCTGAGTTCGAGAAGTGGACGACGATTTGTCCCTTTTCTCGAGTCCCTTGCTTTATCTGAACCTTCGTGCCCAACGCCATCTTAAGTTCCGTCTCTAATTGATCGACGTGCGAACTGCGACCGTTTTTTCGCGTTGTCGGAGCGATCGACGAAGCGGCGAGACTATCGGAAGACAGATAATCGGCCACCAATTTTTCCGTCGCCCGTACACTGATTCCCTCACGCACAATGCGGCTGCAAAATTCGGCTTGCAAGTCTTCATCGCCGAGCGGCAGCAACGTGCGGGCGTGCCCGGCAGAAATCACCTGCGTTCGAACAGCGTCCTGGACTTGGCGAGGCAAATCCAAAAGCCGAATCAGATTGGCGATCGTGGAACGGTCAATCTTCAATCGGTTGGCTAAACTATCTTGTGTACAATTGTGTTCATCAATGTAGCGACGGAATGACAATGCTTTCTCGATCGCGTTGAGGTCTTTTCGCTGAAGGTTCTCAACAATCGCAAGTTCTGACACTAACCGGTCGTCGGCGGTGCGAATTCGAGCGGGAATCGTCTGCCAATTGGCTTTAATTGCAGCCCGTAAGCGCCGTTCACCACTAATCAGTTGGTAACGGCCGTCCACTATCCTGACCAGAATCGGCTGCAGGATGTTGTGCTCTTTGAGACTCTCGGACAACGATGCCAGTTCCGATTCACCGAACTCTCGACGCGGCTGGAACGGATTGTCCTCGATTTCAAACACGTTCAGATTCAAAACATCTCCGTCTGCAGGCTCGGCTACCGCGTTTTCCTCCAGCGCGGGCGCCAGATTAGTCATCGGAGTTGCCTGAGCACTAGTAGGCACATTCGACGGGCGAGCTTCCTTCAGGATCTCTACATGCGGAACCGTGGGAGCAGTCACAACCGCAGGCGATTTCTCAGCCACGGCGACACCGCCGGAAAGATTATTATCTGACATCGAACCACCGGCCACTTCGACCGTATTGAGGAGCGATTCCAATCCTCTACCAAGTCGTTTTTTTCTAGTCACGTTCAAGCACCTCCATGCACAA
>CAZDBE010000090.1:0-7472 GCA_964503675.1 uncultured Pirellulaceae bacterium | reverse complement strand
GTATAAGCTCTACTGCCACGACAGCGTGGTGCGTAGTCGAGAACACACAGCCCGTGGCTGGGTGATTCGGCAACCTTCACGTCGCGCGGGACGACAGTATCAAAAACAATTTCTCCAAAGAACTCTCTGACCTCAGTGTCAACTTCATGGGTCAGGTCGAGCGATTCGTCGTACATCGTCAATACGATGCCGCCGAAGGTCAGCTGGCCTGGACGTTCCAGCATGACTGATTTGATTACCGAGATCATTTGAGCCAAACCTTCCATCGCGAAGTACTCGCACTGGATGGGCATAAGAACCTCGTCGGCGACCGACAACGCCGCGCGTGTTAGCGCACCTAACGACGGCGGACAGTCGATCAACACGAAGTCGTATTGAGTGGCGCCGTCGACCAAGTGACTCATCACCAGATCGGCCGATGCAAATCGAGGCGCGGCAGTAGCGGTCGACGTCGATTGACCGGTGTGTGCTCCCGCAGACGCAACTGCTAGCACTCCCGAGTCATTGAACGATTTACTGCCGGGCAGAAGGTGAAATCCGTCGCGGTTGGTCGCGGATGTTTGAATACTAGTGTGGATCGGTGTGTCGACGATCAACGGATGGTTACCGACGGGTTGATATCCGCTACCTGTCGTGGCGTTACATTGTGGATCCATATCCACCAGCAATGTGCGTTGCCCACTGATCGCCAAAGCGGCGGCTAGGTTGATCGAGGTGGTGGTCTTACCGACTCCACCTTTCTGATTGGCAACACAGATTGTTCGGCTCACGCTTCCGTCCTTGGTCGCAAAAGTTTCACGTGAAAAGGACTTCGTTGGGTCCCAAAGGATATGTTTCACGCGCGTCCTGAGAATCCTAACCAGATTCCGCATCTGCTCAAATGCCAAGTTGAGAAGCCAGAAATGAGCGCCAGCAGAATGTTTGATCCCAAAATAGACCAAAAGTTGAGTTTCACGTGGAACTGGAGAAGGATTTCCGAATTGATAATTTATTCCGGCAGGGTTGTTTCACGCTGAACTGAGAGGGCTATCTCTCTAGCAAGTCGCAGCCGTTAAGCGTTGTGGACGGACGGCACGACCAGAGGGAATTTGAAATCCCAAATTCGCGAGTTGGTCGTAGTGGGATTCGCCAGAATTCCCCGTGCTCGAAAGAGAGTCGGGACTTCTGGCAACTTCCACTATAGGATTTGAACTAACCTTGTCCTTTGGACTTCTGACAGCGTTGTATTTCGTGTCCGTTGGACGGGCCCAACAGAAGCGTGTTTGGGCAGCCCATTTCAGATTAATCACGGCGGTGCAGTTCCACGTGAAACTAGCTCCGCCACCGGATTAGCTCTGCGTTGCAAAACTTTATCGTGGCTTGAGCTGGCCAGACATGTTGAGATAAGCGGTCGCCATAATCGCCTGGCCCGCGGGCACTGTGGCAATGAGCCCAATGAAGCAAGCAAAGATTCCCATCATGGCCACCAGAAAGGCAACGAAGAATACTGGAATCGCAATCAAGCAATTCTTAAGACCGACTTTGAACCCTTTACTTACCAACTCACCGAAGCCTAGCTTCGTGTCTGCTAGCATGAAGTAGATGGGCCACACGGTCAGCATCAAAATGAAGAACACGGCTAGGGTTACCAGCATTGTAATCCCAAGTGCTACACCAGCCTCGCCAGCGCCCGGTCCCTGAAGTCCATCTGGACCGATGAACAGGAATGCTCCTCCAAAGACCACGAAAAATGGCAGGTAAAATAAGAAGCCTAGCAATAAGAGCAATGGCACTCTGCCCCCATTGCCGAACAACGTCGCATACTCGGCCCGTTCCCCTCTGCACAATTGACAGATCAGCTTGGTGGCACCAAGGCCAAGCCACGCCTGAACCACGAGTGAAATTAACACGACAACTGCTACTCCTATACCCATTAGCCACATGTCTCCAGCGGCACCGAGGCCAACCTGCACCATGCCTTGGAGGAACTGAAAAGCATAATTGACTCCGATCGTCGTCGCCGAAACTGCTAGCAGAAGCCCGAAGTTCTCTGTCCAAGTTTTCCATCCGTGGGAGATGCAGAACCCGATGTCACCGGACGTTGGAACGATCTCACGAGAAACATTATGGCCGCTACCTGGAACATGAGGGCTAAGGGCTGGGGCGTAGGGATTTAGTTCCCCTTGCTTCTTAGGCGATTCGAATGATTGCTTGAACTCGGAATATGCGTCACCGGAGCTGCTCGCCGTCGCAGAAGCAGCAACACCCGCTGCGGCACCGAGCGCAGGGAACATCGCGCTGGCCGGCGTCCAATTTTGACTTCCTGTCTGTTGCAGCTGACAGTTAGGAGTGATTCGTCCTTCGCCCAACCAACCTTGAAGAGTCGCTTCATCGGCCGGCCCAAATACTGCGCCGTTCACAGCCGATTTCACGTTGTACGTCGCCGCTGCACCACCGCTTCCGATTGGCTGTGGTGCGGGATCGCTCGCTACAACATCCGATACAAGTTCGGCCGGAGAAGCAGCAGGGATGGTGTTCAAATGTCCACATTGGTTGCAGCGTCCCCGTTTTCCTGCGGCGCTCTCAGGAACTTTGAGATTCTTCTGGCAATTTTCACACGTAAATTGGATCGACATCGAGGCATCCTGTCGGATGGGGCATGGAAGTGAACGTCTGATATACTTGGTTCAAGAACCCAATAGTGTGACGGATCGATATCGAATTTCAATCAAAAGCGACCTATAATCGTCGTTCGAAGGGAAAATATTCCTTTCACGCCGAACGACCGAAAAAGGTTGCCAACGAAGCACTCCATAATCATTGGAACGCGTCCTTGAACTCGAGGATGCCAAAGATTCGTCACTTCCCATGCACGTCCAATTCCGATGCCCCAATATTTTGCCCGATGCTTTGGGTGAAAAACGCCCCTGCGGACGGCAACTTCGTGCGCCGCGCGATAAGGCGGGGCGTCTGGCAAAATGCCCGCAGTGCGGGAGCAAGGTGAAAATCCCAACGCGTAGTGATCCTCAGTTTCGCACTGATGCCCAACTCCCCGCGCCAACAGTGGACGACCAAATGGCGGGGGCTGACGCAGAGGATTCGTTGAATTTGAGAGTTGCACAAGACGATTTCGATGACCCGATCCTCGACGGCGCCGCTCGGCCCGGTGCGATTGAGACCAAGCGCGGACGGAGGAACAACGGGCCAAAAGCAAATTCTCGCACAGCGAACTTTCTGCCGTTGGACAATGTCAGCCGCTGCCGAAAGTGCGGTAAAAAAACGGATAAACGCGGCTATTGTGACTCGTGCAATTATTCATCCGGTTCTCGAGAGAAAGCCACCGGCAAACCAATTGATGACATCAAGATCAAGTCGACCGGTATGCAGCTATGGTTGTCCAAGGTCGTTGCTGAGGGAGTTCCTCCGGGGATTTTGGTTGTCGCGATTCATTTTATGTTTACAGCGTTCATAGTAGCCGCATTGTTCGTCGTCTTTACGGGGACAAGTGGGTTAATGTTCGTTGCGGCGACTGCCTTTGTAATGGGAATCGCATTTTTCTACATCGCCACCACATGGAAGACTCGGCAGTTTCACCATGACCCACACACGCAACTGGCTTGGTTTCAACGTCCGTTTTGGGATGGCATTTTATGGTACTGCCGTAAGAACAAATGGGCGGACCCCAAGAACCCCGACCGCGTAGTCATCGACGGACGCGACTCTTCAATGAGCAATCAGGAACTGGACAAGGTCAAGAATCTGAAAGCAGCATCAGTTCTCGATCTTGAAGGAACAAGGATCACCGACGAAGCGTTCCGGTACTTTTATCGCATCGACAACCTGCAGTGCTTGGTCCTAAAGGATACGGCAGTGTCCCACGAGGCCGTTTTTCGATTGCAGCAGACTCGGCCCAATCTTTGGATCTGGTATTGATGTTCACAGAAGATCAATACTCACTGATCGATTTTGGAGGCGGCGAGAAACTCGAGCGATTTGGAGTTCGGACTGTTCGTCGTGAGACGCCGTCGGTCGACGTTGGAGCGGCGGATAAGAATGGCTGGAAATACGATGCCGCTTTCGAGAAGCATTACCGATCAGGCGCCGGTCAGTGGGAGGCGGATTCCAGTGCCGACGAAGACTGGTCAATCGAGCACAACGGCAAGCGTTTTCTGTTGAAACAGGCTCCTTCGGGGCAAGTCGGCGTCTTCCCCGAACAGGCAGCCAATTGGGAGTGGATCGAGCGCCAGCGCGATAGAGTTAACGGACTCAACGCGATTAACTTATTCGCCTACACCGGTGGGACCACGATGGCACTGGCCCAAAGTGGCGTATCGGTGACGCACGTTGACGCAGCAAAACCTGCCGTAGGGTGGGCCCGAGAAAACGCACAAGCTTCAGGGCTTGGGGATGCCCCGATCCGCTGGATCGTCGATGATGCGGTTTCGTTTATGAAACGGGAAGTGAAACGCGGCAGAAAATATCAGATCATCGTGGCAGATCCGCCCTCCTTCGGTCGCGGGCCCGGAAAAGATGTCTGGAAGATTCAACGAGACATGGCCACATTGATGGATTTGGCGGCGCAGCTAGCAGGCGACGAGCTTAAGATGCTGGTCGTCTCCTGCCACACGCCCGGTATCGATGCCGACGATTTGAAGCAGTACGCTCGCGTCCACCGGAAGATTCGATCTGGATCGGGTGAAACGCTAGAGTTGAATCTGAAGTCGCAATTAGGAGCGACACTCCACAGCGGAGATTGTTTTCGCTGGAGTACAGGATAGGCAGGGGGAACAAACCACCATGCAACCAATTACCAGTTCAAACAGCAAAAGATACAAAGACGCCCTGCAATTGCACCGTTCGCGCGGTCGTAAGAAACAGGATCGAATCATCGTATTTGGCTGGCGCGAGGTGTTGCGAGCGATTGAATCTGGAGTGCAAGCGGAGGAAGTATTCCTCTGTGATGGAAGGGCGCAACCCGAGCGGCCGGAAGAACTGCGATCGCTGTTGGCCAAGAAAACCGATGGCGACGATTGCCTCTACCTTCTGGCAGCCGAGCTGTTTGAATCGCTGAGCTACGGCGATCGCCCTGACGGAGTTATCATGACAGCGCGACGGCCTAGCACGGAACTCGCTGCGCTGGAAATGAAAATGGACGGTAGTGGCCCCGATTCATTGATCGTCGTTTGCGAGGGTCTAGAAAACCCGGGAAACCTCGGGGGCTTGGTCAGATCGGCCGACGGCAGCGGGGCGGCCGCAGTGGTTGTAGCCGACGCATTGACCGATGCGTTTCATCCAAACGCCATCCGCAACAGCGCCGGAGCCGTTTTTCGGACTCCAATCGCAACGGCGTCTGTCATCGATATCCAGGCTTGGTTGATCGAACGAAAGTACAAGATTCTGGTTGCCACTCCCGACGCGGAAGATGCTTTTTTCGACAAGGACCTCACCGGGAGATCTGCGATCGTATTAGGCAACGAATCTGCTGGAGTGTCCGAGCAGTGGCGGCTCGACTCGGTTGAGCCATTCCGATTACCGATGCTGGGAATCGCCGATAGCCTGAACGTTTCGGTAACGGGAGCCATCTTGATGTACGAAGCTATGCGGCAAAAGGGCCAGTAATCGTGCGGTAGCTTGCCGGCACCGTGTTTTTTGTCAGCTTCAGCGACATCGCTGTTATAATCTCGCCATGATCCCTTCTGAGCCAAAAAAATCTGTTCCCGACAGCTCACGATTCCTTGGCGTTTCATTCGTCGTGCCCGCTCACAATGAGCAGAACTACCTACCGGCAACTTTGGAGCAGCTGAACAGGATCGCGGCAAAACTGCTCGTCGATTTTGAGGTTATTGTCGTCAATGACGCCTCAACTGATTCAACATCACAGATTGCATCTGAAAGTGGCGCGCGAGTGATCGACGTCGATCTTCGAAATATTGGAGCCGTTAGGAACGCGGGTGCGAAAGAAGCGCGATTTGATTGGATCGTATTTGTGGATGCCGACACGATCGTTCCCGAGAAAACTCTTTTGGGATCTCTGAAGGCCCTATCCAAAGGAGCTGTTGGAGGCGGTGCCTTTGTTTCCCTTGACCAGATCCAACCGATCGGCTGGCTTAAGATGGGGCTTTACTATGCAGTCAGCCTGCTCTGGCAAACGTGCGGACGCTGGGCAGCAGGCTGCTATATGTTTTGCCGAAAAGACGCCTTCGAATTCTTTGGCGGCTTCGACGAGCAGTATTTCGCCGCTGAGGAGTTATTTTTTAGTGTGGAACTGAAACGATTGGGCAAATTTCAACTGATACGATCCCCCGTCGTTACGTCCTCACGGAAATTTTACAATTACTCGTCAAGCCAGCTGCTGCGATTTGTGGCTCTACCAATCAGTGTGGTGCTAATAGGCGTCCCATTTCGAAGCCGATTCGGGTTGGAACTGCTTTATGAAGATGATCGTTAAAGTCCCGCCAAACCCACCCAGAACAGTACGTTTAGTGGGTTTCTAGCGCAGTATGCAAGTGAATTGCCAGCAGAAAATCCGAAATAATGCATACTGGGTGAGTCATTTTTCCCGAAAAGTGTTGATATTACTCGTTCGTCGGATACATTAGAGTCCTGCCTTAGGCCATTCTCAGCCTGTTTCACCGACGACAAACTTCCATGAAGTCTCGATCAAAAATGTTCCGAGTTCTGCTTCTAATCTTTGCGACCTTGATTTGCACGTCTATTACGACTGGTGCAGTGAGTGGAGAGCAGATTGTGATTGATGAAAACTCAGAGGACAAAAAGATAGCAGGCGACTTTTATTGCTCGCCGTGCTACTGCCCGCTTCTTGACGATGCTGAAGCGTTAGACATCGCCGCAGGAACGTTGACAACCGGCGAGCTATACAGGTATTTCCAGTCACGTGGGATCAAGAAGCTAAATCGCCTGTCCTTTCAGGTTGATGTTGGTTGCGACCCGGACAATAGCAAATCTGTCTCGCTTACCGATCTAAGTTTCAAGATTAAAGATGCAGCCCGAAACTTAGTAACCGAAGCTGAGTTTGGCGATGCGGAACTGCTGCTAGACAAATCCGAGATAACGTCGTTCAAACCTGAAGCAGTGCTTGAAGTCGATCTTGGGTACGACTTTATGCAGCGGTTTTCCCCTGACAGCAAAGAAGCCGTGGAATTGAACTTCAGCAGCCCAGACAGTACTGCTGAGATGATGCCAAGAATTGTTCTGGCATCGAACATGTCAAGCTTCTCATCCTCGAACCTTCTTCGCATCGTCGGTTTCGTCGCTTTCTGGGGTATCGTCTTTTTCGGTGCTCACGTGATGTCTCAGAAGCCGGAAGATGCCGACGCTTCTCAAGCGAATAAGGTGACTCTCACGGCAAACGCGTCTGTAGGATCGGTTGCCGCCAGCTCGCGAAGTCATTCTTCCTAGTCGCACACAACTCACTAGTTGAGTCATTGCGAGTATTGACTATCCAAGCCCTTCTGTGCTCGACCTCCTTCGCC
>CAZDBE010000089.1:0-18465 GCA_964503675.1 uncultured Pirellulaceae bacterium | reverse complement strand
TGGAACCGCTGTTTACCACCAAAGCGCGTGGCATGGGACTTGGCCTTTCGATTACTCGCACTATCGTTGAAAAAAATCAGGGAACGCTGAGTGTCGAAAGCGAATTGGGCAAAGGCAGCCGCTTTACAATTGAGTTGACGCGTGGCAGTTAGCCTTTGAAGAATCGCAATGCGAAGTTTTGAAGAGCGATCGGCAAAAATCGAATCATTGCTGTTGAGGTGCTTTTTTTACATCGCATTTGAGAACCAAACCAAAATGGAACTTAAGATTGACCAATTTGGAGAATTTCAAACTTTAGGATTTTGTGGAGAATCTCTCGGCTCTTGCCTACGCATGACACTTCGGACACCGATGCTTTAGAATAACGTCGTTTCCGGATTGGAGAACCGCCAACAGTCTTTTACAATCTCGAACGGTACTGTCCGCAGGAAGCTCAGCCCCGGTAAATAAGTGTGAATGTCGCGTCTCAACTCGAAAGATACGGTGTAAATCGTGAGAACATAAGGGAGTTCTCTGCGCCGACACCGGACGTTCTAGATTACCTCGATTTGATCGACTTTGAAGATTCGACCGCTTTACATCCCGATGGCGTTATCGAGACCAGCAACCGCCCAATTCTCTATTACCTGAACGCAACTCGGCTTTCAGACTCGCCTACGACGAGCGATGTACGGCTTAAGCAACTTAGTCGCAATGTTGCATGTCGTGGTGAAAGGGCGTATCTCGCGATTTTGAGGCCGGGGCTTCTTGAGGTCGCTCCAGTAACTCTTGCAGACAGACAGCCTAACTGGCGACAATTTCAGGCGAATTCCAGAGAATCCATTAACTTTTTCACGAATCTGGTTCACGCCAATTTTCCTGACGATGATTCAGACGAATCAAATCTCGTTTTTGACGAGATGCTCACTTTGCTCCAAACTGGAGCTGATCGAATTCGCAGACGTATCGGCAAAACCAACACTCTTTCGTTGATTGGCCGCGCGCTGTTTTTTCGATTCTTGTGTGACCGAGAGATCGTCACTGAAGCAGACGTTTCAAAGATATGCCAATCTGCCGACTCAATTAGGGCGTGTTTTGACGATGCTGAGAACACGTACCGCACGAGCAGATGGTTAGACGAAACCTTTAATGGCGACTTTCTTCCGTTTGACGAACGGCCAACGAGGGAGTTTTTCAAAAAACTGAACCGTTCGGTCGTCGTCTATCAAAATTTGTCTGCAATCATTCGTGGCCATACACCTGTGGGGTCAGACGATTACCAACATCAGTTCAATTGGGCTTCTTTCGATTTTGCACATGTGCCGGTTGGGTTGCTGAGCCAAGTCTATGAAGCGTTTAGCTGGGAATGGGAAGAGGAGGAATCAGGCGCCACAAGCGTGCACTATACCCCACGAAGCATTGCGAAGACGATCGTTGATGAAGTCTTTGACGGCCTTGAGAATCCTCAAAACGCCAGAGTACTTGATCCAGCGTGCGGCGCAGGCGTATTCCTTGTTCTGGCGTTTCGTCGCTTGTACTTTGAGAATTGGAAAGCAACTGGAAACAGACCTGACACAAAACTTATCCGCAAAATCCTCGAAGAACAAATCTGCGGATTTGATATCAGCGATTCCGCGCTGCGATTGGCGGCCTTGAGTCTATACTTGACAGCGATTGAACTGGACCCCAAGCCCGTTCCTCCGGAGAATCTTCGCTTCAAGTCGTTGGATGACGTAACCCTATTCAATCATCGCAGAGATGACGAATGCGATAATGGGCCAGTAATCGGAAGCCTAGGCGACCACGTTGATCCAAAGTTTGACGGTGCGTTTGATCTAGTCATTTCCAACCCACCTTGGACAAGAATCAGGAATAACAGCGATCTTGCCAAACAACTGAACTCAGTAAGTAAGCGAGTCCTTGCAACGTACAACGATGATGTTGCCGCCGAATATCACAATCCCGATAACGTTCCGGATCTGCCTTTTCTTTGGAAATCAACGGAGTGGTGCAAGCCATCCGGTCGAATTGCGATGGCGTTGCCTTCACGGACGCTTTTCAAAGAGGGAAACATCTCGACGTACGCGCGTAAGGCGCTTTTCCGTTTTATTAAATTCACTGGGATTGTGAATTGTTCAAATGTGCGTAAGACGAATGTTTGGCCGGAAATGGACCAACCCTTCATGCTTACGTTCGCAAGCAATGAACGACCAAATCAAGATGATGATTTCTGGTTTATTTGTCCCCAAGCTGATCTACAATCAAACCGGCTTGGCGAACTTCGAATCGACGCTGATTCCCCATCTGTAATTTCTGGGAACGTTATTGAAAACGAGAATTGGATTCTCAAGGCTGCGACCATAGGAACCGCCTTGGATGTAGAACTGGTAAGCACAATCAAGAAAAATGTGTCTTGTACCCTTGGTGAGTATTGGAATGAGTTTCGCCTTTCGAGTTCACTCGGCTACAAGAAAGCAGGGACTCAACGAGATGCAACGCCATTGAAGGGTCTTCCAGACATATCCAAACCAAAATCGTCTGCGTTTGAGTTTATTGCGAAAAAAGAAAATTACGAATCGTTTGAACGTGACACGCTGCATCGACCAAGGTTGTCGAGACCACCCCAAGATCAGTTGGCTGTCTATCGTGCGCCATTGGTTGTCATCAGACAGTCTTTGTCGACTGATCGAACCGAAGGAGTTGCCACACTATCCGAGATAGATGCCGTTTACAACCAAAGCTACTACGGATATTCCACTGCGACTCACGAAGATGGGTTGCTGCTCACGCGATACTTGCAAATCTTCGTACACAGCCGGTTTTGGATGTACTACATATTGTGTACGAGCTCCAAGGTTGGGGTCGAGAGACCGTACTTCTACAAAGCCGATCTCGATTCATGCCCATTCGTTCCCATCGAAGACCTGTCGGGCGCTCAAAGGAAACGAATTGAAAAACTCTCGAAGCGCTTGGCAAATCGAGAGTCAAAAGTGTTCGCTGACATAGATGAGTTTTTCGCACAGCTTTTTGGTTTGAGTAAACGCGACATCGAGGTTGTTGTTGACACGCTGGAAGTTCGTGATCCGAACGACGAACTTGGGAAACGTGGTAGTGATCCAATATCTAAGTTGGAAGCCGAGAGATTCTCTCAACGGTTAAAGCAGCTTCTTCAGCCTTTCGCGAAACGAATTGATGTCAAGCTTGGGGTGAAACTTGTGCGCGCGGTTGATTTGTCGGCGTACCGTTTTCTGGAGATCATTGATGCCACAAAAGTATGTGAACGGGACAAGATACTCGATCAATCTACGATAGAGCTTGCTACGAAAACTGGGGCAAGTCGGCTTGTACGCCAAGAGGATGGACGAGTCCTCGTGGGAATACTCAATCAGTATCGCTATTGGACGCCCAGCCGCGCCAGGCTATTGGCAGCGGACGTGCTTCGTGACTATTTCTTAGCTTTCGAGGGCGTGCAATGAGTCTGGGAGTTTTCCAAGAAAGGCCAAAGCACCGACCGCCACATCCTCCAATTTCACCTGCGATTATTTTGGTCGTCGAAGATGCGATTAAGGTGGCTTGGTCGATAGTACGCAAGCTGCCTCTATCTGAGTTTGACATTGCATCCGCTCATGAAGATACAATTACGCAGAAGCTACACGAAATACTTATCGACGAACTATTCGATTCGGACACGGTCGATGGTTTCAATGGCGACCTAATTTCAAAAGGCACGAGGGAGGAAAAACTACGAAGCTTTGACGGATCGCACTTGGACAAAATGCCTGATCTTATCTTTGGCGTTATTGGGCGCGATGTTTACATGCGAACCCAAGACGGAATCTTCATTGAATGCAAGCCTGTCGATGCTACTCACACCGTTGGGGTTCACTATTGCGACAAGGGGATCATTCGCTTTGTGCGCGGTGACTATGCTTGGTGTATGCTAAGTGCGCTGATGGTTGGTTACACAGCAAAGGGATATGCAATCGTTCCCAAGCTCACTGACGCGTTGGCCAAATCGAAAAGCATAAAAACAAAAGTCGCGCCTACAGTTTGCCCACAATCGAAACCGGTTCTCTTTGCGCAGGATACGCATTTCACAGTTCATGAAAGAAACTTTTCGTACCTTGAAACGGGTGATCCAGCGCCCAGCATCACAATTCGCCACGTCTGGCTGAATCGAGGGTAACCCCCTCAGGCACATGGACGTCGTATCGACCGAGGCGTCTTTGACTTCCGCTACCACGTGTACCATTCAGTTCGCTTCTGTCTCCGCCCATGTGGCTGGCAAGACGATCACAGGGCACGCCGCCTTGCCGATCACCTTTTGCGTCACCGAACCCATAAATAGTTTCTTCAATCCGGTTCGACCGTGCGTTGACATGATGACAAAGTCAGCGTTTTGGTTCTTGGCAAACTGGATGATTTCATCTGACGGTTCGCCGAATTCAGCAAAAAACGTCAGACCCGTTTCGTGCGCGTGGCCAGCGCTATCGAAAAAGTCTCGGATGCAAAAATCGATTGCTTTCTGCCTGCCCTCCTCATCACCCCAACCCATCTCATAGGGCAATGCAGGCTCCAGAACACAAATGACGCGGATGCAATCAGAACCATAATACTCAATGGCAAAATCTAACGCGTTTTGGGCATGCGGCGAAAAATCCCAAGGGATGACCACGATTGGTCTTGTATTCACAATGACCTCCTCTGATTTGATCGATGTTTGTTCTACGGTGTCGGGTCCAGAAAACACGCTACGACGGTCGTGACATTGTCTCGCCCACCTAACTCATTGGCTTGATGGGTAATTCGCTTGCAAATGTCAGCCGACATAAGATCAGCGCGCAAGTGCGATTCAATCTGCTCATCGCTCAAGTGCCGATTGACACCGTCGCTACAAAGCAAAATTCGATCACCGTACGAAAGACGTTGCTGGTAGACCGCCGCGTCAGGTTGTCCTTCGACTCCAATCGCGCTGGTCAACACGTTCTGGTAGGGCGATTCTTCGAACTCTTCTGTCGAGATATGGCCACGGTCCAGTAAGCACTGCGCGAATGTCTGGTCTTTGGTCAACAGCCCAAGCTTGCCCTGATGCAGCAAATAGCAACGACTGTCACCCACATGTAAAACGTAAAGCATTGGCCAAACGATGTAGGCCACTGTCAGCGTGGTTCCCATGCCGTACCGCTCAGGCTGCCGCTTGGCATCATCACGTACAACGTTGTGCGAAAAGCAGGCTGCTTCTTTCAGGTCGTCGATAAACTGTTGGATTTCTGGTTGGGTCGGATGGAAAAGCCAGTGCATCGAGTTCAAGAGGTATTTGACCGTTGACTTAGCCGCTAGTTCGCTGGCGACTTCTCCCGCATTGGCGCCGCCCATTCCGTCGGCGACCAACAACAGCTTGCCCATTGGATCCCCAAACACTTGGGGGGCATCGAAATTGATGCTGGAATACCCAGTTCCCATGTGTTTATGTAAATCCCCAACCACAAAGTGATCTTGGTTGAGGGTGCGTACTTCCCCGATGTCCGTCATGCCGAAACATTCGATGTCAACCCGTTCGTGAAGAAGCAATTCTTGTGTGTCGTTGTTTGAGTTCGATTTCATTGTTTCTTTCTTGCGCCTCAATCTCGAAAACTATCCAAAATATGAGCGTTCATGCCACCCTACCTCCGGGAGGGTCGGAGGCTCACCGACGGGGAGGGCTGCATTCTCACGAGCTAAATAACGATAGTTCTTTGGCTAACAAAACCCTCTCCGCCGCTTAGACGGCGACTCTCCCAAAGGGAGAGTGACATGATTGAGCCATGGTTTTCAAATGCCTAACCAGCTTGTTCAACCGCAAACGAAGTGCCAACGATGAACTAAAGCCAGAAGGCCCGAGGATAAAGAAAACTTCAGTTGAAAGATGTGCAAACCGAGCGGAACCGCGCGCTCAGCTCACAAACTGGACCTCAATACGTGCTTCTTGGCTCGTCGCACGCACCGGCACAGACTTTGCTTTGACATCAACGCAAGCCGGACAATATTCCAGCTTGTTAAAACGAACGTAACAACTGACTGCCCGATAGCCAATGCGAACTCCACTTCAACGAATCCGAATCGGCGCGATTTCTCTGGCCACAGTACTCGGCTTATCCGTGATTGGCTATCGCTTGATCGGAGACTATTCGTGGTTGGAGGCGACTTGGATGGTTGTCGTCACGATCTCGACCGTTGGCTACAGCGAAAACACGGATTCATCTGCCGCGATTCAGGTTTTGACCATCCTGTTGATTCTGCTGGGCGTTACCGCAGCCGCCTACACTTGTGGTGGCTTTATACAAATGTTGCTTGAGGGTGAAGTCGAGCGCGTAATGGGGAGAAGGAAAATGACCAGAGAGTTAAGCCAACTTAGTCAGCACGTCATCATCTGTCGATTCAGTCGGTTGGGGCAAGATCTGGCAATAGAGCTTCAGCACACAGAGGTCCCGTTTGTTATCGTCGGTCTCGATCTGGCGAAAGTCAGCCTTGCTCGCGAGCGAGACATGCTTGCGACAGGTCGCTGACATCAATCGCATGAAGTCGACTCCTTAGGACATAGAATGATGCTCCAAATGAAACTTAGAACCGAAATCTCGCAAGAATCCCTTTCAACCAAGACCGATGGTGCGTTCATGGCCAACGGCACCACAACCGGCGAGCCAACCGAGCCGCGTCAAAGTTTCTTTCAGCTCAGTCCCGACGATGCTACGAAATCACTCAACACCTCGGCAAAAGCCGGTTTGTCGGAAAACGAAGCCGAACTGCGACTATCGATATACGGCACGAACGAAATTGACGAACAACAGCGGCGCACTTGGCCCGGCATCTTCCTCGCTCAATTACAAAGTTCACTGGTCGTGCTGTTGATCTTCGCCGCCTTGATTTCTCTAGTCCTAGGAGAAGCCACCGATGCTATCGCAGTATTGGCGATTATCGTGTTGAACACTGCCCTCGGCTTTTGGCAAGACTTCTCCGCTGAGAAATCGCTGGCCGAATTGAAAAAGCTTTCCGTCCCCGATGTAACGGTGACTCGTGACGGCGAAACGAAAACGGTCGCCGCTGCCCAAGTCGTCCCCGGTGATGTCGTCTCGTTGAAGGCCGGATACTTCGTGCCTGCCGATTGCCGATTGCTCGAACAAAGCAATCTGCTGACCGACGAATCGGCGCTTACGGGCGAGTCATTGCCCATTGAAAAGACGATAGCAGCGATTGAAGCCGCTCACCTTCCGTTGGGCGACCAAACCAATATGGCACGATCCGGAACGATGGTGGTGCGCGGGCATGGAATCGGAGTCGTGACCACCACGGGCATGAGCACGGAACTTGGCAAGGTCGCCAGTTCGTTGAAAACCGTCGCTCCCGAACCGACGCCGCTGCAAACCAAATTAGCTCAGCTGAGCCGTTCTCTTGCGCTGCTCGCGATCCTTATTGTAGTTCTGGTCTTCGCTGCCGGTATGATCTCAGGACAGCCAGTCAAACTCATGCTCATGACCGCATTGAGCATGGCCGTCGCGATCGTGCCCGAAGGGCTTCCTGCTGTCGCAACCGTGGCACTGGCCGTCGGGGCTCGCAAAATGTTCATACGAAACGCTTTGATACGTCAATTGCCCGCGGTGGAAACACTTGGTTCAGTATCAGTGATCTGCAGCGATAAAACAGGAACACTTACCCAAAACAGAATGACAGTCACGAAGCTGGACGTAGCCAACTACCTGTTCGAAGTAAATCAACATCGTCAGTTGAATAAAGACCTGCGCACGCTGCTGCTCGCCGCGACACTTTGCAATGATGCCGAACTCAAGGACGTCGAACCTCAGCCCAATGCCGTTGGCGAGCCGACAGAAAGTGCTCTGGTCGAGGTGGCCGCCAAATTGGGTGTCAATCAAAAGGTGGCCGCCGAAGAGATGCCACGAGTGGCCGAAGTACCATTCAGCTCTGACCGCAAACGGATGACAACGATACACAATGTCGAAGGTCTGCCGTTTCCGATCTTTGAAAAAGACGCGCGTCACGTCGCTTTCTGCAAAGGCGCAGTCGACCGGTTGTTGGAAGTTTCTGATCGCGTGCACATCGAAGGCTCTCCTGTTCAACTTACTGAAGCCCACGTTGCTCGCATAAAACGATCACGTGATAGTCTTGCCTCCCAAGGCAACCGAGTACTAGCCGTCGCAATTCGACCCATTCAAGATTTCCCATTACAAGACTCCAAATGTAATTTGCAAAAAGATGAGGTCACGAATCTAGAGTGCTTCGAACACAATATGATCTTTGTCGGCCTAATCGCAATGACAGATCCACCGCGCCCAGAGGCACGCTCTGCGGTCGCACAATGCAAAGCCGCCGGTATCCGACCGATCATGATCACCGGTGACCATCCACTGACGGCGCTCAGCATTGCGAATCAAATCGGTATCGACGCTGGTGACAAAGTTATCACCGGAACCGAGCTTTCCCAAATGTCAGCCGGGCAATTGAGCGGCAAAGTAAAAGAGGTTTCCGTTTTCGCTCGTGTTGCGCCGGCTGACAAGCTTAATATTGTCGAAGCCCTTCAACGTCACAATGAGGTCGTCGCAATGACTGGAGACGGCGTCAACGATGCGCCTGCGTTGAAGCAAGCCAATATTGGGGTGGCGATGGGCATCACTGGCACCGATGTCTCCAAGCAGGCCGCCAACATGGTTCTGCTGGACGACAATTTTTCAACCATCGTCGAGGCTGTGGAACTAGGTCGCACGGTCTATGACAATATTCGCAAGTTCGTGAAATACACGATGTCGAGTAACATCGGTGAAGTCATGGTCATGACAATCGGCGTTTTGCTCGGTTGGCCGCTACCACTCTTACCACTGCAAATCCTGTGGGTGAATCTTGTCACCGATGGCTTGCCCGGTTTGGCCCTCGCGGTCGAACCAACCGAAGCCAACGCGATGAAGCGCCCGCCATTGCCATTGAACGAACCGATCTTCAACCGAAAAATGCTGTTCGATTTACTCTGGATTGGATCGTTGATCTGCATTGCTTCGCTGGGCACCGCTGCGATATTTTGGAATGAAGCCAAAGGGGTCGATCACTGGCGCACGATCATTTTCACGGCATTAACCATGTCTCAAATGGCTAACGTGTTCGCCTGCCGCAGCGAGAGCTCTTTTCTATTTTCCGGTCGACTCTTTCAAAACCGCTGGATCTGGCTGGCCGTCGCATCGACATTTCTGCTGCAAATCGCCGTGATCTACTGGCCTCCGATGCAGCAAGTTTTTCACACGACCAGCTTGAGTGTCGTTGAAATCGCGAGCTGCCTAGTAGCAAGTTTGCTAGTGCTTTTGGCCATTGAAGGATTCAAACACCGCGTTTGGTGATGCAGATTGACTGCTAAAATCCCGGTTTTTCGGGCTTGTTTGTTACCGATCGGGACTTTTTTGGGTAATTTCCTCGAACCTGCTCCATATATTCCCGATCGGTAATATAGAGTCTTCCATTCGACAGACACCTAAATTTGCTCCCGATCGGGAATATGAAGATGCAAGTAACCTCACCAGAAGAACTTGGAAAAGCTATCCGAAGTTCGAGAAAAAAGATTGGGCTGACCCAAAAGAAATTAGCGTCTCTAGCGGGCGTAGGCGCTCGTTTCTTGTCAGAGCTTGAGCGCGGAAAAGCGACAGCTCAGGTTGGCAAAACACTAATGATCATGAGCTTGTTGGGCTTGGAGATGCATATCAATGAGCGCAGATAATTCCAACAAGCTAAACGTATTTTTTCAGACCAATCTGGTCGGACGCATCTCGACTAAAGACGGAGTAAGTATTCAATTCGAATATTCTGATTCATGGGTTAAACATGAAAATGCGTTTCCAATCTCGGTTTCAATCCCGTTGGATTCCAAAGCGATCAATCAAGCGTTCGCCAACAACTTTTTTGTAAATTTGTTGCCTGAAGAAAACATACGCGCTCGCACCTGCGCAAACCTTGGAATCTCTGAGGGGAATGACTTTGAGCTTTTGCGTCGAATCGGGGGAGAATGTGCTGGCGCCTTGTCCATCCTATCTACCGACGAAGAACCAACCATTGATCACCAGTACACCAAAGTCTCAGAGAAGAGGATGGTAGAATGGTGCGAGGGCGATGTGGTTGCATTTGCAGAAGTGGCAGGCAAAAACAACATTCGACTATCGCTTGCGGGAGCGCAAAGCAAGATTCCAATCATGTTTGATGGATCAAATTTCTATCTTGGAAAAGGATCGGCTCCTAGCACGCATATCATAAAGTTTCCTGGTAAATTCTCGCACATGCCAGAAAACGAAGTCTTTACGACAATGTTGGCAAACAGTATCGGAGTAACGACGGTGGATCTCGGCTTGCAAGATGTAATTCTCTCGCCAAAGAAACAAACTAGAATTGCGCTGATCGAGAGATACGACCGCATGAAAAAGGGCGACAAGTATTTTAGGTTGCATCAAGAAGATTTTTGCCAAGCACTTGGACTGCATCCGCAAAAGAAATATGAACAAGAAGGTGGCCCGACCTTGGAAATGTGCGCCAAATTGATTCGCGAAAATTGTTCCGTTCCAGTAACTGAACTGGAAAAGTTCGTCCGTTGGATCGTATTCAATTGGTTATGCCACAATGCAGATGCGCATGGAAAAAATATTTCTTTTCTTTTTACCGAGAAAGGAAAGACAATTCTTGCGCCGTCTTACGACCTAGTGTGCACAAGAAATTACCCGAATCTCTATCGCAATCTGGCGATGCAAATTGGGGGTGAGGCCAGTCCCGGAGCTGTCGGAGAGGCACATCTCAAAAAGTTATCTGAAGACATTCAAATGCCATTCAACTTTATCAAAGAAGTATCTATCGAAAGCGCAGCGAAGCTAATCGAAAATTTGGAAGCGCAAAAAGAGGTGTTTGTCGATACGTTCGGAACATCTCCAATTCTTCAACGAGTCCCCGGCATTGTGGAAAAACGATGCAAGCGCGCACTCAAGTTCTTGAAAAAAATATAGAACTCCACAAAAGTCTAAAGTGACTTTTGGCTGCTTCTCAAATAGACAAACCAGTAGACCATTCCTACCAGCACTGCTCCACCGATGATGTTGCCAATGGTGACCGGAAGCAGGTTGTTGACGAAGAAGTCTTGCAGATTGATCTCGGCAAATGTGTTCTCGGCAGATATGCCGGTTGAATCTCGGCGAAGCTTGACCAACATGGCGGCGGGGACGAAGTACATGTTGGCGACGCAGTGTTCCATGCCGGTAGCGACGAAGGCCGTAATGGGAAAGATGATCGCCGTGACTTTGTCGGTCACCGTTCGAGCGCTCATGCACAACCAGACCGCCAAGCAAACCAGTACGTTACAGCCAATCCCGGTGGCGATGGCTTGTGGCCAACTGAGGCCACATTTCGAACTGGCAATGCTCAGCACCGTGTCGCCGACGGCGCCATCATGTTGTCCGTCAAGCTGAGTGAAGTAAACAAGAGCCGCGATTCCAATCGCACCGACAAAGTTGCCCGCGTAAACGATCAGCCAGTTACGAAGTATTTGAGCCGTGGTGACTCGGCGGCTAGCCCACGCCATCACGATCAAGTTGTTGCCCGTGAAAAGTTCGGCTCCAGCTACGATAACTAGGATCAGGCCTAGACTAAACGCAAGTCCGCCGATCAGTCTCTTGATACCAAATGCGATTTCGACTTCGCCCGTGGTCACGACAACCGTGTAGAAGACTCCTCCAATAGCGATAAAGGCTCCGGCGAGTACGGCCAACACAAAAGTCGACACTGTGTCGAGTTTGGCTTTCTTTTCTCCGATCGCTTCGCTCTTACGAGCCATCTCCGCTGGCATCAAGGCATCGAGCCCGTGCGTTACGAGTTGATTTCCGTTTTCCATTGTCTACCTCATTGAACGCTTGAATGAGATGACACGTTGCAAAGCCCGCGCCAAAGAAATGAAGACTCTCGCGATTGAATTTCGACCGCCCGGGCCATAACTGCCCGCCTGGAATGTGCGTATCCGCGCGCCAGCCATCAAACTGCCGTCACTCTTGAGCATCTGCTTTCAAAAAGAGCTTTGGCACGGGTTTTGCAGCATCAACATTTGTTAGACAGAACTTCACACCATCTAGTCTTCTCATAAGGACTGCAATTATTACCAATTCAGAAGAGGCTAGTCCGAGAAAGGTGGTTTCGCCGAAGCCAGCCGAGAAAACCTCGAAGTCGAATCCAGGTTTAAAACTCGAAACGACTGACGAACCAGAATCTTGTGGCAGCAAAGCATGTTGTGAAAAATGCGCTGCCAGAAAGAAAGCTGAAAAGCCTGAAGGTAAGTAAGCGCATCAGTGAGAAGGTCGTTTCTTGGCAAAGGCTCTACCAAGACACATTGGATTTCTAAATAAGGGAACGAACAACAATGAAAATTGAAATCAAAACCAAAAATGTCAAAAACGACGCTATGGTACGCTCGTTTATCCAACGCAAAGTCCACTTCGCTCTCGATAGAATCGACGCTCGAGTTGAATCAGTGACTGTCCGACTCGAAGACGAGAAAGCAAAGACCGACGCCGTCTTTGACGGGGACTGTCGTATCGACGTTGAGATAACACCAAAAGGTCACATACATGTTTCAGCCAACGGTGAATCAACTTTCGACTGTGTCCTGCAGGCCGTTAGAAAAATGGAACATGCAGTGAAACACAACATCGATCGCCACCGCAGGTCGTCTCGGGTTCGACATCAACAGGCCAAACGCGCCGTCAATGAATCCCTGCAAATGATTGACGCCCAACAAGAGATCGCTTGAAACTTTAACCAACAAAGGAAGCTATGATGATTCTCAAAGAACTGATGCGTGAGCGACTGGATACATACTCCCTGCCTGTTTGTGCGCGGATTTCGGCTGCGGCTGATATGATGCGTATTAATCGTGTCGGGTCGATTGTGATTGTTGATGATGACAACTCCGTGATTGGGATTATCACCGATCGCGATATCGCGATATCGCGATGGTGTTGGCTCTGGGCGCTGGATCGCCAGATTCTACGGTCGAAGAAGCGATGAGCCGTGACGTTGAAACCATCCCTGAGTCGATGACGTTGTTTGACGTCAGCCGGTTTTTCCGAACGGTCGAGGTCAAGCGTCTTCCTGTGGTTGATGCGGACGGCAGGCTTGTTGGCATCGTCTCCGTCGACGACGTCATGGCTCTGCTTGCCCGTGAGATGTACGACACGTGTAGCTCGCTTGAGCCGAAGCTTGGACACATGGTCTAAAATAGAAAGTGGTAAATAGATGCCGCGATACAGAACGAACAATCAAGTGAGGACTAGATGTTGCTCCGATACTTCTACGATACGAAACTGGCCCATGCATCTTACTTGGTTGGTTGCCAGAAAACGGGCGAGGCGATCATTATTGATCCGGGGCGAGACGTCCAGCAATACGTTGATACCGCTGCTGCAGAGGGCATGAAGATTGCGGCGGCGGCCGACACGCATATTCACGCCGACTACGTTTCAGGGGCTCGGCAGCTGGCCGATCAGCATAACGCGAAACTATTTGTGTCTGACGAAGGGCCCGCGGAATGGAAGTATGAATACGCCAACCAATACTCCCATCAAATGCTCAAAGAAGCAGACGTGTTCAACATCGGCAAGATTCAATTCCAAGTGATGCACACTCCGGGCCATACACCGGAGAGCGTTTCATTCTTGCTGACAGACCGGGGAGGAGGAGCCGACAAGCCGATGGGCATTTTCACTGGCGACTTTGTATTCGTCGGTTCAATCGGTCGACCGGACCTGTTGGAAGAAGCCGCCGGCATTACCGGAACGGCGGAGCCGGGAGCGCGTGACCTGTTCCAGTCGATCAAAAAGTTCAATAAACTGCCCGATTTTCTGCAAGTATGGCCAGCTCATGGAGCAGGAAGTGCCTGCGGCAAAGGGCTGGGCGCGATCCCATCCAGCACTGTCGGCTATGAAAAGCAATTTAATCCTGCTTTGCAGTTCGATTGCGAAGACGCATTCGTTGACTACATCCTGTCCGAGCAACCCGAAGCACCCAAATACTTCGCAATTATGAAACGGGTCAACAAAGAAGGCCCCAACGTCCTCGCGCTCGACAATCTTCCAGATTACCTACCGGCCGATCGAATCGCCGAAGTCGCTGCCGATCGAATGGTCATCGACACTAGAGGCACAAGCGAGTTCGCGAGGGCTCACGTTCCCCGAACGATCAACATCCCAATGAAGTATCTGGCCGCTTGGGCCGGGTGGCTGGTTGACTACGATCATCCTGTATTTTTGCTTACTGATAAAAGCCAGCTTTTAGAAGCCAACCGCGTGCTGATGAAAATTGGTATCGAACGGTTCGGGGGCTACTTTGATATTGGGGAAGTCGCTTCGGTCAATCTGCTTTCGCAATCCTACCAAGAGAAAACACCGGCGGAGGTCGCCAAACTATTGCAAAACGAAACCGCGACATTGATCGATGTACGCGGCGATTCCGAGTGGAAAGAATCGTTTATCGAAGACGCTCAACGCTGCTATCTGGCAAGGCTTCCGAAACAGCTTGACAAATTCAAAGGGCCTTGCACGCTCGTTTTCCAATGCCGTAGCGGCGGACGTTCGGCGATCGCCGCAAGTCTGGCTCAGGCGGCAGGTGTTGAGAACGTCATCAGTATGACCGGAGGAATCAATGCTTGGAGAAACGCAGGATTTCCAGTAGTCATGCCAGAACGGACTTGCTCAGGACCCGATTGCAATGCTTCCACGGTCGAAGTGGCCAAGCAAAGCCAAGCCGTCTTTTGGAACGCGGAATGCCGGTCAGCGTGTTTTTGATCCCAAGTTCATGCGGCGGTCTATTGCTGTAGTTTTGGTAGAAGCGCACTCTAGGGTTGCCGCAGGCCAGTAAGCACTTGAGGAAGCATCGATGGCAGATCTTCTGAGATCAACCCTTGGCCAAATTCGTTAGCACATTGACCATGCAGCCAAACGCCGGCGCAAGCGGCTTCAAATGGAGGCATCTTCTGCGCGAGAAGCCCGCCGATGAACCCCGCGAGGACATCTCCTGATCCGGCAGTTGCCAGATTTGGCGGAGCGTTTGAGTTAATCGCAGCGCGGCCGTCGGGGGAAGCAATGACTGTGTCGGCTCCTTTCAAGACTACGATCGCCCCACTGGTCTTGCTGGCGTGCTGAGCGCGACTGAGCCGGTCGTTTTCGTCCGCTTCCATGTCAAACAAACGCGCGTACTCGCCATCATGAGGTGTGATGACGACGGGTTGATTACTTGCAGCAATCGCGTCAAACAATTGGTTTGGATTGTTCTCAAATGAGGTCAGGGCATCTGCGTCCAACACCGCGCTGGTGTTACTCTTCAAAGCCGCAACAACATTGTTGCGAGTTTGCTCGCCCACACCATTGGCAGGACCTAAGACGACTGACGAAATACGATTCCCATTTAGAAAAGTCTCAAAATCAGTAAGTTGTGAAATCGGTTTGATCATTACCGCAGTCAGGTGTGCCGCATTTACGGCAACCGAAGCAAGGGGTGAAGCCAGAGTAACCAAACCCGACCCGATACGCAGTGCACCAGCCGCCGAAAGCCGCGCTGCACCTGTTGCATGTACCGGACCGGAATAGACCACGGTGTGACCGCGATCGTATTTGTGATTGTCTACCGTTACCATCGGCAAGTGATCTAGCCACAGCGACGAATGGGAAGGGCCATTCTCGAACGTCTGCACATTCAGTGAATCAAGAACCGACGTTTTAATTCCAATGTCCGTCACCACGACATCGCCACATAGGAATCGTCCGGGCAACAGAAGATGCGCTGGTTTCCTCCGAAAAAACGTCACCGTTGAATGAGCTTGGACTGATATACCTTCGAAGTTTCCAGTGTCCCCGTTCAAGCCCGATGGAACGTCGATCGAAACGACATGGGTGCCTTGACTGGCGGCCGCTTGATTGATTTTGTTCACCCACAGTTCGAGTGTCCCCCTCAACGGTCCCCTCAATCCACTTCCAAACAAACCATCGACGATGATCTGCGCGCTGAGCGCGTCGGGCGGATCACCGACCGCAACTTCGCCTCCCCAAAACTCCTTTGCTTTTTCTGCATCGCCACTCAGCCGATTGAGCGCAAGCGGAGACCAAACTTCAACTTTGAAGCCGCTCTCGGAGAGCAGTTGCGCGACGATATAGCCGTCACCACCGTTGTTGCCCGGTCCACAAGCGACAACCACTTTAGAGTCGGGCTGAAATTTTGACCGAATGTGCTGAGCAACGGAACTTGCGGCTTGCTGCATCAATTTAAACGAAGTTACGCCACTAGCGATCGTCAGGCGATCAGCGGTTTGCATTTGCTGGTTGGTCAACAGTTCCATAGTCATCGTGGGTTGATGTTGTGATCCTCGGAATCATGATCAGAACCTTTTTGTTCTACGTCGTCAAACAACATTCGCCTAGCCGGTGTTTCGAGGTCGTCATATTGGCCGTTGCGCACTTGAATCACAAAGTTGACAACGGCAAGTAAGGCAATCAAAAGGGCGATAGGAATCGCAATAAAGTGTACGCTCATTCTACGGCTCCTCTACCACTGAAAGTAGAAACTCGACACGCGTCAAGTGAAAGTGCCACGACGGTAAGGGAGCTGATTGGCATCAGCATTGCCGCTTTTAAAGGGGTTGTGTATCAGAAGAAAGCAAAGGCTATATTGCGGGCTAGGGACACGTCAAGGTTCATTCACATGGTGTGCGTGGTGGAGTCACTGATGAAACGTAACTTCATAATCGGATTCAAGCCGGGGCGAAAGCAGCCAGCAGTTCAATCAGCTTTGCAGACGGGATTGGGATTTGCTGGTTGGGCTGACAAGGTAGCACAGTAATTGGATTCCGAGCGGTGGTGGGCGCGCTCAATCGCTCATCGGTATAGCTCATCCACGACAATATGAAATTTCGCAGCGTTGGCACAAACATTGCTTAACTTGCCCTTTGTAATAGAGTTCGAATAGTCGAAAGGAGTTAATCCAATGGCAAACAATAACCTATTAGTTCACCTGCGAGACCTGCACGAAGAGCTGTCAGGAATCAATATCGATCTAAAGGCCGTCGATCAAATCGACGACCAGACAATCGACGCCTTGGGTCAACTCGTAACCGATGCCAGCGCCTTGGTTGATCAAGCCAAAACTTTGCCATCCGAATCAGCCACGAGGGACACGATCGAAGACGAGCACCAGGATCTTTTAGATCGGATCATCAACTTTGAAAACAACCACCCTCGAGTCTCGAAGTTCTTAACGCAGATGACAGATCTTATGACAATGATCGGTGTTTAATAGAGCGTTTCGAACAAACCCGCACCGTCGACACAACATCAAGCCGAAACACATTTTCACTCCCTGCAGGAGCAAGCTATGAACAGAAAACGATTGGTAAGGTATCAAAAACAACTGAAGCAACTTCAACAAAGACTGAGCGGAGATGTAAGAGAGGTCGCGCACGACATTGAGAGCAATCAAGCTTCACTCAAAGAACGTGAAGCTTACGTTGCCGACGAAATCGAAACGGACGTGTTGCTTGGCGAGAACGAAGAAGCCATGCTGGCTGAAGTCCAATTGGCTATGGCTAGAATCGAGAGCGGCTCCTTCGGTGTTTGCCAAGATTGCAAGTCCAACATCCGTGCTGCTCGACTGAACGCCATCCCCTACACATCCGTTTGCATTGGCTGTGAACAACAGCACGAGTCATCCTGAATCTTGCGGGCTGCCAGAATGAAAATCTGGATCAAAAGTGCCGAAGTCCAACGCGTCACTTATTTGAGGAACAAAACGATGAGAGAAGAGCTTCTAGTCGGTGGATTTCTACTTGTTTGGTTTGTATTGAAAATCTGGGTGCTGCCGAGATTCAGAATCAATACCTGAATGAGCCGTAATTGCAAGACGCCGAGTTCGGCGGAACAAAAGAATGCAAAGACACGATGATTGTGCATTCATGACCTGAGAATGATCCTAGATATATCACAAGAAGGTTGCCATGTTTCACCCGCGCAAGCGTGAAAGCACTACCCAATATGTTTAGTGGATTAGTGGGGCGATAGGTTTGCCAATGTTCATCGGGACGATCAATTTCGGAGAGGGGTTTGGAGAACCTGAGTGGCATAGGCTTCCAGCCTAGGTGTCTATTGAGCTGGCTGGAAACACATGCCACGCTCAAGTTAAACCTAATTGGGGAAAACAAGAATGACTGAAACACAAACCATCAAGCAACCAAAACACGCGCGGCAAGCGTCCTTTCAAAAGCTGTTCCATCCCAACTCAATCGCGGTTATCGGTGCAAGCCTAAACCCAAACAAAGTTGGACACACGGTTTTACAGAACCTGAAAGCGGCTGGTTTTGCTGGAGATCTTTTTGCCGTCAATCCAAAATACGAAGAAGTCGACGGAGTTTCCTGCAAGCAGTCGGTCGAAGCGATCGACCAATCG
>CAZDBE010000088.1:0-18476 GCA_964503675.1 uncultured Pirellulaceae bacterium | reverse complement strand
TGTTTGTCGGCCAATTTATCCAGTTGATTCAACTGAGCTTTAGAATTGTCGCCCGTTTCCTTGGCCAAATCCGCTTGCTTCTCGATCAATCCCTTGAGGGCGTTAATCTGAGCGGCGACGCGCTCGGCCGCGACATCTTTGTTGCTGGCCTTCTCCGTCTCGCGCGTCTGCTTCTGTTGGTCTTTAAGTTGCTTCTGGATTTTTTGCTTGATGCGCTCAAGCATTTCCATCTCTTCTCGCGCTGAGACCACCTTATCTTTTTCATTGGTGAGCAAGCGGATCAGCGATTCAAGAATCCCAACCACTTCGTCCAGTTGTTGCTCGGCTTCGTCGTACTCTTTCGTGTTCAGCAGTTCACTGACCATTTCCATCTTCCGAGTCAGCGACTCTTCTTTGGATTTTTGGTAAGTCTTCACCAGCAAATCAGCGCGTTGCGGTTTCTCTTCGCGAATGCGATCAGCAACCACCATGAACTTCTTCTCCAGCTCGACCATCTTCCGTTTGACCAACTGCTGACGGATCCCTAGCTCCGTCTTTTGGTCTGCCGCTGGGCCTTGGGCGTAGCAAGTGGCAACAGAGCAAAACGCTATCGACACTGCTACGACAATATTGGTCACGCCTTTGATGGAGCAATCTTTTTGGTTGCCAGTCATGATCGTTTTTGGGTTGAATTAGTCATCAAAAATACCTTCGGCGTCTTCTTCTGTGTCGATGGTTTGCTTCGATTTAAGTTGTTTGATGCCACTACTGATTGATTTAGTAGACGCCTTCACATTCAGCATCCCGTTGATAATCTCTTGAAAGTTTTCTGACGTGTTCATCGCGTCAAGAATCAATTGCATTTCTTCGAGAATCTGCTGCTGGATCGCCACAGTCTGATCAACTGCCGCATCGAGTTCCGCTGCGTTACTTGACAGTCGCCGGCAATTGTCCATGTTCCGATTGGCTACAGAGATCATATTCTGATCCATCGAGCGAATCGGCCTAATGATTCTCTCGTCGAACCGCGTCTCGATACGTTGATCGGGCGCAAGAGCATTTTCGGCTTCGTCCAGACGATTGTTTTTCACCTCGACTAGAAACTCTTCAAAACGGTTCGCGATTCGATCGACCGAAGTACCGACCCCTTTTTGGTCGCGAATCAACTCAATTAATTTCGTTTCCAACGCCCGATGAAATTTATCACGATCCATTCCTTCGGCCATTTCGCTGGCTCCAACAACTTGGACCGCCGACATGAGTTCCAGCTGCGCTTGATAGATTTGATCGAATGATTTCCGTTGTTCTATTTCACGCCGCAGTAAATCTGATCTCAACTCTTCATCAGAAACCACACGCAGCAAAAACTCTTTGGATGCCGCTTGATTGGGAGTCCCGGGTTTTGAATCTTCTACATTCATCGTCACCCGCAGGCTGGTTCCCTGTGGCAACGCGAGCGGTTCGAGGTTCAGCACGGCCGCGTCTTTGACCTCCGTCACCGGGCGTTCATCGCTAAGAGCGCCAAAATAGACCGTCTTGGTTCTCTCAGGAGCATCTTCAAGATCCTCCGGCTCTCGCCAGCGGCAATGAAACCATGTCTGATTCAATCCATAATCATCGGCAGCCTGAAAAGACATCGGCAAAATAGCGCGCGTGGTCACCAATCCGCTGATCCCCAATAAATCGGCTCTCAACTTCGGAGCCACGTCTTCCTTGATCGTGATCGAGAACTTGGAACGTCGAATATTGGCCAATCCATTCTCATCAACTAACTTCAATTCATATTCGCCACCGGCGAGAGGTTGGACAGCTTCGCCGCCTGCGCCATCTTCGCGATCTGCGGGAACGGAAAACTCCAGCGGCACCGAAACATCAGAAGTCAGATCGATCGGAATCGCTTCACCGGCGGCCACGAGTTCGGCCGATTTTAATGGTTTGTTGTAGCTAGCCGATATTGAAAGCTGGCTGCCCTCCAGAACTGCATAGGGTCCGCCACCGGTTAGCGTCGCTGGCTCCAGTCCAGTGTACGCCGGGGCGTTCGCGACCACTTGCAGATCGACTACCGCCGGTGGTTCGACGTAGGTGACGTCGACCCACTCGGTCTGGATACTGTTGCTGGTCGAGGCGCGAAATCGAAACTCATTGGTCACATTGATTTCATAGACGCGTTCACGGCCGTCGAGCTTCCCGGTAGACGCCATCGGGTAAATAGTACGGTTTCCCGAGGCGCCTTCTACTTCAAGATTGACGATCACATCGGTCACGGCGCTGTCTTCGGTGATCGTCACGATCTGCTTGTGCTTGGCACCCAACGGCAACACCATGCTGCCGTCGGCCGCGCCGGCAATCTGAAGGTATGTCGGTTGTGGCCACTGAGCAGACGAAAGCATCACGTTACGGCTGAACCAAGTTCCTAGAAAACTGGTAGCCAATACCCCAATCGCCAATAATGCCGCCACCACCGCCCCGCCGGTCAGCAAGCCGACGTCTTTTTGATGCTGTTTATGATCGAGGGCTTGGCTGAAGTCGACCGATCGGGCCTTTCTAATACCATCGGCGATCGTGGCATCGACCAGTGCCTTTGATGTGCCGGTTTTTGCAAGATCAGACTCGCGCGCCAATTGAAGCGTGCTAAGGATCTGTTGGCTGTTTCCACCGACGCGCTGTTCTACTTTGGCGACCAGAGCATCGTCCGACGTATTAAACATCAATGGCTGCAGCACTTTAGTAAACAGAAACCAAGCCGCCGCGCCGACCATCGCTGTTAGCATGATCGCGCGTTGAGCGAAGTCCATCTGGAAGAACCGGTCAATAAAGATATCCGCAACGATAATCGCCAGCACAATCGCCAGCCATCGACCTGCTCCATGGATCGTCAGCCAGCGTGTCAGTTGCCCGCGCAGCTGCTTTAGCTGTTTAGCGATCACAGAGGGTGCAGACGATTTGTTGGAGGTGACTGATGACATAAAAAAGTACGATTGTTCCTGAACTGTAAGGAAGTAACCAACCTCGCAAGAGATTGGATAAATTGGTTTCGGCCCATTCAAAGTCATCCGACTTCGGCTACCAAAAATCTCCTAAAGCAACTTGTAGTATTTTCGCAGTGCCCATTCAAACGACAACAGCAACGCGGGTAGTAAGAACACAGACCAACGCAAGAACTGGCTAGCATCCCATAGCGGCCGAGGTGGACTGTTAAACTCCGCCCGGGTGATTTTGGTCGGTAATAAATCCGGTAAACGTTCAATTTGATCAAGTGGGATGTACGCACCGCCTGACTTGGCCGCGATCTCGGCCATCAAGGGCTCGTTCAACCAATAGGCACCTGTTTCAGCAGACGGGGTCACGATACGAAATGAGATCGGTTCAATCAAATCCTGCTCCGGATCTTCGGAAACACTTCCCGGCCCCAAATCAATGGTTGCGGAATAGTTTCCAGGCCGCCGCGCTTCAAAGCTGCCCTCGTAACGTCCCTGCTGTTGCGGCAAAAGTCGCAACTCTACTTTTTCAGTACGCCCATCATCAGACGTCACAACGGCATCGAATGAGGACTCAGTTGATGGCCGGAACTGAGTGTCTAGAACTCGTGCCACCAGAGTCACACGCTGGCCAAGTTCGTATTCTGATTTCTCCCGATCGAGAAACCCACGTCGCGAACCTTGTAACGAGCGCGTCTCCACGAGGAACCGGACGACCTGAACCCAGAATCGGTCAAAGTACTGAGCCTGCAGACCAAGTGGTCGCCACTTCCAAGTTCCTTGGAATCCAAAAAACAAAACCGAACCCGCTCCGTATCGTCCGGAAACTAGCAAAGGCTGGTTGCCGTCAGCACTGACTTGGTCGCCCCGCTCAATCAGCACACGCGCCGTCGCTTTGGCGTCTTTGGTGGGAAAGCTCCAACTGATACCCGGCATCAGCCCCCAAATTTCTTGTGACTGCTGTGTGTCGGCTCTGAAACTCATCACCGGATGGTCGAGGTTATGGTTGACCACCTGCATTGTTCCCTCGTCTTCGCCGGTCGCACTGGCGATGGCCTGAGTAGCATCGATGAATTCATTGTTACCAAATTTGACCGGCAGCAAATCGCGAAATCCATCCAACCGATTCAACGTAAGGAACTCGCCGGAAAAATGGGGCCCCGCCATGAACAGCACACCACCAGCTTTGAACTTGCAAAAGTCTTTCAACAATTGAGCCCATTGGTCATCAAATTCGGCAGGGTTGGGGTCCATCATGATCACGACGTTATACTGCCCAAGTTCGGCCATCGTTCGCGGCAGTTGACTGATAGGTTCATTGCCCTCCTGCGGTCGACTCTGATCCATCGACTGTAACCAACACGTGAGACTTATCGTCTGATCACGCAACAAAAGGCGCTGAACCTGTTGGTAGTCCCAATTAGGCAACCCTGCCACAAGCAGCACTTTTACTTTTTCGTCAACAATCTCAAGTTCAGAGGACGTCAATTGGTTGTCGTCGGGATTGGTCTCACTGTCCAGCTGTTCTACCGCAACAGTGTAAACGTATCGGCCCGGCACTTTGTTGACGTGACCAAAATCGACGCGAATCCTGCCGCCGTCTTCGGGAACATCAACCTCTCTGGAGGCCACAACGTTCGCGACTCCACTCGATCCACTGGCCGGGTCGATGCGTTGCTCGTTGAGCGTCACCGTGACCTTGGGCGGTAACCCCGTTTGATTCCGTCGAGAAGTCTGCAGGACCGATTCGACTTCGAAAGGCTCATCGGGATAAGCCTTATTGCGGACATAGACCTCGCTGATTTTTAGGTTGCGAGGCGGATTGGGATCACCGATGCCAACCGCAAAAATCGGTATACCAAGCGACGCCGCTTTTTCAGCCAGCTCGATTGGGTCTTCGGGGCCATTGTGTTGCCCCTCGCTCAATAGCACGATAGACGAAATGCGGCTCGAATCTTCCAACGCAACATTGAGCGCCTGCCAAATGTTTGTACCCAGCCCGTCTGCGACCAGCAGTGGAAACTTCGTTGCCGGTGCAAGTTCATCCGTCGCCAATTCGGTGTCTGAATCTGAATCGATAGCCGAATCTCCATCGATAGCAGGATCTTCGTCTTCGGTGTCGGAGTTACTTTCACTAGCCGGCAACACAGAAACGGTTTCCGCAGTGTCGGCGAAGTTGACCACTCGGACGCTGCCTTTTTCACGCATCTGATCGACGAGTTCAGGATGTTTCTCAATCGCGCTATCCACAATGGCAACACGCGTGCTGACGCCGGATAAAATCTCATCCGCCGACAAACCACTCAGCTCCGCCAATCGTTTGGCCTGATCCGCATCCCGGTACTTATCACCGCGTGCCAGTGACATCGAGGAGTCTCTAAGCACCGTGATCGACGGTTTGATTTCGCTAACCTGTTGGTAGAAAATTGATGGCTTTAGAAACATTGCGATCAGCAAAAGCAACACGGCCAAACGCATTCCGGCCATCAACATTTTGATCGCCGGAGGGCACGTGTCGATCTCGCGTCGATACATCCACAGTACGGCCATGACGATCGCCGCCACGACGGCAATCAGAACAAAAACGCCCCACGATTCAGGAAAATTGGTCCACTGCAACTTCAATTCGCCAGCATGCGCCTGTTCATCTCCAACGATCGACTCCAGCAACGTTTGCCGGGCCACCATAGATTGCGCGAGGATATTGATTGGATGAAAAATCGGACTCATTCGTTTTCCGGATCAGGCTGAAGTGCATAAAGTCGGTTGGCGCCGTGGACCCAGATCCGCTGCCCGTCGCTGTAAAGATTTCCAACGGGTGCGCCAGTTCCAAGATCCACTTTGACCGCACCAATTTCGTCGGCCCTGCCATTGCCGTCCCCTTCGAGCGCGTATTGGATGATCGAATCTTCCACAGGCACAAACACGCCGTCAGCGGTCAACATCGCCTTGCCGCGCGATTTTTGGTCGCCAAACATTTCCCGCCCGCCCCATAGAATCGCGCCCTCGCGTTTGAGTTGAAACGCGATCACCGTTTTAAATCCGCCCACATACAAAATGTCGTTGTAAACACCGATCACATAGTCAACCTCTCCATCGGACATCGGATTGGAATCGCACTTCCAAAGCAGTTCACCCCGATCACGATCGTAGGCTTCAATGGTGTTTCGGTCACTGGAAAAACAAATGATTTGGTCATTCCATGGGATGATAACATCGCTACTCCAGCCTTCGAAAAACTTGTACTTCGGAGAATTGAAGGAGCGCCCTCGTCCAAACGGATTAGAGCGACCGTCACGCTCATACCTGCGAGCAAAACGGACCACGCCTGAAGCGGCGTCAATTGAAAACACCACACCCATTCCGCAACTCACGAAAAGATCGCTGCCGTTAATCGACATTTCTATCGGCGACCAAGCATTGGCACTCGTTTCGGCCTCGTCACACAAAAACGACTTCCAAACCGTTTTGCCACCATTGGCAGGATCCAGAGCGTAGGCGTAGATCGTACCGCCGATGTTGACCGGTACAATGATCAAGTTCCCGTATCCAATCGGCGCGGCCATGAATCCGCCGCTGGAGATGTACTCCTCCGACTCGATTTCCTCTACTGTCATCGCTTCTTCATCCTCGCCACCCTTAACCTTCACTTCCGGCAACGACCACTGAGCCTGCCCCGTCGTACGATCGTAAGCGGTTAGAAAATTGTTACGCAGGCGTCGAACAGACCGACTGCGAACATGGCCTAGGCGTCTCGTTGGGTGGCGATTCTTCAAGTCAAACCGCCCTCCCTCCACGGCGTAAAGGGTTTCTTGGTGGATCGACATACTGGCGGCAATTTTGTCACCAAAAAACTGAATCTCAGGCAGCGTTGCTGGAACCGGGCTATCCTTCTTTCGATTTCGATTACCATACCCACCGTATCGACTTCGTTGTAAATTCATGACCATGGTTTTGGGATCAATCTCAAACGTGTTTCGCCAAACACTTCGCCAACTAACGGACTTCGCAATTCTATCGAACACTTCCTTTCCCTTGGGTACGCTGCTCTTGAAGGGCTTTGGAACGGGGGGCTCGGAGAGTGCACTTTCTACATGTTGATCGACTTTCTGTTTGTCCCACGCTGTAATATCGGCAACTGACCGGAAGAAGATCCGTTGCTCATCAAACAAAATCTCGCCTGCCGGTCGCCAGTCTTTCTCACTCCAAGCATCGATCAATTTTCGCTCCACCGCGTTGCGGGTGTCCAAATTTGCCGATCCCCACGCCTCCCTTCCGGCGCGGACCTTCCCTTCAAAATCTCGTCGGTCCGAACGCGAATTCTTCGGTTCAGTATAGAATTGCCAAACGGCCACCAACGGGCCATCCATCGTTCCCCGAGGCGGCGCCGGCATCGTACCTACGCGCGACTCGTTACCCAGCGGCATCTTCCACATGTCAAGCTTCTCGGACGCAACAGAGTCAAATGACAAGTTACCAATCGAACTTTTAACCAATTCAAAATTTCGAGGTTGCTCAGATTCAAGTGCGGATTCAACAGAGCGGTCTAGCATTGATTCGGCAGCCGATGTGTCACCCAGCCAGGAGTTGCAAAGGGCAATCTTTAGAAAGACTTGATCCATCGGAACTGACGGGTCGGGATGTCCATTGGCGATTTTCTCCAACATTCGCCGTGCCCCCGAGAAATCGAACCGATCAAGAAAGATTGAGGCTAATTTCAGTGCCGCATCATCTCCAACAGAGCTAATGAAGTATTTCTGAACCACGGTCGCCAGAGCGCTGGTGTCTTGAGGTCCACTTCTGGCCAGCAATTCGCGCGCCTCCGCGTCGGCAGTGACACGATATGTTTTCAAACCTTCTGGCGGCAGCGCAGCGAGTACTTTTTCGACGCGCTGCACCATGGAGTAATAGGTCTCTTCGTCATCAGAGTAGAGTGCATCACCGCTGCGTTCGAGGACGGCCTGCCACAATGTCGACGCCACCCGATAATTGCCGTCGCCCCTATAACGCTCGGCTTTTTCCATCAACGCTTCTAAATCTGGATCCGTCTTTAGCACGGCCAAATCAATAGAGCGCTCTTCTTCGGCACGGGCTTCAGCTTCGGCGCGAGCTTGGTCTTCCGGCTTGGCATCGGCCAGCGCTGGCACTTGTCGCGCAAAGATCTGAATCTGCGGCGCTAACTGAACCGCGCCGGCAGATTGGATACTAACCATCGACACAAACAGGCACGCAACACAAAGCCGAATCGCAAGCGAGTAAGTCACCGTGCGCGGGAAATACCCACTCGCTTGCGCTTCGGGTTTGTATTGATTCATTTGTCTCATCGCTTACGCCCCCAGAACCACCCCAGAAACTGCTCGGCTCCCAAAACGACCATCAACACAATCAACAGCGTCATCCAAAGTTCGCTGTTGCCACCATCGACGGTCTGATCAAGCAAGCCGGCCGTAGTCACCAACGATGCATTGTCGCCAAAGAACTTTTTGTCCAAAACGGTCTCGCTCAACCGTTCCAGCTGGCTTTCGCGCGAGTCATAATTCGTTGCAACCAACACATTCTGCGTTTCACCCGAATGGCGCGTCAATTCAATGTCATAGAAACCGCGTTTACTTAGGTTTTCAAACTCAGCCTGATACAAGACGCTTTGAGATTTTTCTGGGTTAAGCGGTTTGGCAACTGTTTCCATTTTTTCGTTTTCAGGATCACGCACCGTTACCCGGTTCTCAAAGGCCGATAGATCGACCGGCACCTTCACGCCTCCGCCAAGCGCGATGGACGCTTCAGCATTCTTCGAACCCGCAAGATAGCTGATCAGATCAACCATCACAGGAGCGAACGTTGGGCTGCTGGGCCACATGGTCCAATCGCCATCACCGGGAATCGTAAACACGATCACGCGCCCATCCTCCAACCGCCGATCCAACATCGCGATCGAGTTATCCGAATCAGTCAACCGAAGCGGAATTTCAACGGCCTGCATGTCTACGTTCTCCCCCAACTCGGAAGTCCACCAGCTGAAGACATCCACGTTGCCAATGCTCGACGCATCGCTATCGATCATCACCTGCAGCGATGGATGAACCTGAGGCGCCACTTCGAAATTGGCCCATTGAGCCATCGTCGGATCGCCTGCGATCGAAACCAGCTTCACCGGCGATAGACCTTTCCCCTCGCCAAAGAAGGTATCGTTGAACGTCGCGGCGCGAACTCGGTTTCCCGGCATCAACACCAAAGACCCGCCAGCGGCGACCCATTGTCTTAATGCCCCCGTGCGATCGGCAGATACCTCGTCAACATTGCACAGAAAAATCACCTCGAAATCCGACAGCGACGCAGTCTCCAGATCAGATACCGTGGCTGTCGCCATCGTCAGTCCTGTTCCCAGCACCTCTAGCGAACGCAGGTAGTGAGTTTCACTGCGTTCGGACGTCGCCGACGGATCACCATCCACCAGCAAAACGGGAATGCCATCGATCACACTCGCCGCCAACAAGCGCGAACTGTCCTCGCTCAATTGATCGAGCTTCAACCCATCACCGGACAGCGACTGGCGATCAATCTGAGCCGTGATGCGATAGTCGCGGATGCTTGTCTTCTCTTGCTCAAAATCAAGCAGCCCTTTTTCCTGTTCCGCCGCGTTAAAAACCCATGTGTAAATGAGGTCCTTTTTCTCTTGAGGTGCCAGAGAAGAAACGGTTTTGTACTGCGGCTGGCTATCGCCGACCTGTAAAAGAACTTTTAGTTCTCCGACGGTCGCGCTACCAAAATTCGCGACCTCGACAACGAAATTAATCACTTTGTTGGCCACCAGCAGCCCGTCAGTGCGAATTGAGGTGATGGCCAGATTTTGATCGTTCGGTCCGGCGGTATCGATGACATACGTCCCCAGTAAAGATTTAGAGAACGACTGGACGATTCGATTAGGCGCCGCCGAGTCAACATCGACATCCGCGTCCCCATCAGCGTTTCCGATCAACCAATCCCGTTTTCGCAAATCACTATAAAGATAAGCCACACGCCCGTAATTTTGGTCACCGCTCAGATGCGACTTCATGCCGGAAAGCGCTTCAGAGTAGTCGGCCGCTTGATCAGAGAACTTAATATCGTCGATCGTCTGTAGATGCCCGGTAACGGTGTTGGGCGTCAGAGGCTGGTTGTCAATCAAGAATTGCGAAGTGTCGCTGGTCAGCATCACCGTCAACCAGTCCTCGGTATCGGTCGAATTTGCCAACTGCGTCACGAGTTGATTGACAGAATCCTTGGCCATGTCCAACGAAGTCTTTGAATCGACCGTTACCCGCTGCGACAGCGAATCGTCGATCAAGATAACCCGTTCAACCTTCTGAGATTGCTGAAGCACGGCCGTCACGCTCGACGGGAGAAAGGGCCTAGCCAACATCAACGCCAGCAATAGCATCGCCAAACAACGCAGCAACAGGAGCAGAAAATTCTCAACCTGCACTCGGCGACGATTAACCTTATCGGCCTCGAACAGAAAATCCATCGCCGCCCACTCAACAATTTTGAACCGGCGTTTGTTCAGCAGATGGATCAGAATCGGCGAAGCGATCGCGAGTCCTCCCAGCAACATCCACGGATTCAAAAACCAAGTGAGCATCGAGTATTTTCAGGGGTTCAAAAAGAGTAACTAAACAGGAATAAAAAAAACTTTTCAGCCTCAGCGGCGGCAATTCCTTAACACCTTCTATCGTCTCTTGCCGCCAGACTTGCTGCGGAACGCGAGGTAGCTGGACAAGACGCCTCCCAGCGGCTGCGATGTATCGAGCAGAACATGATCCACGCCCGCCGTCGCACACACTTTCTTCACACGCTCCATATATTTTTCTACCGCCGCCATGTAAGACTTGCGGAGGGCTCTCGGTTCGGTGTGCAGCTGGGTATCGACTTCCATACCTTTGAACAATGTGTTCTCCTGAAACGGAAACTCAAGTTCGTCATGATGCATCACATGAAACACGATCACCTCGTGCCGCCGCAGCCGGAATTGATTGAGCGCCTTTCCTAAATCTTCAGGATCCAAAAACAGATCCGAAAAAAGACAAATCATCCCACGATTACGAATCTGAGCCGCCAACGCCAGAAACGGGTCATTGATATCCGTTTTATTCTCGGGCGTCACCTGCTCCAACTCGTGCAGCAACATCTTTAAATGCGACGGGTGCGAACTGGATTTGAATGTCTGATCGATCTGGTCACTGAACGTAACCATCCCGACCGAGTCCTGCTGTTGCTGCATCAGATAGCCAAGGCTGGCGGCAGCCGTGCAAGCGTAATCGAATTTACTCCAACCAGCTTCGCCGTCTCTCCCGTCAGACTTCTTTCCATATCCCATCGATTTGCTGCTGTCGATTAACAAATGGCAACCGAGGTTCGTTTCCTCTTCATACTCTTTAATGTACAACCGGTCCGTTTTGGACCAGACTTTCCAGTCAATGTGACGTAGATCATCACCAGGAGCGTACTCGCGATGAGCGGCAAATTCGACAGCGAATCCGTTGTAGGGACTGCGATGCTGCCCCGTGATAAAACCTTCAACCACTGCACGAGCGCGGACCTCTAAGCGCTTGATCTTGTCGAGCGTTTGCGGGTCGAGATAGTTTTGGGTGTTAGTTTTCAGAGTACAGTCTTTGGGGAACAGGATTGAGTTTTCGCAGCGGTGAGATTTCTCGTAGCCGAAGTCGCAAGACTTTGGACGACCGACGAGCAAACTCTCCAATCTCTTGCGAGATCGGCTACCACAAAGAACTAGCTAAACGCCTTCTCGACCACCGGCGCAACCGCATCACCATCGTTGCGCTCGGGAAGTTCATCCAGCAGACGGTTAATGATATCGTCGGAAGTCACGCCGGATGATTCCGCACTGAAATTCGTGATTACACGATGGCGAAGCACCGGAAGTGCAACGGCGCGTACGTCGTCAGTACTAGCAAACGTGCGTCCCTCAAGCACCGCGCGAGCTTTGGCGCCCAACAATAAATTCTGAACTCCACGCGGACCAGCGCCCCAGCTGATTGCTTCTTTGACAAAATCAGGGCACTCGTCTTCGAGGATCCGGGTCGCACGAACTAGACGAAGCGCGAAGTGAATCACATGCGGAGCCACCGGCACTCGGCGCACCAACTGTTGCACCCGTACGATCTCTTCACCGCTGAGCACTTGAGCAACGTCGCTGTCGAGATCCGACGTCGTCGTGGCAGCAATCAAATACTCCTCGTCGTAGTTCGGATAATTTACGAAGACCTTAAACATAAACCGATCTTGCTGCGCTTCGGGCAGGGTGTAGGTCCCCTCCTGTTCGATGGGGTTCTGTGTCGCAAGGACAAAAAACGGTGCGGGCAAAGAATGCCGATCGCCGCCGATAGTGACCTGTTTCTCCTGCATCGCTTCGAGCAATGCCGCCTGAGTCTTTGGCGGTGTTCGGTTGATCTCGTCAGCCAACACGATGTTTGAGAACACAGGGCCTTTGAGGAATTTGAATTCCCGGGCTCCCGATGCTTTGTCTTCCTGAATCACTTCGGTACCCACGATGTCACTGGGCATCAGGTCCGGCGTGAATTGGATCCGGCTAAAATCTAGATTCAAAGTCCGAGCCAGCGTACTGACCAAGAGTGTCTTGGCCAATCCAGGCACACCCTCGAGCAAACAATGGCCGCGAGCAAAAATCGCAATCATGACCTGCTCAATGACTTCGTTCTGGCCAACGATGACTTTACCCAATTCGGTGCGTACCGATTGATAGGCCGTAGAGAGTTTTTTCAGCATCTCTAAATCGTCGCCGGCCAAATCGGCCTGCTTGCCAGACAATTTATCGTTCATAATGTTTCTATCCAAAAATAATCACGCTTGAGCGTTGGTCTGTTCATGCAATAGCGTTCAATTACGGCAATTGCCTTCGAATGCTCAGACAGTCTTTTCTACGCACTGACGGTTCAAAAGTTTCAGTTTAACCTGTTTTTGCGTCCCCGTAGACTGGCATGAGGCCATTGATCGGCGAATTGATGCCGGTTTTCTCGAGCCAAGTGCGGATTTGAACACATTTCATCCAATTTACTGAAGCAATAGTCGCGATGATATACACGGGAGAACCCAAAAACATCGCCACGTTGATCTAGTCGGTTTGTCGCATCCGGAAATAATAGTCAGATGGAAGATGAAGAACATTTAAAAGTAAACCGCAAGTCCGACCGATTGTCGTTGTTAATTTCAGTCATTATGCATTTTGTGATTGGAGTTTTGCTGATTAGTTTTGGGGTGTTCTCGGCATCGCCTACATCGAACGTAGAAGCCGATCGCCCCGGCGGCATCGTTTTGACTGAAGTCAACAGCAACCAGCAAACCGAATACATCGACCAGAACGACGCCTCACAGATCTCCGACGCGTTTGATGCCATTGACGCCCCGTCAGAATCCGTCTCCTTGCACTCAGCTGCTGCGTCGGCGGCGCCGGAACTGCCAGTGATCGATGCGCCAGACCTCCCTGGGATGCCTCTCGAACTTCCAACGAATACCAATGCAAATTCGATGGCCGAAGTCGCCGTCGCTCCATCCAAGGTCAAACGTTATGAATTGACCGAAGCCGATTTGGAAGCCATCGCCAAAGACCGGGCCCATTTCGAAAGCCTTAAACCGAAAGGCCAAGCGACGACAATCAATTTGTTTGACGGCGGCGGAATGAGCGGCCGGAAATTCGCGTTCGTCATCGATCGTTCACACAGCATGGGTGGCGACGGATTGGGCGTATTGAACGAGGCGCGGCAACAGCTGTCCTCCGCGATTGACGGCCTAGAGCTGAATCACGAATTTCAGATTGTCGCCTACCATGACAAAACCACGATGATCACCAAACGGAAACTACTGGTAGCCAATGACCAGAACAAACGACTGGTGAAAGATTTCTTTGAAGGGCTTGGCGCTTTCGGGGCCACCAATCATTTTTACGGGCTGATCGGAGGGCTGGACTTGCAACCCGACGTGTTGGTGTTCATGACCGACGGAGGTTCGCCCGCGTTGTCGCCACAGCAGCTAAAACGCGTCAAACAAATGGCCGGCAACCGCACTGAAATACATTGCATTCAATTCGGTTCCGGTCCCCTTCAAGAATCCAACAACTTCATGAAAAAGCTGGCTCGACAAAACCGAGGCTCTTTCCGCTATATTAATGTCTACGACTGGCGTTGAACGAATTCCATTACAACCCCGAAGAAGTATCAGCACTCCATGTTCGAAACCTCTTGCTATCGAATTGCAATTATCTCTTTCACATTAGCGTGCGTAGTTGCAACATGCGGCAAGGTCTCGGTCGCCGAAGAACTAAAAGTCCACTACCGCAATGACACCGAACTGACGGCCACTTTGCCAGAGACAACCATTGACTGGGTAACCGTTTCTGAGAACGGAAGTCTGCTCGAGCGTAAGATACAACTCGCGGAGATTAGATCACTCACACTCGCGCGTGGCAGGTCCAGTGAACTTCTCTCGCAAGTCCGCCAGAATATCAGCCGCTTAGGCGATGTGGATTTCGTGGTCAGAGAGAACGCTGAATTGGAACTCGCGGTAAATGGCGGGCAGTTTAGAAATCTCCTCCAACCGATGGAGGATTCTCCTTCGATGGAGGTCAGGCACAGGGTCGGTCGGCTGTTGAAGGGATTTTCAAAACGAACTTACCCACCGTTGTCTCTAGATAAATTAATCCTGTCCAACGGACGCACGCTAGAAGGTGAGGCCCGCGAATTTTCACTTGCCGGCCAATACCGCGGCACGCCAATCGCGCTTGACCGAAAATCAGTCGCTCAGTTGTTTCAAAAGAAACCAACCGTAAACGCACCGGATCAATCTCAAGCCAACAAAGACGACAGCGTGGCGCCGCCAGATCGTGAACCTGTCGAAACCGAAATCTTCCACAAGCACGCCGATTTTTTTAGTGCTGGTCAGCTAGAATTCGATTTCGACACCGACGCCAATGGGCAACCTTTTAAAGATCGGGCAAGGGTCGACACAGCGTTCGTCGACGATGGACTTCTGTTTCGCAATGAACAAGCAGGTTACGTAGGTATTTCTGTATTTAGCTTCAGGCAATACGGCGGACAGCCAGTCGATGGAAAATCGGTAGGTCTCTACGGGCAAAGCCGAGGTCGTGGTCAGTTTAAGGGCTTCATGGAAATCCGGTTCTGTGTTCCCGGCAGCCCCAACAAGCCTGCTGGCGTGAAGGAAGTCGGCCTGTTTATTGGTCGCGTTGAACATAGCCGCGATATCGTCATGGAAGCCTACAACGCTGAAGGTAACGTACTGGCAACAGTGGAAGCAACAGACCAGCAATACGTTTTCAGCGGCGTAAAGTCAAACGAACTGATCACGCGGCTGCGAATTTTTTCCAGTCCGTGGTTGAAGAAACTTTCCCGCAAGCCCGACGATGACTTTGCCATCGACACACTCCGCATATCCCCTCCCATTGCCGTACAATCGGCAGCAGGATTACCAAAGCGAGGTGCGACCGTAGAACTGGCTAACGGAGACAGATTTAGCACCGGGTCGGTGAACACCACCAGTGAGGGCGATCTACTTGCTTACGTCAGCGGCGTCTCAAAACGCACTCTCAAGTTAACCCTCAAGCAAAGCGAGCTGGCTGCCATTCATCTCTCCTCCCCCCAAGTTGCAACAATTCCTCACTGGAAAGTTATGCTGGAGGATGGAAGCGTGGTGAGCGTTTCTCCCGGAAAAACGATGACGTCGCAGTTGCTCGACGCGAAATTCTCGTTGGACGATTTGGTTGGGCTGTGGAAAGGATCGTCACCGGCTAGGTATGCGTTAGATGGTGACTGGAAAGAAGATCAAGCACTGGTTGTGTTTCCAACATGTCGCATCCAGATCAATCCGTTTGAACTTGGTGATCGGGGTATCTCGTGGACCGTCAAGAACAAGATCGAGCAAATGTTGATGCTGGGTCGTGAAGATCCTGACTCAAAAGAAAACCAAGAGGACCCTACGCCCTCTGAAACATCGTTCGCCTATGCCAACACCAAAGCGGGTCAGCTGCCAACGTTTTGGAACCGACAACCGCTAACGATTGCCCAAGGACGTGACACTGGCGTGGTCGAGCTAACAGACGGACAGCGTTTTCTGTTCGGCGACGGTAAGCTATTTCAGTTCGACGATCTAAAAAACCGTGAGATTCGGTTGACGTGGATGGAGGAGACACCGGTCAGCATCCCAATGAAGAACGTTCGAACAATCATCTTCCCCAAATAATCCAAAATAGGAATTCATGGAAACACTAGACGTGATCGCCGTTGGAGCCCACCCCGACGACTGCGAAATTGGCTGCGGAGGCACTTTAGCTGCGCTAGCGAATTCAGGGTTGAAGGTTGGGATCATCGATCTGACCGACGGCGAACCTACACCGGGCAGCCCTTCCCCGGACGTCAGGATTGCCGAGGCCCACTCAGCAGCCGAAAAATTGGGGATCGCCAAACGAGTGATTTTAGATCTTCCCAACAGACGTCTGTTTGACTCGTTTGAAGCGCGCGTCGCGCTAGCGAAGCAGTTTCGCATTTTCAAACCACGACTGGTTATCGGACTTGGTGAGAAAACGCCAACCGCCTCCCCCGATCATTGGCAAGCGGCCCAGATCACCGACGCAGCCGTGTTCTATTCGCGGCTGTCTAAATGGGACAAGGAATTTGACGGCTTACCCGTCCACACGATCCAGCGACAGATTTACTACAGTCTGATGCTAGAATCTGGAGTGACTGGTAGCGGCCCCAATCAGTTCGTTCATGACATCAGCAATTTCCACGACCAGAAAGTCGCAGCGATCAAATGTTACGCCACTCAATTCCCGCCAACGAAAGCGTACGTGTTTGATAAAGTGCGGGCGATGGATTCGATCGCTGGCGTTGCTGCGGGATTTCAGTTCGGTGAAGTGTTCACTTCCACAAAATCGGTGGGCAGCCGCGATCTGTTCGCGACGCTGCAGCTTGATGATCCAGTTTGAGTTCAGAAATCATTGCTGAAACGGATCGAAGAATGCCTGCGGGATGACAGGCGGCTGCTGTAGCAATTGCCCTTGAATCTGCGGTTGCTGCTGCAGAAATTGGCCCGGCATTGGTACCGTTTGTTGCTGGACGAATTGTCCCCCTGAGCCCGAAGCGCTAGGAAATTGTTCCAACAGCGTTTGCGTTCCACGAATCAGACTTCCGGAGTTGTTGGGACCACATCCGGGATCGAGCGTTCCTTGTCCAAGATGATAAAAAGGGCCACGATTGCGACCAACCATCCAACCAAGGCAACGGTCGGTGAGGCAAACATCAGGTCCCACTTTTCCCTGACCGGGACGCAGGTCGTAGCTGAGCGTTTTGCAGGGGCCATGCAATGCAACAGCGCATCCGGTCAACGAATTGACGGCCAAGCATGTAATAAAGATCAGCAAAGTTTTGGTTTGGTTGTTCATCACGTCCAATCAATTGCTTTCTACGAAGCGCACCACGGCACGCAAAAGAATATCGTCGTGATAAGGGCTAGGGCTTAGTTAAAATTTACGGATTAAATAGAGTTTCCTAATTGGAAATCCCATGTCTACGAGCTTCTCCCTTTTGCATTTGCCCTTTTTTGCCCAAACAACCATGTTACAACTTTTTTATCCAACAGCCGCAAACACCGACACACTTTACTTTCAGCCGCCCCAATCATGCCCTCTCGCCGCGCCACAATTGAAACCTCCGACGGCCTGACTCTTGCCGCCATCATCGACGCTCCGGAAGGCGCGCTAACAGCGACCGCCGTACTGGCTCACTGTTTCACTTGCACAAAAGACCTGAAGGCAATCGTAAAAATCAGCCGGCGTCTGGCTGAAAACGGCATCGCCGTCGTACGGTTCGACTTCCGGGGACTTGGCGGCAGTTCGGGAGAGTTCGCGGACTCCAACTTCGAGACGAATCTAGAAGATCTTCAAGCGGCTTGTCGCTGGACCGCCGAAAATGTCGGCGAGCCGAAACTGTTGATTGGTCATTCGCTGGGCGGCGCGGCAGTGATGGCGTCAGCGATGCACATTCCGCCGGTCCAAGCCATCGCGACGCTGGCCGCACCAGCATGCACCGCACACTTGGCCGATTTCCTGTCGCAGTCGAATCCTGCCATCGACCAAGAGGGACGGGGAGAAGTCGTGATCGGAGGAATCACTCACACGATCTCTCGACAAATGCTCGAATCAATGCGTCAGTTTGATTTGCGAGCGGAGATTGAGTCGATCGACAAACCGCATTTGATTTTGCATTCACCATCTGATGCAACGGTCAAATTCGAACACGCTCGCCGATTGTTGGAGTGGAGTACGGGCAACCCTTCATTGATCACGCTAAATGACTCGGATCACTTGTTACTCAGCAGGCGTCAAGACGTTCACGACGTCGCCGATTTAATCAGCGTCTGGACACGACATTGGATCGAAGGATAACCATGAGCCAATCACAAGAAACTCTTCCCTATACAGGTCGATTTAGACTG
>CAZDBE010000087.1:7227-18508 GCA_964503675.1 uncultured Pirellulaceae bacterium | reverse complement strand
AAACTCCACTTCTTAACCGGCACCTAGTAGGATGAAAAAACAAAAGACTCCCCACGGAAAAAGAACCTCGCTCTGTTGTGAAACCCTCGAACCTAGGATGATGCTGTCGACCGTGCAGATATTTGCTGCCGGAACAACAGGTGCCGAGAGCATTGATCTACAAATTGACAATTCGTCCGTCACCTCGTTTACCGGGCTTGGGGATGGTGCGTCGCAAGGGAACTTTATCTCGTTCGAGTATTCAACCGACGAAGATGTCAATGCCGACCAAGTTCGAATTGCATTTACCAACGATCTCTACGAACCAGAAAACGGCATCGATCGAAATGTGCGAATCGACAGGATTGTGATCGATGATGTCGCGTTTGAATCCGAGGATCCGGCCGTCTTTTCCACGGGCACTTGGATTTCTGGAGCAGGTATCGCGTCGGGTTTTAATGAGAGCGAGTATCTTCACGCCAACGGATACTTTCAGTACGCCGACAATGAAACGCCTTCGGATCCTGTTCCGGTTGTAATCAATGAAATCCACTACAACCCCGGGCCCGATGGTGAGATCGACGGGGACGCTGAATTCGTCGAACTATATAATCCCGGTGAAGAAGCAGTCGATCTCTCTGGCATGTCATTCACCGGTTTCACTTTGACATTTGAAGACGGTGTGATTTTAGGCGCAGGCGAGTATGCAATTGTGTCTCCTTCGATTTCAATCGCTCAGTCGGAGTGGGGCGTGACGCCGATTGCTGAGTTCGCCGGTGGCGGCATTTCAGGCGGAGGCGAAACGATTCAACTAATTGCTGCGGATGGCGTTACAGTCGTCGACGAAGTCACCTACGACGATAGCAGTCCATGGCCGGGGGACCCCGACGGCAACGGTCCTTCGCTTGAACTGATCAATCCGGCGTTCGACAACAACGATGCTGCAAGCTGGGCCACATCAAATGGTTTGCCGACTCCCGGCGCAGTCAACTCCGTGTTTGGGGCTGAGCCGGTAGTAGGAATAACTGACATTGTGGTCTCGAATGTTTTACCCAACCAATCCTTCACCATCTCGGCGACGATTCCTGATGCGAGTTTCGCTGATTTGATTTACAAAATTGGGTTTGGCGAAGAGGTTACCGTCAGCGCGACAAATATTGACGGAGACATCTGGCAGGCAACTCTTCCAGGCCAAGACGCCGGATCGCTTGTTCGCTATCGAATCGAATCAGACGTTGCGATTGCGCCGTTCAACGACACAGTCAACTACCTCGGTGTCGTTGTTAGTCCAACTGATATTACGGGAAACACACTTCCAGTGCTCCACTGGTTTGTCGATCCGGATGAATTCGAAAATCTTGTCACGGTCGATTTCCTGACAAACAATGAGATCGAAGCTGTGGTCGCTTACGGTGATCAGGTGATCGATAACGCAACGGTTCGAGTGCGCGGAAGCGCATCTCGGTCCTTTAACAAAAAGGGATTCAAGTTTGAGTTGCCCGATGGTTATTTGTTAGACTTTGGTGACTTTGCAAACACGCCGGTTGATGAGTTTGGCATCGTAGCGGATTGGGCTGACTGGACGGTTGCCAGCGCGAAGTTGTCTTGGGAAATCTTCAACGCAGAAACAAATTCACAAACCTCAACATTTTTCACGCGCGTTGAGCAAAACGCAGACTTTTATGGAGTCTACCGTTTCCAAGAACTATACGACGGGACTTGGAGGACAGCCAACGGATTTGACGATGGCGAGTTCTATCAAGCGGAAGAGGGCGGCTGGAATGGGTCCGGTATTGGGTTCGACCAGAAGGAACCTAGTGAAGAAGACTTCACGAACATACTTGAAGTTCGAGACATCCTTAGTTTCGAGCCCTCGGCATCCAAGACAGCTTGGATCTATGACAACGTCGATGTGCCAGAGATGATTAACTACATGGCTCTCTCGACGCTGACGCGCCATGCCGATCAGTTCTATCACAACTTCTATGTTGCTCGAGATGGCTCGACGGGACGATGGAGTCAGGTTGAATGGGATCTCGATCTCACATGGCGAACTTTGTACACCGGAATTCCTGGAGTCGGTGATCCTTTGACGACACCGGATGTTATCGGTTCAGCGTTGATGGACAGCGTTTGGGAGGTTCCCGAATTCCAACAGATGTACTGGACGCGTTTGCAAACACTCGTTGACACGTATTTGTCAGATGATTCGCTTGTTGATCGGCGGCGCGAGCTGATTGGCGAGATTGGTGCAACGAATTCTGCGCTAGATTTTGCAGCTTGGGGGCACTCTGACATTTTCAATTCCAGCTACTTTGATCGGGAGTTCCAAAGTGATATTGACGAACGCCAAGCAGCATTTGCGGCGGAGACCCGATTGCCCGGGGCTACAATTTCAGCCCCTCCGATCGTGATCAATGAACTGCATTACAACCCCGCGGGAGATGATGCCGAATTTCTCGAACTGTTTAACCCGACCAGCCAAGCAGTTGATCTATCCGGTTGGACGATCGACGGGGTGGCTCTAACCATCAATTTTGGAACTGTAATTTTGCCGGGCCAATACATGGTCTTTACCGATGCTGACACTCAGCTCCGTGAACAGTCAACGGGCAACATCATTGTCGGCGGCGAGTACTCGGGTGGATTGAGTGGTGGTGGTGAAACGATTACTTTAAGCAACGCCGATGGAATCGTTATCGACGAAGTCTCCTATGACGACTCGGCACCTTGGGCCACCGAACCTGATGGAGACGGGTTCACGCTGGCACTCGCAGATCCCAACTCGGACAACAGCTTGGCCTCAAGTTGGTTTGCCAGTAATGAGATCAACGGGACGCCGGGCGCGGCTAACAATACTGTCACCGCCGACACGACCCAAATCAGCATTTTTGCGGCCGGAGTTTCAGCAAACGAGATTGTTGAATTGAAAGTCGATGGAGTTCGAGTCGCCTCGTTCAACCTAGGAGCCAACGGTGGCGCCGCGGGCGATTACTCAAGTCGTGACTACACCGAATTGCGGTGGGAAAGCGCGGTTCCAATTTTGCCATCAGACGTGCGTGTTTACTTTGTCAACGACACCTACGATCCTGACAACGGCATTGATCACAACGTGCGTATTGACAAAATCGTGATTGACAGCGTTGACTATGAATCGGAATCGCCAACGACGTTCGCCTCCGGCAGCTGGGTCAGCGGACAGGGCATTAGCTCAGGATTGCTACAGACTGACCGTTTGCACACAAACGGATTTTTCCAGTATGACGTTTAGCGGCTTGGTTGGTGATTCGTGTAGGGCTACAGAGGATTTTTCCATGTTATGATATGGGTGAAGACAGATACTGCCCTCAAGAGAATCAGACATGCAGCCATGGAACCTCGCACGCACTAACTACGCCGCCGTCAAACAACAGAACTACGAAGTGGCCGTTCTGCCATTAGGCGCAACGGAGCCACACAATCTTCACCTGCCTTATGGCACAGATTTGTTCGAAGGCAATGTTGTCGGCGAGAAAGTTTGCGAGGCAGCTTGGAACAACGGTGGCAAAGTTATTTTGCTGCCGACGATTCCCTACGGGACCGAGAACAACATGCATCAGTTCCCGTTGGCGATGAACGTTGACCCGCAAACACTGTTCCAAATCATCCGCGATTTAATCGACTCGCTCCTCAATAGCGGCATCCGAAAAATTGTTCTGCTCAATAGTCATGGTGGCAATGAACTTCGACCATTGCTGCGGGAGCTCAATGGCAAATCGGACGCCCACCTTTTTCTATGCAACTGGTTTTCCTGTTTCAGCGATGTGTATCATGATATCTTCGACCAAGCCGAAGACCATGCGGGTGAGATGGAGACCTCATTTGGGTTGGCCTACTTTCCGGAACTGGTCGCCAGAGACCCTGCCGACTCAGGGAAGCTCGCCGCCGATGAAGGGGCGACCCGGAAGAGCCAGTTTGAGGCGTTGAATAAAGGCTGGGTTTCCATGTCGCGCCCGTGGCATTTGCTGACGAGCAACTCCGGGTCAGGCAACCCGCACGCCGCCACTGCCGAAAAGGGCCAACAGATGATGGACGTGCTGGTGGAGCGAATCGGCGGTTTCCTCGTCGAGCTGTCAGATGCCGAAATAAACGAGCATTTTCCCTACAACGTTTAAGTAACCGCCTAGCAGGCGGAAAACGGGGAAAACCGGGCGGCCACCATTTCGAACCGTTGACGGTCAATGTTAGCCTGTTTAAAATCCCGCAGATTGAAGGTAAAGAACCTTCGACCAGCACGGTGGGTATAGCTCAATTGGTTAGAGCGCCGGTTTGTGGTACCGGAGGCTGGGGGTTCAAGTCCCCTTACTCACCCTCTTTTTCTCATTCGTTTCAAGCGAATTTGGCGGTCTTGTCGCAAGACTTCGGACGCATTATGAGTGAACTTTCCAATCTCTTGCGAGATCGGCTGCCAAAACGCACTTCACGACGTTGCAGTTCTAGGCTATCCCGCCAGCACTAAGCCGTAGATTCCAGGGGCCGACGGCAGGTGAGCGTACTGGACATGCGAAAATCCGCACGCCTTAAGCATCTCCTTGATCACGCCGGGATCGTATAGCTGACCGGATTTGGTTCTCAAACCCAGCTCCATGGCGGTCACCAAACGGGTCAGTTCGCCGTGCTCTTGGCCGGGAAAAATATCGATCAACACCATTTCACCCGTCTGGGTCAGCCAAGCGTTGGCAGTCTGAAAGAATTTTTCACAAGCCTCTTTGGAACGCGTGTGGAGAAAATTGGTTGCGATCAAAACGTCGAAGGAATTCGGTTCAACATCGGCACCAATCATGTCGTTGGGATCATCGATCAGTACTTTTTCTACGTTGCCTTCAAGTCCCACGCTTTCTATCGTTTGATCAGCGCGGCCAAGCCCCTCGGCGGTGTCCATCAAAAACACTTTCGAAGTCGGGTCCTTATGAGCAATCGTTGCGCCCATTACGGCCGAGCCGCAGCACACTTCTAGAATACGCTGGCCTTTACGATGCTTGCCGACTCCCAACACTTCGGCCGCATCAAGTGCAATCGGAGTCATCATCCACTCTTCGGTTGCACGTTGCAGCACGTAATCGAATTCGGATTGGTCGCACTCGGGATCATCGTGAACAGAGACGCCAGTCTTCACATACTTGGGTAACTGTTCCCAGAACGCATCACCAAAATCTAAAAACTGGTCTGGGATCAACCTGCCGATTTGGGAAAGCGCGTAGTCCTGTCCGTAGCATTCGACTAATTCGGTCGTCGCTAATATCGCCATCAATTGCTCTACCAGAACCGTCTTGCAGCCATTGGCTTCGGCCAATTGAATGCAGTCTTTCTGCCCGGAACGAAGTGAGTTGACTATGCCCAACTTTACCGCAGCCCGAATCGCCTGAGTTTGGGCATTTCGGTTTTTCAGATTCAAATAGTCATCGATGGCTTTGACGTGTGAACTGGGCATTGGTTTTCTACAGTAGATATTTTCTTGGGACGACGAACGACTGGCGGGCAAGCCTCGGCAACATGGACAAACGTCACCTTTTGTCGCCTATTTGGCCTGTTTTTTCAATAGGAGTGTCCATTAGACTGCGGTTGCTCCATCCATAATTCCCCCCTGAATTTTTAATAATGTCTGACGAAAACACTTCTTCGATACTAGGTTTGATCTTTGATTGTGACGGCACACTGGCTGACACGATGCCTCTCCATTTTCTCGCGTGGCAGGAAACGCTTGATCGATACAAAATGGAATTGAGCGAAGACCGGTTCTACTCGCTGGGCGGTCAGCCGACGGTTCGAATAGTCGAACTACTTGCCGATGAGCAGAGGATCGACCTCGTGCCAGAAGTCGTCTCGAACGAGAAAGAGGAAGCGTTTCTTGAGCGGCTGCATGAGGTCAAACCGATCAAGCCGATTGTTGATATCGTCCATCAATACATTGGACAAATGCCCATGGCAGTCGCGTCAGGTTCTCATAGAGAAGTCGTAAAAACGGTACTGAAGATCATCGGGTTGAGCGATTTGTTTGATGATCATCGTATCGTTGGCGCCGAAGACACAGAGCTTCACAAGCCGAACCCCGATGTCTTTTTGGAGGCAGCCCGACGAATTGAGATTGCTCCAGAACGTTGCCGCGTTTACGAAGACGCCGACCTAGGCATCGAAGCGGCCGAGCGCGCGGGTATGGAGTGCTTTGATGTGCGTACAGTTTTTACCCCAGAGAGAATCAGCTGATTGGCTACAATGAGCCAAAAATTTCCATCGCTCGCCTTCGCGCGCTATCAACGCTGTCGAGTTTCTGATCCAGTTGCTCGTCACGCACTGTCTGTAAGATGTGTTTGAAACTTGGACCCGGAGAGATCCCCATCTCGATCAAGTCTTTTCCTGCCAACAGTGGAACCGGATCAATCTCAGCTCGCGGCCGAAGAAGCGCCTCTCGACAGAATTGTTGAGCCGTCGTGCTTCCTCCCAAGACTTTCGCCACATCGAGCGCTGGCCAAACGTGCTGGTTGACGATTGCCGGTTGCGCGGCGGACCATAAAAGGGTGTCGGCCCGGTTAAGCGTCTCCCAATTCGCGGCTACCCATGCAATCACGCTGACCTGATCGTTTTTCAGACGCCACTGATCTTGGACCCGAGCCAACAACTTCCCGATCGACTTCTCAGCAGTGATGCTTTTATTGAGCAGCACTGAGAGAACCGTTTCAAATTGAAAATGATTTTCGGGCGAAATCTCCAATTCCGCGGTCTGCTTGATTGCAGCATCGAACAAGCTCGAATTAAAGTCCGCAGGCAAAACATGCTCCCACAGACCCGTCTCCCGCATTCGTTCTATTGCAACTTGAAATGCTGGATGGCTCAGCATTCTAACCACTTCCGCTCCAATCCGTTCACCACTAACGACATTGATTTCAGACGCCTGCCTAATGATGGCATCTTGAGTTCGTGAATCCAACGCGAACTCATAAGTTGCAGCAAACCGAACCGCGCGCAACATGCGCAGTTTATCCTCTTCGATACGTTCATCTGGATCGCCAATTGCGCGGATCACACCGCGCTCAAGATCTTCTTGCCCACCAACAAAATCGATTACTTCATCGGTGACGGGATCGAAAAACATTCCATTGATCGTGAAGTCACGGCGAATCGCATCTTCTCGCGCGTCGGTATAGTAAACGGAGTCTGGCCGACGTCCATCGCTGTAGCCGCCATCGCGACGAAAGGTCGCAACTTCTATTTGACCTGCTGATTTTGGGCCAATCACTGTTATTACACCGAACGATGCTCCAATGGGCAGCGTGCGTTTGAAACCGAACAGCTCACGCACCTGCTCAGGTGTGGCGCTGGTTGCCACATCGTAATCCTTAGGTTCGCGACCCAGAATCGCGTCTCGTACGCAACCGCCTGCCCAATATGTAGTGAATCCCGCGTGCTGAAGAGCAACAGCAACCTCGGTGGCGAACTGTTTTTGATTCATGTTGATCCGAGAACTCAGCGAACGGCCATGCGAAACGGCTGATGGGAATCTATGGCAAGCGAGACACTTGCTCCACGTGCAAGGTTCGCCGCGACAAAAACGGCAAGACCTGAAACACCATTCTAGTTCAGATCGGTAAGAGTCTAAAGCAGATCGGCGAGCGATAGCCACTCAATATCGCTACGTGAATGGATACGTTTGACAAGTTCGACTGCATCGGGGCGATCTTCTAAAAGACGGAATGCTACGCTGGCAAGAGAGACATCTTCGCACTCGAAGCAGATCACAAAGTTTCCATACGTACCGTTAATCGCCTTCTGTTTCATTTGAAAGTGATTTTCCACCAAATGCACCACTGCATTGGCTTCGGAGAACGTCGGCAGCCCCAACATCATCCTCTGTGAGCCACCGCAGTTATCGACCTCAGGTCGTGCCTCTGAAATCTTATGATTCAGCCAGCTGATCAATTGCTCGGGGGCAACGTTGGCCTCGAGCGTAATCTTGTCAAGGCACAGTTTTTGATAGGCGTCAGCCAGAATGCGTTGAGCCGCGATGCGAATCTCTCCGGGCAACCTGTGCTGCCAAACAGAAGACTGGTTCAGCGATTCGGCAAACCCTCCACGATCCTGAATCAACGACGAATACACCTGTATCTCGGTTCGAGAAATTTGATTTTCCAAGTCCGAATGAATACTATCGTTCATCAGACAGTCCATATTGAAGCCGTCTTCGGAAACAAGTGCAGACAGATCGCTTTCTTTAGGAAATTCGCTAGCGATCAACTGCAGATGCCCCTTGAACTTGTGCGTCACTGCAGTAGCCGAGTTCAGACTTCGGTTCAGAACTCGGGTGTACTCTTTGGCATACTTTAGGAAGAAATAGTACTCGCGTCGTTTAACATACTCTTGCAACAACACGATCGTGTCGTTTCCATTGGCCTTCTTCTTTTTCGCAACTGTAGCCGACAGCAGCGATCTGAGATTCTTCTCTTCGTCAGTCAGTTGCTGGCCAAGCGACAGAGACCATTCACCTAACCGCTCTTGTGAGGTACTGATACATTTATCAACTAAGCCCAAGTCAAGAGTGTCACGACTGAGTAGCTCCATGAATTCAAGCGACAGTTCGTTTCCACCAGAAATCGCAGCTTGACCAATGAAATTGTCCAACTCAAGACACACCATAGTATCTTCGTTGCTATCGTTGCTACTATCGTTGGCCGGTCCATAGAGATCGTCCATGACCTTCCTCAGTCGCAGCTCCAAATTCGAGACCGTTCGATCTCCCAGCATCCCTTGCATCTCAGCAACCGCATCCTGATACTTTTCCTCAGTGACAATCTTCTTGGTTTCCCGTTGCACACCTTTGAAAATCGCGTCGTACGATAGATTGAATTTCGAGAAAGTTTTGTCAACGAACGCAACGGCATCTTCACGGTCACCTGCCGCACCAAAAATCCAACGACTCAGCAAACCTCTGGAAAGACGATTGACTGCCATCTCACCAAGCCCATGAACGCCTGGCCCTGAAACACTCAACCCGAACGAACGTAAGGCGAAATGCTCGAGTTCTTTGTCCTTTTCTCTACAAGCATCGTAGAACACGCTGCAGTTGGAAATCGATCCTAGGCCAATATACTCCGCAATCCCGCTTAACTTACTGTCGAAGTCTGACTGTTTCAAGTCCCGTCCAAGGTCACGGAAATACGTGTATTCAAAAGGGGACTGGTCCTCAAATTCTGGAATTCCAAGGCTCACATCACCCTCATACCCCGAATCGTTGTAGTGACGCAGTTCAGTCATAAAGGCAAATGCATTGGCCGACGCCAAACCGGGATCACGCTCCCGTCGATAGGCTGCGTGGAGCAGGATCCCCGTCAGCGAGTCAGCTTTCATTGCTTTTTCTGCCATCAGCAACCGCAAGGTGTATGCGAGGTCCAACGTCATTCCGCTGCCTATGCCACCACTGATCGTCGAAACAACGATCACTCGAGGCTGATCAATCTTTCCGGGGTTCATCCCGACTGTTTCGCAAGTTCTGGCCAAGTTCTCCGGCAGCGCCAAAGCGTCGAGCGAGTTAGAGAGCGAGTTCCAAAGCGCGTCGAAATGATCAGCAAATGCCAACCGTCCCAGAGGCCTGAGCCCCTCTGTTTGCAGTGACCGAGGAACGTTATAGATCCAGCGCCTACTGAGCCACTTGAATTTGCTGGCATGATCGCGATACGCCTCCGGCTTCCGAAGCGGAACTGGCATCGTCTCGTCAAGGTTCAACGCAACCGATTCTGAATTCGATGCCAGCTTCATCAACGCGTTTCGATCGCTGTCGATACAAACCACCTTAAACGCCGGTAACAAATCCATCGAGCCGTATCGGGTCGACAGTTGTTGTTTAAGTCGTTTGACCACCCTGTTGGCCGTCCCGCCAACACCGATCACAATCGTTGGACGAAACGTCGCGGCACCCGCATCACACATTGGCGGATCAATCGTGCTGATTGGTGCCGACTGGTAAGGAGTGCCTGATTGAGACAGGAGGTTGGTGAAATCTTGTGTTGCTGAATCAAAGGCAACGGTACCGGTCTCGGTATCGCTGATAGGACGCACGTCACGAATCCGCGTGACGACCTTCTTCTTAATGCGACGACGACTGATTAACTCGTCAGCCATCTCTCGGCAAGTGCCAAATCGGTGCGTCGGATCTTTGGCAAGTGCCTTGGCGATGATAGGCTGGTCACTCTTGGGAAGCGATCGCAGATTTGGCTTGCCATGCATATGCTGGGCGGCCAATTGAGCTGGAGTCGAACCGGGAAAAGGCCGTACCCCCGTTAGCATCTCCTGATAGACGATCGCTAATGAATACTGGTCGCTCCTAGTACCCGGACGGCCATCAAATAACTCTGGCGCCGCGTACGCAGGCGTCATCCCCTGCATCATGGACTGCGAAGCGTTATGGAGATCCTTGATCAAGCCAAAATCGGCGACCTTGACATGGCCGCTGACCATCAACAGGTTCTCTGGCTTGATATCTAAGTGTTGCAATCCCTGCTCAGCACTCATGTAGTCCAGAGCATCCCCTGCATCACGCACGTACTGCAAAATCTTCTCGCGTGAAATACCCGCTTCACCGTCGAGAATACACTCGTTGAACAGATCGGCCATACTCTTGTCGGCCAACTCAGTTACGACGACTAGTTGCCCCTCGTAGACTTCAATCCGTTCAAGATTAAGTAAAAACGGGTGTCGCAGCGTTTTGACACGATCTAATGCCTTGAGTTCGGCCTGTGCGCGTTTCTCGTCGTGGAATCCGTAGACGATTTTCAACGCCTTCATGATTCCACCGGGCGCCTCGGCAGACCATACCTCGCCGAAACCTCCAGACCCAATGCGAGCCTTGAGCTTGTACCCGAGAACGTCGGTGTCAGATTGTAAGGGTTGAGCGACCAAGAGTTTGCGTGTTGCGAGGCGGGCGAATTTTGAAGGCGTCGAGATTCTCAGACGGAGAATCTGCGCCCAGATATCGTGGTATCGCCCAACTGATGGCCATTTATTAAGCTGCTAAAGGCGGCTTACCAATTCTTCGGGCAGCTTGACTGCTGAATTCCGTTATATTCGCATCGACCGGCAGACTCACCGGGATTTATCGATGGGCCGATCCGACTGCGTCTCTACGCCGAAGGGCCCGCCGGTGCAGCAGTTGGGGCAGGTGCAGTAGACACAGCAGGAGCTAACGCGGCAGGTTTAGCTGCAGCGGCAGGTTTAACTGCGGCGGATTTGATGGGGGCAGGTTTAGCCGGAGCAGCCGCCTTCGCAGGCGCAGCAA
>CAZDBE010000087.1:0-7127 GCA_964503675.1 uncultured Pirellulaceae bacterium | reverse complement strand
GCGGATTTGATGGGGGCAGGTTTAGCCGGAGCAGCCGCCTTCGCAGGCGCAGCAATTTTAGCTGCAGGCGCGACAATCGGCTTGAGCACCATCGTAAAATAGCTTTTCACTGCGCGGTCGAAGTATTCCGGACGCATCTCCATTGGCAATTCATTGTAGGTGCAGAACGCTTGGATCTGACTTAACAGATCTCTCGGATGACAACGCCTCAGCCTCCGTCGTGTCTCAAGGAAATGCACCTTCAACAGGTAGTTAACCACCTCGGCCCGATACTCACAATTGAAGCGACCGCAATACAGCTGAAACAAATTGTGAAACTCTTCGGGCGAAGGATCTGAAATCTCGATCTTGTATGGAATCCGCCGAAGAAACGCTTCATCCACCAACGCAGACGGTTCCAAGTTGGTAGAGAAGATGATCAATTGCTCAAACGGTACTTGTATTTTCTTCCCCGATGGCAGTTTCAAGAAATCAATACGACTCTCCAACGGCACGATCCAGCGGTTGAGCAACTCCTGCGGCTCAATACGTTGACGACCAAAGTCATCCACCAGCAGACATCCGCAATTGCTTTTCATCTGCAACGGAGCTTCACTGACGTTGCTGTGGGGATCGTGGCGAATCTCCAGTGAGTCCATTGTCAACTCACCCCCGACCACAACGGTTGGACGACGAATCCTCACCCAGCGGCGATCATGGTTAGCCACACTCAACAGCGTGTCTTCATCCTGTTCGGCACGCTGATGGTAGGCAGCATCGTACAATTTGATTATCTGGCCGTCTTCAAACAGGGTTTGCGGAATCCAGATCTCATTTCCAAAACACTTCGTCACGCATTGCGCCAATGTGGACTTCCCGTTGCCCGGTTCGCCATACAGAAACAGTCCCGCACCTGAGTTGATCGCAGGACCAAGGCTCTCGAATAGCTCTTCATTGATCGAAATTTCACGAAAAGCCTGTTGCAGTTGTCTACGTTTGGGAGACTCGGCGCGAATGGTCTGAGCTTCAGCGCTCAACACATAGTCCATCAGCGGCACCGGCGCCGGTCCTACATAGGAACAAGCTTGGTTGTAGACCAACGCCCGTTCCCTACCACCGTCGGTCAGCGAATAAACGTAGTCATTTAGCGGCGCAGATCCCTTGTGGACAATCATCTGCCGAGCGCGCAGATGTTGATACAGCGATTCAAGTGCCGTGAATGACAAGCAGATATCGTTTGCCAATTGTCGGCCACTCGATACGCCCACGACCGCCAAGCGTTTGATGATCAGAGACTCAATCAACGAAACGGGAAGCCCCGTATCCTCAATCGATACGGGCTCGGAAGGTCGAAACGATTCGTCGGCCATGATAGTGGCCAGCAAATCGCTGCTATAGGAATGATGGGAGTTTGTATCAGACATTTTGCCTTGCCGTGGAGTCGTAGACTTCCGCGTAGATCGGCAAGAGCAACAACAACTCACCAAGAAATACTGCTATCCCCTGAAACCCGTACAACCGGCCACCCTGAAGTAACTAGGACCGGCACGACCGGTCCCACATTTGTTGCAATCGTTACCCTATTTGGAGAGGGTAGGATTAGTTGACGGTAACTCTTCAGCGTTCAGGCGCTTCTGGCCGAAACTGCCTGATATGACTGTATATGCTATTACAGCCCTTCAATTGTAAATGATTGCAGATGAGCAACCCTACTTCACATCCAACTGATCCCGCCCAAGCCACCATCAAAGGGCAGTGGTTCCTCTCTGGGCAGGTCGATGACTCCGAACCGCTCCGCCGGTTTCAAATTCATACCCTTCCCTACTCTGTTGGACGAAAGACTGAATCCTCCCTCTGCTTACCAGTCGGATGCATCTCCAAGAACCATGCTGAGTTCTACGAAGAAGGTAACCAAATCGGCCTAAGAGATCTGGGTAGTACCAACGGAACATTCGTCAACGGAGAGCCTCTCGTCGGAGAGACACTACTCCGGGAAAACGATATCGTACAGTTTGCGACGATCGTCTTCCGTGTCGGATCAGCACAGGTTGCCACCGACCATCACACGATTCAGGAGGATTTCTGTGACCAAGCCCTCGCGATGATTCAATTTGAGAGGCTGATTAGTGACGGAGGCCTTCATCCCCATTTCCAACCCATCGTCACGCTCGAAGATCAGGAGCGTATAGGCTATGAGATCTTAGGCAGAAGTCGACTGTTTGGTCTACAATCTCCCCACGAAATGTTTCATGCGGCCTCTCAGCTAAATCTTGAGGCTCAATTAAGTGAAGCGTTTCGAGACCGCGGTGTCGAAATTGGCAAACATTTCCCCAGCGATATGAACTTGTTTGTCAACACGCACCCCAAAGAACTTGACCATCCGGCGTTGTATGATTCACTGGTAACACTCCGTAATCTCGCTCCCGAACAGACGATTACACTTGAGATCCATGAGGGTGCCTCGACCAATATGACGATGATGCGAGAGCTGTGTGCCGTACTTAAGGATCTGAACATCCTTTTGGCGTTCGATGATTTTGGTGTGGGTCGTGCCCGATTGGTCGAACTTGGCGAGGTGCGTCCGGACTTTCTGAAGTTTGACATGAAGCTGACCAAGAACATTAATGACGCTCCTACCAAACGACAGGAACTCGTCGCCCTGTTCGCCAACATGGTCAACAACCTCGGCATCAAAACACTGGCTGAAGGTGTTGAGACACGTGAGTGTCACCAGATTCTCGTCGAGATGGGTTTCCAGCTGGGACAAGGCTTCTATTATGGCCGTCCTTCACCAATCTCGAAGTATGTCAAAGAAGGCACAGCGATCGAGCCTGCTGCTGGCATAGATGCATAGCCGTCGTTGTTGATGCCCTAATCTAGCCTTCAACGACAATCGTCCTACCGTTGCACGAAGCCCCTCAGCCAACACCGGCTGGCAAGCCCAAGATTCTCTCACCACACTCGGTTCTGGGGTCACGATGGACGTTGACCTTGGTTTTCATTGGTTTTCTGCCAACATTGATCCAAAATACCAAGAAACATTATCCTCAGAACGCCGAAATAACGACTTAACCTAAATCGTCCTCGCTGATATACTTCGGGGCCAAACAAGACCAAAAACCAATTCAATTGAGGCCGCTGAGGATTCTCCCATGGCAAAAACCAAGAAGAAACTTGAGATCGTACATCTCGTTTGCGATGAAACTGGCGATTACAACTACACATTGCGTCGTAAATCCGGCGGGGAAAAGCTGAAAGTCAAAAAGTATTCTCCGCGTTTGCGCAAGCACACGATGCACACCGAGAAGAAAAAATAGATCCCGCAACTGCCTCTCCTCCAGCAAGAGCAGGCATTCGGTCAGCTCACGGCAAAGCCAACTCTTACGAGTTGGCTTTTCTCATGCACAGCTTTCCATGCCCTGCTGTCGGAAAATTTGTGACTGACATTTCCGCCCGCCATGCCATACGATGAAGGTTCTCTCAAGTCGAAAGGAACCGCATGAGCCTTAAATGGAATCTCCGTACGCACGACGCACAATTGATCCAGTCGATCGAGCGTAACTCCGGCGTCTCTCCCGTCGTAGCCCAATTGTTGGCACTGCGAGGTATCAGCAAGCCTGACGAGGTCCAGTCGTTTCTAGATCTGAAAATGACCGGACTGCGAGCCCCAGAAGAATTGCCAGGAGTCGGCAAAGCAGTTGAGTCAATCCTTGCCGCCGTTGACCGCAGTGAAAAAATATTCGTCTACGGAGACTATGACGCCGACGGGATGACATCGACCGCCATCCTCTATCTGTGCCTCAAGGCACTCGGCGCAGACATTCATTATTTCGTTCCCAATCGCCTCGACGATGGCTACGGTGTCAGCGCAGCGAATCTGGATAAACTCAAAGAGCGCGGGGCTCAACTGGTCATTACTGTCGATTGTGGCATCACCAGCGTCGACGAGGTCGAACACGGCAAACGTATTGGCCTGCCGATGATCATCACCGATCACCACCATGTTGGGCCAACCCTCCCGGAGGCTTTGGCCATCGTTCACCCTGGCCTACCTGAATCGCCTTACCCGTTTGCCGGACTGTGTGGTGCAGGCGTCGCCTTCAAATTGGCATGGGCGTTGTGTATTGGTCGTACTGGCAGCCCAAAACTTCCCGAGCGGTTTCGAAATTTCTTGTTCAAAGCCATTTCACTGGCAGCGATTGGTACGGTCTGTGACGTGGTACCGTTGTTGGACGAAAACAGAATCATTGTCCACCATGGACTCAACTGTATGCGGAAGTTCGCCAACCCCGGCCTTGAGCACTTGATGAAACTGGCCAAAGTAGCAGGCAAGCCACGGTTGGAATCGGGCGACATCGCGTTCATGGTCGGGCCTCGGCTCAACGCGTCGGGACGTCTAGGCCAAGCGCAATTGGGCGTCGAACTGTTGATCTGCGACTGTGAAGATCGCGGCGTTCAGTTGGCCGACCACATCAACCAATTGAATAAAAACCGTGACAGTCTAGATCGTAAGATTCTCAAGAGTGCGCGTGAGTTGATCGAGAAAGATTTCGATCCGCAGGCCGACCCCGCGATTGTGGTTGCCGGCAACGACTGGCATCTAGGCGTGTTGGGCATTGCGGCTGGACGTGTGGCGCAACAATACCACCGCCCGACCGTGCTGTTGTCGGTTGACCCGCTTGGCAGTCGCCCTGCGGTCGGATCGGCGCGTTCCGCTTGCGGCGTGAACCTCTACGACGCCATTGCGGGCAGCCAAGAACATCTGATCAAATATGGAGGGCACCGCGCCGCAGCGGGACTGTCTATCAAACCTGAAGATGTAGATGCATTTCGCGAAGACTTTTTTCAGCAAGTTGTCGAACAAGTCAGCGTCGCAGAGCTAATTCCAGACCTAGACATTGACGCCGAAGCTACCATTGGACAAATCACGGTCTCGATGATTCGGGACCTAGAGAAACTGGCGCCGTTTGGACAGAATAATCCGCGCCCCATTCTCTGTGCCACCGATGTTCAGCTGGCCGAAGAAGTTAAAACAATGGGATCAGAAGGCCGGCATCTGTCGCTGAAACTGAAGCAGCATAGTGCCACGATTCGAGCCGTTGCTTTTGGAAAACCTGAATGGCTCTCCAAGCTCAAAGACACCAATGCCTCCTACGATTTTGCGTTCGAGCCGATGGTAAACGAATTCCGTGGTCGATCCAATGCAGAAGTGAAACTGGTCGACTTTCGCTTAAGCCAGTCGCCCGTCGTGGCTTCATCCTAGGGTGCGTTGACCATGTTGAGTTTCAATGAAAAAAGCGGCAACGAAATCATCGCTGCCGCTTCATTCATTTTTGATACTAATCCGCAGATCAGTTGCCGACTGAGATCACGGTCGACCCATCGGGAAGGACCGTGCCGGGGCGGAGATCGCCGGTAGGATCTATCGCTTCGACTGGGGCGGCGAGGGATGGCTCCAATACGCTCTCTGGATTGGTCGGTACTGATTCGCTTTCGACGTACGGTTGACCCGTTGCAGGAGGTAGAGCTTCAGTGACTGCTGCTTCCTGAGGGTAGTACGTGGTTGTTTCAGCAGTTGAGTACGCCGGAGTCGTATAGTATCCGGTATCGGCAGGTACGTAGTCTGTGTAGTAACCGTTGTAGCTCGGTGCGTAGCTGTAGCCGGGGCTTACCGCATATCCTGTGTTGTAACCATAGCCACCGATTCCCGGCCCATAGCCGCTGAATCCACCATAGCCCAAACCGCCGTAACCCAAACCAAAGCCCGGTCCGTACCCCAAACCGCCGTAACCAAACCCGCGGTTCACACCGAAGCCGTTGTAAAGCCCGAAGCCGCCAATTGCGATCCCAAAACTGGAACCTCCACCGCGTGAAAAGTTGTTTCGATTGAAGCTCGAGTTGCCGCGACTGTAGCTGCCACGATTGGCGGTAACGTTGCTGCCTCGGGATCGATTGCCACCGCCACCGCTGTAACGATTGCCGCTACTGCTGCCTCGATACGATGGTCCACGCATGCTGCTGGCCCCGCGATTGCCACTGCTGCGATAGCCCCCGCCACTGCCACCACGGTTGAAACTACCTCCGCCTCCGGGGCGTCCGCCCCCACCTCCACCACCACCGGGTCGTCCACCACCCGCACCTGCACCACCGCGGCCTCCGCCACTACCGCGTTGAGCGAACGTGGAACTAGAATCAGCAAAGACAAGTAAAGCGACCACGGCGAAAGCCAACAATTGCAACGAGAATGAGTTAGTCTTGAGTTTCATGTTTGACTCGCGGGTTTGAGATTCAGAAGATGATCAATTATAGATGGAACCGATCCGGTTCAAGCAAACCGGCCGAGCCAACCGGCTAATCACCGCAATTGCCATGCCATTGATCGGGCAAGCAGACTCCAAGGTTTTCTGCTTGCCGAAGAGTGGGGCAGATTCAATTTGAGCACACGAGTCTGTCAGAATGACGACATCTAACTGCAGCAAAATATTCCTTGGGACTTCTTCCAAGACACTTGAGCAACTACATCGTTGGCCACCACTAGGCCGATGCGCCTCGTCACATTCAAGCGTCGGAGAGCTGTTTATGGAGGGGGATGAATTCTCTACGAGTTCTGGGTAGCTGAAGTCGCAAGACTGTAGACAGGCTCAGAGCAAATTCCTCAATCTCTTACGAGATCGGCTACGAACAGTCTTGCCTATGTCACGTTACTGAACGTCCCGTTTGTCGAACAGGCGATCGACGGCTGCCATCAGTTGACGCCATTGGTTAAATACTTCATCGGTTTCTAATCGACCGCCATCATCTCGGCCAAAGCCCAGTTCGCTCACGCGGATCTCTTCGTCGAATTCTGCGAGTCCTTCAAGCATCGGCTCGAACGGAACATTCTCTGGTACGCCATCAATCGGCTCTTCGTAGGCTGCGGCGTCTGCCGCCAAGTGACTGCGGAGACTTAGCTCATCCTCATATTCACATATCTTGTCGTCGATCGTGCGATGCATGGCCCATAAAGCCGCACCTTGAGCGTCGTTGGCACAAACAACAAAAGAAACGTTACCAGATTCGATATAGTACTTAGGCATAGGGGGGTTTTCTCCAGATGAGTGAGGGGTTCTTCTCTTCACTATCTGTATCGCTGAGGAGCGTGACACGTA
>CAZDBE010000086.1:10840-18529 GCA_964503675.1 uncultured Pirellulaceae bacterium | reverse complement strand
GAAATTCCTGTACACCGTCAGGAAGTCTACGACGCAATCAAACGTGAAAACGAGAAAGCCAGTCGTCTTGGCCCGTCTGAAACCAAGGACATTGGTTAGAGAACCCAAGCGGTGACGATTGCGTTCCTCCGCTGGCAGGATGCCCTGCAGTCAGGTCGACACTGGCGGAAAACAATTGCTCGATCTCGAGCAATTTTGCTGCGCTGTAGGTAGGTAAAGCTCCGGCACAGTTTCTTTTTCCTTCCACATTTTGAAGCGTCGAGCCACCTGCTCCGCGAATGTGTTCCGGACTTCGGCCGCTCGCAACATTCCATTGTCACGACTGTCGCCGTCGTCACAGGCAGACCTAGGTTCTGCCGGATGAAGGCACTCCCGAAATCCCATGGCACTAGTGGCGGATCTGAACCTACCCTTTGCTACAAGACATGCCATTGGCTGAGTCAAGCCACTCTCAGCTAACACCCCTCCACCACCTTCCATCTTAGAAATCATCCATGAGCCAAACACAGACCACGCCAAAAAAATCCACCGCACACATCTTCTTGGCCTGCCTGCTTCTATTTGGCGTTCCCGCCGGGGTCTGTACCTACAAGGGCGACTTAGTCACTGGCATCGCATTGGCGACGGTAGGTCTAAGTTGCTATTTGGGATATCGAACAGGAGCAATCCGGGCATTGGCATCGGTTGGAGGCATCGTTGCCGCAGTTTACTTTGCCCCTCAATGGTTGCCATCAGTCGAACCCGTTTTGGCAGAGTGGCTTCCTGTGTCGGGTTTGTTGAAGAGAGGCGTTCTACTTGGACTTATTGGGATGGCAATCGTCGTCACCGTACTTTTGATCGGAAGCTTGATCCGCCGACTATTTCTGTCAACAGATGGCCGGGGCGCCGCCAACGGACTAAATCGTTGGGGCGGATTGCTGCTATTCGGTGGTGAAGCGGCTGTTGGGATCGCGCTGTTGCTGGGGGGGATTTTAATACTCTCACCTGAGCGGGATGACCTGCAGCTTCCACCAGATTCGGCCAGCCTGCAACAGAGGCTGAGTCATCAGATAGACGTCGTCGCCGCAAAGACTCGATCTGGAGCGATCGGCGGTGTTTTGGAGAAACACAATCCGTTTGTTAAATTCCCGCAGCTGAACAAGTTTAAAGAGATCCAGCAAACGGTCCGCACCATCAGCGACCCGGCGGCAATGAAGCAAGTGATTATCCATCCAAGAATAAAAGAACTCCAAGACTGCCCATCTGCTCAGACTGCCATCACAAATCTCAAAGCCGATAAAATGGTGCAGGAAATCATCGGGTCGGGTGAGCCACTAGACCGCACAAAACTGATGAACTTATTGAACAGCCAAGTCATCATGGACCTGCTTGATGAACCAGATTTCGTTGCACAAGCGTCTGCAATCATCGAAGAGCTGAACCTATCCGACGGCGACTCATCCGCTGAAGAAAACAGAAGCCTGTAGGCTGACGGCAGGCAAAAAACGCATCATCCTGAGCGGGTAAAACCTGTTTTCAATAAGCCGGCAACTTACACGAGACAGAACTTCAGAACGTCTGCCGCCGTCGTTTGGTAGCTTGTGTAGAACGGGCCAAATTCGGCGTATTTTGCGCTGGCTTCGTCAAATCGCATATCGTAGACGATCTGTTTGAGATGTTTCGGATTGGTGGCCCACAATGTGACACCCCACTCCCAATCGTCCAAGCCGATGCCGACGGTGATGAGCTGCGAAACTTTGCCGGCGAATTTCATCCCGCTACGGGCATGTTCAGACATCAGTTTCTTGCGAAGCGAAGTAGACTGCGTATACCAGTTGGCTCCGGGATACCGCCATTTATTCATTGGATAAAAGCAACTGCAGGGGTAGTCAGGAAAATTGGGAGTGAGGCGTTGATAGTTCATTTTCCCTAAGCGGCCTTCATAGGCGGCCACCTTCTTGTCCACCGAAGACGCATCTTCGCCTTCTGATTCAAGTCGTTTCCGATAGTCATCGAGCGACAATACGTATTCAGAAATTTCGGAAATCGAAACGTATGACCAAGTTGTCTTGATGGCAGGCCCTAACTTACCAGCGAGGATTTGTTGATGGATTGATTCGATTTTAAGCGGATCCGGATCCATCATCATCAAGGAAAAGTCAGCTTTGTGGCCCGAGACAATACCGATTTGAATCCTTTGCGGCGCGGTAGTTTTTTTCGGATCCACCGCATCGATGAAATCCTGTCGGCCTTGCTGAACTTCCTGTTCGCAAAGCGCGGCCAAGATCTGTCGGTCAAACTGATAAAAGAAATGCGAACAGTGCCAGCCTTCTTCAGGAGTCAATTGTTCTACTGTGAATCCAAGGTCAGGAGCTTGAAAGGTCATGCTTGTTCTGGGTCCAAGATCTTCGAAACGGCTTGTAATAAACGGTCCATGGTAAACGGTTTTTGGATGTAGTCGTTGACCCCCAACAATTCGGCATACTTTCGATGTCGCATGCCTTCATTTCCGGTAATCATGATGATTGGCATCTGAGTCTCGCTGTTCTGCCTCAAACGCTCGAGGACCAGAAACCCACTACGACGCGGCATCATCAAATCCAGAATCACCAAATCTGGGGTTTTTGTTTCAGCGTAGGCAATCCCTTGATTTCCGTCGCTGGCGGTAGAGACTTGTATCCCGCGCGAGCGAAGCGTTGCGGCAATTGACTCAACGATCTCGGAATCGTCATCCACGATTAGAACATGGTGAGTACTAAGAGCTTTTGATTGTGTAGTCATTCGATAAGAACCAACCTTAGGATTTTCAATGGAAGTACGTTGAGTACTTAGGAAGGGGCAAGTGACCGGTTTCAGAGAATTCGTGGACCATATCTATATCAAGATCAACAGATCTGGTCGTACTGTTTAGCCCCAAACCAGATTGTAGATAATCCTAGTCTTTTATGTTGGCAACTTTTAGGGGGGAAGGGCTGACAATGCCGACTAATACTTGAAAATTTAAATGCTTATATCTGCCTTCTATTACCGATGGCTGCCTTGAGTGTTTTTGATAGCAGTAGACCTTTTTATCCCGAAAAATGATTAGATAGGTCAAATCCCCGTTGGCCGCTAGAACCCTCCCTTGGACGACAATTTTCAAGGCCATGATCGCAATTGGGCTTTTCTCTGTCGGATGAATCAGGCGATAAAAGAATCGTGTGTTAACGCGAAGGATCGCAAGGGAGTTTATTTTCATCGGGGCGATTCAATGTGGCGATCTCTTTTTTATGCTATCGGTGTTGGGCTTATGGTACTTGGTGGCGAAGCTCTAATATTTGAACGAGTCACAATAAACCCAGACGCCAAACTTCCAGCGTTCGCCGAACGATTGCTCGAGCCAACCACCGTCCCTCCAAAAATTACTCAGCCCAGCCATAATCAATACGCATTTGGTGGCACACGAGGTGTCGGCGGAATTCCCAACGCGGTAGGGTCAAATGCAGGTCAGGTTCCAAGGGTGCTTCCCGCTTCATCCGGCTTCGGCAACGGTTACTCTAGCCAATCTCGGTTTGGGCCTTCGCGATTTGCTGGGCCCGCTAACGGTGGATACGGAGGAGGTCGAATTGGATTCGGCCAGAACTCTAAACTGGGAACTCCGCAGGCAGGACGCAGTTCAACTCCTGCTAAGTTAGCATCATCTTCGAATCCTGTCGGCACAAGGTATGCCGGCGGGCGAGCAGGCCCCAGGAAGCAGATCGTAACGAAAGACTGGATGCCGTGGAGCCTATTTGCGGTTGGGGCTGTCGTGTTCCTCTATACTCACACGTCTCGGCGGCGATATTCTGACTAACCGAAACGATTGACTATCCGGCAGCTAGGCTCAGGCCAATTGACTGACCGCTGCGCAAGACTATTTGAACGCACAGTAACTTCAAAAACGCAACCTTCCTGCAACAGTCCCCCTAAAGTACCAAGCAGTCGAAATCTAAGTTGCCCTTTGGCCGTTCCGGTCATCTCTAGACGTTACGTTACGTTGCGGAGCAAAATTGAGCGGCGGCGAGGCGGGAACCGGCAAAACTACGGAAATTCGAAGCTTCGATGTATCTTTACAATTCGAAGCTGCATGCTTAAAGTTTACGCTGTTTTAAGCCTGCTTTGGCACAACTGTTGTTGCCCACAAACGGGTAGTTTCTTCAAACTCGAACGTCTGCGTGCTTGCTTTTGCCAACACGGTCGGGTTGGTGTACTTCGACGTACCGAATTCTTCATGAATACTGCTCAAAACCTGACACTTGAAGCCACGCTTGCTCAATCGCAAACGCCGACCAACACCGACAAAGCAGAAATTTGGCTCGACAGGCTAACTTGGCTAGGGCGAATACTGCTGCTCGGTATTTTGGCTATCACGCCATGGGAATTTGGGGCAGTTGATCCTTGGGCTCAGCGACAAATCGCGATCGTCATTGGGATCTGCCTTGCGATCTGGTGGTTTGAAACTGCGCTTCGCCGCTCAAGAACTCAAGTTCTACCCTATGTATTTGTGCCAATCGCCATCGGGATATTACTGGCGATGTTCCAACTCTGGGAGCTTCCGTCTTGGCTTTCATCAATTCTTGGAAGGCAAAGTGAACTCTACCAGCAGTTGGGGAATGACCTCAAGCTGGCGCCAACTATTTCGATGTCGCATGAAGGCACGCGCTACTTTATTGGACTGTTGACGATAGCGATCTCTGGGATGGTCCTAGGCTGTCGTTACTTTCGCACCCGTTTCGAAGTAACTTTGCTGCTGACCGTGATGACGGTCAACGGCGCTTTGATTTCATTTTTTGGAATGGTCCAATCGCTTACCAGTCAACGCGGTTTCATCTACTGGACGATCGAACTGGTCAATGGCGGCTATCCATTTGGACCTTACGTTAACCGCAACAACGGAGCTGGCTTTCTGTTGATTTGCATGGCTTGTTCCATTGGTCTCATGGTAATTCTTATGGCGAGCAAGGAAGAGCGTGGGCCTCGCCAGATTGTCAGCAAGGAAATGCCGTTTTGGCGTCAATTCACTTTTCACCTAGCGCTGTTCCTCTCCGATCTTAACGCGAGAAAATCAGCATCGATAATTGCTACGGTCCTGATCGGCGTTGGAATCATTTCAAGCTTATCGCGTGGGGGTGTGTTGGCGATGATGGGTGGGCTGATGGTGACGCTGATTTTTTACGGCATGGCTCGAAGACCTTCCTTCACTGGGTTCATCTTTCTCCCGATGTTGGCCTTGGCGTTTGGAATCGCGGGATGGATTGGGTTTGCGGACATTTTGCTAGAGCGTTTTGACCGAGTCACTCTTGAGGCTAGGAGCACCAATCGTCTAGGACATTGGCAAGAGACTTGGCCTGCAGTACCAGACATGGGGCTATTGGGGGCGGGCTTAGGCTCTTACGAACATGTTCACCGGCTTTACCGAACGACCCCTGAGAAAACCATTTTTGTGTACGGAGAGAGTCAGTATTTTCAGACATTGGTGGAAATGGGATGGCCTGGTTTAGTGCTGCTTGTCGGATGTTGGGCGTTTGTCTACTACTACGCAGCCTTTTCCCTGTGGCGTGGCCGATCTCCAGTAACGATTGCCATCAGTGCCATGGGCATTTTTTTATGCGTCTCAGTGATGATCGCCTCCGCCTTCGACTTTGGGCTTTATCAATCGGCCAATATGGTCGCCATGGCAGTGATAACCGGAGCACTGGCCTACAACGCCCACGCTTTGGCTGGTCGTTTAAAAGAAAAATCTTGGCTAAGGTTCCAGTTTCCAAACTCGTACGCTCAGGTGGTAGGGCTAATTCTGTTCTCAGGTGTCTTTGTAGCCGGGCTTGAGGTCCATAACAGGGCGCGGATTGATGCCAAACGCATAGTCAGCCCCCGACAGTTCACTTCCACCCGGCCTGACCTACCGACAACGGAGCGTCTCATTTCCGAGTTGCGGCCTCTTGTTAGAAGAGCTCCAATCAGTCGGGGTCTGAACTACCTTTCGCTACTGTACGTACAACGTATGCGGCTCCAACATTTCGAACAACTGCTTTCAAATTCTTCAGCCACCACCGAGAGTATGCCTGAAGATCAAAAACTTACAGTGGAAAAAAACCTATGGGAGCTGACTTCGCCTGAGAACGTTCACCAGAACATCTATTCGCTCCAGCGCGAATCGTCCGTGCTCGGCGCGCGTGCGTACCAGCAACAAACTTTCATTCAAGAGAACATTCGACACGCCATCAATGCACTCAACTTGAGCCGAAGAAGTTCACTGCTTCAGCCTGACCAACAGATTCGTCTGACAAGACTTTACGCGATTATCGGAGACACGCGCAGAGCAAGTAAACATGCTTCGATTGCCACCGAATTGGCACCCGGTAGCTTATCCATCCACAAGCTTGCTGGAATCTTTCATCTCCAGTCGGGCAACAGCGAACAGGCGGCCCCGTTCATTCGCCGGTACTTGGAATTGGCGCCACGACGCTACAACGAAATTGCAGATCTATTGAGCGGAAGTACCAGTCGGAAAATCTCCCTGCCGAGCGAAAAAGCCGTTCTAGACCATTTTCTTCCCGACGACGCCAAAATGATTTACAGGTACGTGATGGAAAAGATGGCTCCGTCATCGCCCAATCGCGAGGCAGGGCTGAGAAGAGCTGACGAATTGTTGGCTGACGTGTCACCGGCTGACCACCGCAACATGGTTCTAAGCGCGGAAGTTAAACTAGCTCTAGGTCTCATTGATGAGGCAATCAAGGGGTTCAAGGATTCTTTGGTCTCCGATCCGTCTGATTCTAATGCTCAAACCAAAATCATAACCTTGCTAAACTCGCAAGGCAAATACCGCGAGTCGATCGGCCGCCTTGAAGATCTTATAGAAACGGACTACACCAATCGCAAAAAGTATGAACGTCTACTACAAAAGACGCGTGCCCTTGCTAGAGAGAAATAGTAACAGCCGAGCGTACATTTTTCCAACGAACTTACAGATACGACAACTAGACTTGAATTTCGGGCCTCTTTGGGGTTGCCTTTAAACCTGAAATTGCTGGACAAAGAATATGGCAAGCATCCTAATCACCTTCGCTCTTTCGCTGCTAATAGCTTGGGCGCTGGTACCATGGTTTGCCAAATTGGCGATTCGGGTTGGCCTAGTCGACAGTCCCGACAAAAGCAGGAAGCTTCACGAGACACCGATTCCGATGGTCGGCGGGATCGCAGTATTCTGCACTGTTTCCACTGTCGTGGCCGCCTCCTTCGCCATTGTGTACTTCGACCTACCGATACTGTCGAAACTAGACGGCAAACTTGCAACTTTGCTTGGATACCCGGCCGATTACCTCGCTCTACGCAGAATCCGCACATCCGTCCTCCACCAGTACTCCGGCTTGTTCATTGGAAGCGTCATTTTACTGTTGGTTGGCGTGTTGGATGATCGATTTGGTGTTCGCGGGCGGCAAAAACTATTTGGTCAATTCCTTGCGACCACTGTGTTGATCATCTACGGATACCGTTTCGATTCGCTGGCATTTTTGGGCATTGACCTTGAGCTAGACGTTTTCTCGATTCTATTTATTTATGGATGGGTATTGGCGTCAATTAACTCAGTCAATCTTCTTGATGGGGCGGATGGGATCGCCGCCACGATTGGTATCATCATGGGGTTTGCGCTTACGATCATGCTTATGTCTCAAGGCAGAGTCATTGATG
>CAZDBE010000086.1:0-10740 GCA_964503675.1 uncultured Pirellulaceae bacterium | reverse complement strand
ATCATGGGGTTTGCGCTTACGATCATGCTTATGTCTCAAGGCAGAGTCATTGATGCAATTGTTGCAGTGTCGCTGGCCGGAGCGTTGGTGGGATTTCTACGCTTTAACTTTCCCCCTGCATCGGTTTATCTCGGGGATGCCGGCAGCATGTTGATTGGATTCCTTCTCGCTGCGCTGGCCATTCGCTGTACCGTTAAGCAGAACTCGATCTACGCTTTTGCAGCCCCAATCGCGCTTTTGGCGATCCCCTTTATTGATACCGCAGCCGCCATCGTTCGTAGAAGACTTACCGGAAGAAGTATTTTTGCCGTTGACCGCGGCCACCTGCACCACAAACTGATGAAGCGAGGATTCGGGCCCAAGACCAGCCTCGTCTGGGTAGCCTTGCTGAGCGCAATGTCTGCTGCCGGCGGCGTCATCGCACTAGTCTATCAACAGGCTGAATATGCAGTGCTGGCAATCATTTGCGTAATTGTGGTAATGATCGTCAATCAGATTTTTGGAATCGCAGAAACCGAACTAATACTAAAGAGGGCCTATGGATTTTCTCGCAGAATGATGAGAAATCCACGAGCAGATGCGGTCGCCAAACCACTGACCACTGCTGTTCATGTCCAAGGAGACCTAGACTGGAATACGGGATGGGAAGAACTTAGCAACTATGCTGAGCAAAATCAGTTACACCAACTGACGTTCGACATCAACGCCCCTTGGTTGCATGAGGCGTTTCACGCCAAACTAACTGCTAGAGAGAAAGTGCGGGAAGCCAATCATATATGGAATTCCGTTTTGCCACTGATTGCCGATGGGAAGATCTTTGGCAGCGTGGCCTTCAAGTGCTCTCAAGACAACCCTAAATGCCACCGCGAAATTATCGCTGAGATTCTCGAAATTGGGACCCGCTTGGAATCGTTAATTCGTGACAGTACGTCTGAACCGCCCCAGCCTTCCGGAACCGATACGCCTCACGACGGGTCCGACAAAGTATCAACACTGCTAAACTGAAAAGGATACGGGGAAGTTGTGTTTTAACGATTGACGTCGCCGATAGCCGACTCCGCCAATAAGCCAAGATTAGAAAAAATTTCCTTGGTAGACCGGCAAATATCTTGTAGACTTGGGGTGAGGGAAAAGTTTTTCCATGGAGTTCCAATGTCGCTTAAATCTTATTACGCTCAGAAGTGTCCTTCGTGCCAAAAGATGCTTTCAATCGACGTAAAGGCGCTTGGCTTCAGCGTTGTGTGTCGTCATTGCGAATCAGAATTCACCGCCAAGGACGACGCCCAGTCATCTGCCGCCATGGACGACCCAATCAATTTCTGGATCAACTTTACCGACCATGGCAGTAAAACCTATGAATCAGAGCCTCTTCACTCCGCTGATAGGTGTCTAAAAGATGGCCCGCACCGTCGACCGAGATAGTACGCCGAAGGGCTAAGTAACCCTACGTTCAGCTGTTAGACTGGCGGTATTCCACGGCATTTTCGGTCTTTGCGAAACTTCTGTCGTATCATGAGGTTTCACCCCTTATCGGATCTTTTTTCGAGGCAACGGATTTTCTCCGATCCGAAGAACATCCAACATCGTATAAGCTGAAGCTGTATTTTTGCCGATACATGACGTATAGTCTTACTTCACGTTTGCAGTATTTAGCTGCGAAAAACTAGACAGAAATAGGAAGATAACATGAGTCGATTTTTTATTGTTTTGACAGCGGTTGTTTCGATTGCCCTCGGCGCTCTTTGCGAAGAAACGCTGGCTCACTCTATCTTCAAGAAGGCAATGGAAAAGTCCTATCCGATCATGAAGGTAAGTTGCAATGCCTGCCACAAAAAGGGCGAGAAGAAAACCGTCCGAAATGATTTTGGCGAGCTATTTTTCAAAGAACTCAAGGCAGAAAAAGTCACACAGAGCTGGAAGGACGCCAAGGCCAACGGACGTGACGCTCAAAAAGCTTATGAGAAGGAGACGATGACACCGCTGTTCGAAAAGGCATTGAAGAAAGTCAAAGAAGCGACTGTTCCTGAAGTCGAAGGGGTCACCAACCCTGACGCCGGCAAGACTTGGAACGAAATGATCACCGCCGAGAAAGTCGATGGTATTAAGGTCGATCAAAAGAAGAAAGAGAAGCTCGAAGCAGAAGCCGCTGCTGGAGGCGCCGGATCAGCCGAGAAATAGTTAATCGATGAAAATTTGGAGCGGAACCACTGAGTAGCTCCCTTACAAAACGCGAGATCCTGCACTCCATTGGGAGAGCAGGATTTTTTTCTGTTTGAACGACGTCGATAAACTGGAAGTTTCTCAGCGCCGCATCGCGAGGAAGACGAACCCTTAAATCGTCACTTCTCAATCGAATCGTAGATCAAGCCTTTGAGCTTGAACTCAGTCATGAACGAATATGGCATCACCTGTTCCAAAGTGATGACGATCAAATTATCGTCTTTGGGAGACACCCAGTAGTGCGTACTTGCGGCACCGCCCCAACCATATTCTCCAACGTGTCCTTGCGGATCCCAATCACTCATCTCTTCCCGCACGCAAAAGCCAAAGCCGAATCCGACTCCCGTTCGCACCTCTGTCCCGAACTTGATCCAGCCGACTTCTTTTGAAAGCTGATTGGACGTCATCAAAGCTACCGTTTCAGGCTTAAGATATTGTTTTCCCTGAAACTCCCCTCCGTTGGCAATCATCATCAAAAACCGCATGTAGTCGCGACCCGTTGAAACTAGCCCTCCTCCGCCGCTAATGAGCGCGGGACGATTGAGATAGTCGCCATCCTGGCCGATCGGCCTTTTTTCCAATTGTCCTTGACCATCGGAGGTGTAGATCGACGCAAACCTGTCCTCTTGCTCCGGTTCAACATAAAAACCGGTATCTTTCATTCCTAAAGGAGTGAAGAAACGTTCCTGAAGAAATTGGTCTAACGGCATTCCAGAGGCAACTTCAACCACACGCCCAAGCACATCGATTGAAATGCCATATCGCCAGTCAGCCCCTGGCTCAAACAAGACGGGCAAGCCGCCCAAGTTCTTTTGCATCTCCTCCAAAGACAAAGAGAAATCCAAAATCTTCTGGCTTTTGAAAGCCCTGTTATAGACTGAATGCTCTGAGTCTTTATAGCTGTATCCCGCTGTATGCGTCATCAGATGCGCGACCGTCATTGTTTTTTTCGCCACGATAGTGGAATCGCCTTGAGCAATTTTCAGGTCCGCGAGCTCGGGTAGATATTTGGACACTGGGTCATCTACCGTTAGCTTCCCTTCGTCGCACAATATCAACGCACCGGCAGAAGCAATCGCTTTGGTCATGGAAAAGCATCTCATGATCGTATCTGTCTCCATCGGGCGATTGGAATCCATGTCCATTTCCCCCCACGCTTTATTCATCACGATCTTGCCGCGTCTAGCAATGAGCACCACTCCACCAGGAATCTTGCTCTCCTCAACTAATTCCTCCATCGCTTTTTCCACGAGCCGGAGTCTCTCGGCAGACATTCCTACTTCGCTAGGTTTCGCTGACGGCACCTCTTCTGAAACTTGCCCCACCACGACTCCCGAAAACACCATCAACAAGAACGCCCCTAACGCAGATCGAAACAACTGACCCATAAATACTCCTCGAACATGACAAACCAAAACTTCGCTCAAGCAGTGAACGCGACTTTGGTCTTTGATGATATCCGCAATCAGATTACCTTACAGACCGGTTGCGACATAAAAACTAGAAAGACTTTCGCCCCAGACTGCTGGCTGGTTGGGGCTGCGGTGAAGACCTATTATTGCGGCGAGTGAACTGGCTGATGAAGTCACCATTCAATATTTGCGGGTGGAAATATTAAAGAAGCTTGTCACCCCAGGACTACCCACATTGGGATTTTCCGCGGGGCAACGCTGAGTGATAGAACCACCCGATTGCAAAGTTAACCGAATGCTGCCAAGGCTCAATTCCGGGCAACCTTGATGCGTGCTGCCAATACCTTCCAATAGAATTGAGCTGCCTCATATCGACCGAAGCAGGATCAACTGCTGGTAACCCTGCAGCCAACAATCTTCCTGTGGGCATCTCAAAAAACGGCTGGCAACTGGACGGAGCGCTTTCAACAAGAGGGTTGACCCCAACAAGCTGACTTGCCAAATTAGTCGGGTACTCCGTTAGCGCTACAAGATTCAATCCATTAGCCAATTCGGTCGGCTCTGTCTGCTTCACCGCCACACTCACGGGTGAAACTCCGTCTGTCCGCCTCATATCTGTTGGAATACCCGCTGATGCTCCCCAGAAGACAAACAACATCGCAAGCAAGGTCGACCAGCCAAAGATTTGGCTTCGAGCGGAATCAGCTGACAGCCGATCCAACGACGCCGCTCGCCCACCTACGACCAATGTGTCATCGTCAACAATATCATCATGCGCGACACCAAGCAGCTTGGTCGCTTCCAGCAAACTCTGATAGTCATCCAGCATCGATTGACAATGAGCGCAACCCAATAGATGAGAATCCTGTGAAATCTCACCTGCGCCACTACGTAAGTCCACCCAGTCATTCAGCCGCTGCTCAAACAACAAACAGTCGTCCCCATCGGCCACACCCCCGTCATCAAAGACAGCGGCATCAAGTGGATCAGCATCAAGCCGGAGAGAAGTCGCAGCAAATTCTTTACTGGGCAACTTTGGCACAAACCACCCCTCGGTTCTGCAACTTGGTAACAATCTCTCGACGGGCCCGATGAACCCATGTCTTCACCGTTCCCAATGGCACCTTCAGGTCTTCGGCAATCTCTGCATATCCCATTTCAGCAAAATGGAACATCTGGAACGCCGTTCGGTACTCGCGTCGAATCTCGCCAAGCGCTAGGTTGATTTCCTCCGCCATTTGCTGGCCTTTTCGGATCTCTACACTGTTGTCAGCGATTGGAACTTCTAGTGGAAAATGCGTCGGACGGCGCTTACGTTTGGAGAGTCGTGTGCGGCAGCGATTTCCGGCAATCGTCAACAGCCAAGGTTCAAATTTACGCTCTGGATCCCAGCGGTGAAGGTTTTTGGCGACTCGTACGAAAGTCTCCTGGGTCGCGTCCTCAGCATCCTCCCGCTGGCCCAGCATGCGATAGCACAAGCCGTAAACCTGCCCACGAAAACGCTCAATCAGAGTGCTAAACGAGAACTCATCGCCAGCAAGGCATTGCGTAACCAACATCGGTAATTCATCCGCCATTGTTTTCTCCCATCATGGTCTACCTATTCATACTTCAATTCGGGCCACAAAGTTTGTGCTGGAACTGGAAATATGTAAAAGAAAGACAATATTTCGATGGAAACGGACAGTTATTGGAAACTAAACCACCAAAAACAATCCTGCACCAACAAAAACAGCCAATCCAAGGAACGGGATCAGTTGTTGGGTTTGCGTGACTCAATCGAAAGCACTGTGTCTAAAGCAGCCTTTTCTCTTTGCAAAACGGGGCTACCGTCTGTTGAAAAACTGCTTCAGTACATCTCCGGCAGCATTGGTAGAATCAATGGCTTCCTTTTTGGGAACAGGTGGCAGTTTACCTTTGCCGTCTTTCCGTTCGTTAATAGCTGATTTTGACTCCTCGCGAGTTTCGGATTGCTCTTCATCCGACTCGTTGCTCTTACGAAGAATTTCTTGGGTTTCTGCAGTGCTTAATTGTACTGTATCCTGAGGGTTGAAATCCTCATCTTCATCGAATGGTGAAGCGTCAGAATCATCGGCCAACCAATCGGTAATGCTGTCTTCGAGAGAACTAGGTTTATTGGCTTCTACCGTACGAGAGGCGGCTTCTACAGCATTCTTCACCTTCTCCTTTTTAACGCTGGCTTTCGCGGCATCTATTACTATTTCAAATTGAAGTCTACCAACTCGAATCCGATCTCCCGGCTTGGCAATATGCTCGCCCTTTAGCTGTTCTCCGTTGACAAACGTTCCGTTGCGACTGCCCATGTCCGCAACAATCACTTTTCCATCCTCAACTTTGACTGAACAGTGTCGGCGGCTGACCAAATCACTTGACGGCTTCAAATGAGCCGTATCACCACGGCCAATAACAAATTCTGGCACCGAAATCTTTATTTCACGGCCGTCGTTTTTCCCACCAATGATTTTTAAAAAAACCTGCATCCCCAAGTTTCCTCCAATTAACAAACGGCCTCAAATCTCTAATCTTGCTGTAAAGCGTCTCGGCTTTCCTACGCTGCAATTGAGCTCGATGCCACTGACTTACACTAATTATGATCGGCATACCCTTAGAGTCAAATAAGTGACATAAGGAATGACTAGAAGAGTTAATTTGAAAGGAAGAGGTTGACAGAATACTAACACGCCATCTGCCAGCTGCAATCCCAAATTGGGTTGAGTTAACCGCCGTTAAATCAGCTCTTCTCTCCTACGCAACCCAAACAGGTCGGATTACCCAATCCTTATGACTACTACATCCCAATTTTAATGAAAAATGGGTCCAAAGCTGAGCCACTTAGGTCGGGAGCCCCTCACATCATTTTTTCTCCAACCAACTCGAGTTACCGAAAGTCTTCTCGACAATCTTTTTTGTCATTTCTTTTTGCTCGAAAGTTAGCTTGGCCGGTCTGAACGCCACTAAAAGCGTTTTCGACAGTCTTTCTGCAAGATCGTTAATCAAGTCCGACTCATCCAAAGTAACACCGCCCAAATCCTCAATCCCTGCAAGCTCTTTAGCAGCTTGCGACTTTCGTAACAGCAGTGACGTGTGCTGCAAAATCGCGGCTTTTGCCCGTCGTTGAGCACTGCCTCCAACCTTCTGCCCGTCCAAGATTATATCTCCGTCTGTTCTTCTCTGAAAACAAAGGAACGGATTCGACCTATGGATACCCGAGTCAATCACCTGAGCCGTCTCCGCGTCCGGCATTGTCTTATCGTACAGGCCTGCATTGACACCGATGCTCTGCAAAGAGTCAACGATACAGCCGTGTACGCTTCGATACAGGTCGTTATTTCTTCTTGACCACCGATTCTCACTTGGGAATGCTAGTGAGAAAGTCAGCTCTTGGTCGTGGACGATTGCACCGCCACCAGATGCCCGCCGCACAACGGGGCACTGGATGCTTGCTGGATGCTGCTCGCGATCGGCAATTTTTTGAAAATAGCCCAACGAAAGTGTTGGGGTTTCCCATCGATAAAATCGCAGCGTCACTTGACCAGTCTGCTCGGCGGCCAGCAACAATGCCTGATCTACCGCCATATTCCAGTCCCCACAAGCCGGCGGATCTAGAATCAAATTAGCCGTATCATCAATGTCGATCAATTTTCTTTTCCAGAACAGGAACCTTCGTTGTTTTCACGCCGCAGCACCACCAATTCGCTGCCGTGTTTTACTTCAGAGCATCTACCCTCAACCAAGCGGTCACTACCGATCGGCCAGTCTACGCTCTTGATCTTCGTATTCCGACATCGGTGGGCAGGAGCAAACGAAGTTTCGATCGCCGTAGACGTCATCGATCCGATTAACTGATGGCCAGAATTTACCACCACCGGTATTTCTCTGGTCAGGCAACACTGCTTGCAGACGCTCATACGGCCTCTCCCAATCACTGGCTACGAGATCGGCGAGCGTATGAGGAGCGCGGCGGGGAAGACTATCTTCTACGGTCACATGCCCGTCCTCAACCGCGCGAATCTCTTCGCGAATTTGAAGCATCGCGCCGCAAAACCGATCCAACTCCCAACGGGATTCGCTCTCAGTGGGCTCGATCATCATCGTCCCCGGCACCGGCCAGCTCATCGTGGGTGCGTGGAATCCATAGTCCATCAACCGTTTGGCGATGTCGACCTCGCTGATTCCGCTGGCTTCCTTAATCGGTCGAATATCAATAATGCACTCGTGCGCCACGCGATCATTCTGGCCAGTATACAAGACGTCGTAGGCGCCTTTCAACCGAGCGGCGACGTAGTTGGCATTGAGAATCGCAACTTCCGTCGCTCGACGCAATCCGCGTCCGCCCATCATATTGATGTAGGCCCACGAGATTGGCAAAATAGAAGCACTGCCCAACTCGGCGGCAGATACCGCATGATGGCCTTGACCGTCATCGGCCGACTTCTCTTCGGCCAAAACATGGCCCGGTAAAAAAGGGGCTAGATGCCGCTTCACTCCGATCGGCCCCATACCCGGTCCTCCGCCACCGTGGGGAATACAAAATGTTTTGTGCAGATTCAAATGCGACACGTCCGAGCCAAGATCTCCGGGAGCAACCAGCCCCACCAATGCATTCATGTTTGCACCGTCCATGTAGACCTGACCGCCGCGGTCATGAACGATCTGACATGCTTCACGTACTGTTTGCTCAAACACACCGTGCGTGCTTGGATATGTGATCATCAAACTCGATAAAACATCCGCGTGCTGCTCGGCTTTCTGTTCTAGATCTTCGAGGTCGATGTTCCCAGATTCGTCCGTCTTGACGACCACAACATCCAATCCCATCATCGTTGCACTGGCCGGATTGGTTCCATGTGCTGAACTTGGAATCAAACACACCTTCCGGTGACCTTGTCCAAGGCTTTCATGGTAGCGCACGATCGCCAACAACCCCGCGTACTCGCCCTGAGCACCCGAGTTGGGCTGCATCGAAATCGCGTCGTATCCAGTAATCTCAACCAGCCAACGTCCCAGTTCATCAACCATCTCGCGATAACCGACTGTTTGCGATTCCGGGGCGAACGGATGAACTTTGGAAAACTCAGGCCAACTGACTGGCGCCATCTCGGTGGTCGCGTTGAGCTTCATCGTGCATGAGCCCAGCGGAATCATGCCGTGCGTCAAAGAGAAATCTTTGTTCTCAAGTCGCTTGAGAAAACGCAACATCTCAGTCTCGCTGCGATGGAAATGGAAAACGCTGTGTGTAAGAAAATCCGATTGCCGCACCAATGCATCTGGGATGCTGGCACTTTCTAAATCGACAGCACCAAATTGGATTTCCCGATCTTCGTCGCCAATCTCAACGGCATCTTCATCGTTACCCAAAAACACGTCCAAAACAACGAATAGATCCTCAAGCGTTTTCGTTTCGTCGAAACTGATGCCGATTTGATCACCACCGACAACGCGAAAATTGACTCCGGACGCGTGTCCTCGTGCAATGATTTGATCGCGCTGTTCGGCCGATGGCAGCTGTACCAAAAGCGTATCAAACACATTCTCGTGCACGATCTCGAAACCTTCCTGCATCAAACCAGCGCGAGTCATCTCGGTAAGTACATGGACGCGCTGAGCAATCGTTTTGAGTCCTTCAGGGCCGTGATATATCGCGTACATCGCCGCCATGTTGGCAAGTAACGCCTGAGCAGTACAAATATTGGACGTAGCTTTGTCGCGGCGAATATGCTGCTCGCGCGTCTGCATCGCCATCCGCAATGCCGTCTTGCCGTTGCTGTCTTTTGAGACGCCAATGATTCGTCCGGGAGCCGCTCTTTTAAATTTGTCGCGCGTCGCAAAAAACGCTGCATGCGGACCGCCAAACCCTAACGGCACGCCAAATCGCTGAGCACTCCCCAGTACCACATCGGCTCCCATTTCTCCAGGAGGTTTGAGCAACGTCAGCGCCAACAGATCTGCGGCCACCGCAACTAGCGCTCCGGCAGCCTGCGCTGTCTTGATCGCCGGCTCAATGTTGCGCACCTGCCCGGTCGATCCCGGATACTGTAGCAGCGCACCAAAGCAATCCGTTTCTACGAGTTGCTCCAACGGCCCGACAACAATCTCGTATCCCTGATGCTTTCCGCGCGTACGAATCACATCCAACGATTGGGGATGCACATCATCAGCTACAAAGAAAACTTGGCTCTTTGACTTTTTGTTGGAACGACGACACAACGTCATCGCTTCGGCCGCCGCAGTCGCTTCATCAAGCAACGATGCGTTGGCGAACTCCATCCCCGACAAATCCATGACCATTTGCTGAAACGCTAGTAACGTCTCCAGCCGCCCTTGAGCAATCTCGGCCTGGTACGGAGTATAAGCCGTGTACCAGCCGGGGTTCTCCAATACATTGCGAGCAATGACTGCCGGCACATGCGTGCCGTAATAGCCTGCACCAATAAACGAATTGGCAACCGTGATGTTATCGGCGTACTCACGCAACCGATCTAGCGTCGCCGTTTCCGATTCGGGTTCTGGCAACTCAAACTCACCCTTGAACAGCAGATCCGCGGGAATCGTGGATTCCATCAATGCGTCAAGCGAATCGGCTCCAACGGCATCCAGCATTCCTCGAATTTCGTCTTCACCGGGACCAATGTGCCGCCAGATAAACGCATCTTGCTGCAACAATTGGCTAATCGATGCCACCTCGTCGCTGCCATGTTCTTGAGCTTTATGAGTATGTTCTGTCATCGTTTCGTTCATTGTTTCGTCGGTTGTTTTAGCTGCACTGCGATTCGTAGGCGCCATGGTCCAGAAGTTTCCCCAGCCCTTGATCATCGGTAAGTTTCACTTTGATGATCCATCCGGCACCATAAGGATCAGAGTTCAGCACTTCCAAATTATCTGGCAGCGTCGTGTTGATCTCGACCACTTCACCGTCGACGGGGCTGAATAAATCACTGGTCGCCTTGACTGATTCGACTTCGCCAAATGATTGCTCACGTTGGACGGTGGATCCAACTTCTGGCAGTTCCATATAAACGACATCGCTGAGGGCTTCGACAGCGTGAGCCGAGATACCGATGGTACCTATTTTCTCACCATCAACGTC
>CAZDBE010000085.1:16840-18559 GCA_964503675.1 uncultured Pirellulaceae bacterium | reverse complement strand
TAGAAGAATAAGGGAAGACTATGGCTGCCATTTCAGCAAAAGACGTCAGCGAACTAAGAAAACAAACCGGTGCAGGGATGATGGACTGCAAGAAGGCACTCGCATCATCCGACGGCGATTACGAAGGTGCACTGGACTATCTTCGCAAGAAGGGTCAGAAAGTTGTTGCTAAACGCGCGGGCAAAGACGCATCTGAAGGCGTTGTTGTCGCGATATCCAACGACAGCGGCGACAAAGGGATTCTGATGTCGGTTAGCTGCGAGACTGACTTTGCTGCAAAGAACGAGATGTTTCTTGCGTCTGTCAAAGAGGTCAGCGATCTCGCAATGGCTCAACAGCCCGCCACTATCGAAGATCTCCTAGCACTTAAGATCGGCGAAGAGACCGTGGATGAAAAGCTCAAGGGCATGACGGCTATCACGGGCGAAAAAGTCGAAATTTCAAACTACCACGTGGTCTCTGGCGAAAACATTTCGTCTTACGTCCACGCAGGAAGCAAAATCGGCGTCATCGTCTCTTACAAGGACGGTGGCAAAGGTGAAGAAGCGGCTAAGTTCTTCCGCAGCGTTGCCATGCACATCGCAGCGATGAATCCTTCGATCATGACTCCAGATGAGTTCGATGCAGAACTGGTTGCTAAAGAGACCGACGCTTTGATCGCCCAGATCACGGCTGAGAACGAGGCGATTGCCGAAGAGAACCCGACCTTGCCGAAGGAGAACCGCAAGCCACTAAAGAACGTGCCTCAATATTGTAGCAAGCTTCAGTTGACACCTGAGGTTATGGCGGCGGCTGAAGAGTCGATCAAGGCCGAACTAAAAGCTGAAGGCAAGCCAGAGAAGATCTGGGACAAGATCGTACCGGGCAAGCTAGAGCGTTTTATCGCCGACAACACATTGCTTGACCAAGAGCGTTGCCTGTTGAGCCAGTTTTTCGCCTTGGACGATACCAAGACTGTTGCCCAAGCCGTCGCCGATTTCGCTGACGGCGCCGAATTGGTTGAATTCAAGCGGGCCGCAGTTGGTTAACGCTTGTCTGAGAATCTAAGCAGGAAAGGGCCTCGCAATTTGCGAGGCCTTTTTTGTTAATATATTGGTGTCGCTATTCACTAATATTGTACCCATGCCAAACACTTCAATCCTAATTGGACTCAACGCCTTTGACCCGATGATCATTTCCGTCGTTGTCATCTCTGCCGGAATCCCTTTCGTGTTAAGTTATCTACGCCAAAATGCCTGGAAAGTTTCTCTCGGACAACTGATGCTGGCAGCTGTGCCAATCGTAGTGTTCGCATATGGCTTCCTCCATCACGTTAAACGCTGCGAAAAATATCGCGTTTCTGAAGCCGGATACTTTTCAGATCCAGTCGAGAACTTCCTCTATATGTCTATTGAATCTACGAATATTTTCATGACCGCTTTATGTGTCTCAACTTCTGTGGTTTGGCTGTTGGCTAACTTGCGTAGCCCCACGTCAGGCGGACCTCAGCGACGGTAGTCTAATTTCCAACTGCCTCACTGGCTACAACTCGCATTTATTTTTTGCAAACATCAGCTGCAGACTGTTGCATCGCCGTTCGGCGAAGGCAGCCTCACAATAGCACAGATAGAAATGCCAGAGACGGATGAAAGCATCGTCGAAACCAAGCTCTCGCACCTTGGTCAGATGGGCCATAAAAGCTGTTCGCCAATGACGCAACGTATCCGCGTAGTCCTGCGA
>CAZDBE010000085.1:0-16740 GCA_964503675.1 uncultured Pirellulaceae bacterium | reverse complement strand
TCCATCTTGGTGACGGAATCCATGTTGCGGATCATTATCCTGATCAAATCAGTAAGGTTGTCACTTCCCCAATCATTATCGATGTAGCTTTCAGCGGATCCAATCGTACCGCCGACAAGCAGCTTGCGATAGAAGGATTGGTTAAAGACTGCGACCGTTGCTTCCAAGCGGTCAACGTCCAACTCGCCATAGAATTCCGTGTTGCCGCTATTGTTCACGTTGATGCGACCGCCCTTGAGGGCACCGAACTTCGCCAGCACTGTTCTTCGGGCCAGTGCGTTTATCGACCACGACTTCTCGACAGATCGAGAGACATTGGTATTGGGCAGAGGCAACTCTGTCTGAACTTCAGTGGTGTTCGTTGTTTCCGGAAAGTGGTTCATCGATCTTTCTGTAGCGACGATTTATGGATGAGGAACAAATGGCACACGTTTTATGTAGAGCTTCAGGGCTTGAAAGTAGATGCCCGCAAACACTTTGAAAGAGTAGAGCGGATACTTGGCAACGACTTTGGCCAGTTGAAGAGAATTGAGTGGCTTCCGCCCCAACGAAAGCGATACGTCAAACACCTTCTCTCCGTGTTGATGGTTCTCCATCTTGATTCCGATCTTTTCACCCGGATGCGACAACAGCATCCGGTAGTGCATACCCATCTCCATAAATGGAGAGACATGAAATGTCTTTTGAACGTTTTGCGCTACGATCAACTTTTTCGCGGGTTCCGAGGCGCGAACAACATAAGTGTGCTGCTCTCCCCAAGGTGTGTTGTTTACCTCGACGATTACCGCAACAACGTTTTGATCGCCGGTGTCGTAGCAATAGTAAAAACTGACAGGATTCATCTGGAATCCGCAGTAACGAAGCTGAGTTAACAAACGCACCTTGCCGATTTGAGTCTCAACACCAGTTTTCTCAAGTAGATCGACTGCACATTGTTTTAAGGGTCGCTCCGCCGAGAATTCCTTAAGGTAGTCCGAGCGCCGAAAGCTCCCGTAACTCCTCCTTCGTGTCGACCACAGCCAGTGCTTGTTGAAAACGACATCCAGTTCGTCGAGATCCAACAGAAAGTAAAACACCGAGAATTTGAAGTGGTTACGTGCGTGCCGGTTTCGTCGATGCCGAACGATTCCCTCGTAGATATAGCTGCTCAAACCGCCGATCGGCTTTAGCTCAGGGGCCACAAAGTCGACCTGAGAGCGCTTCTCATGTGAATTTGGCGACGTGACGCTTCCCTGCGGCGATGATGCGGTCTCTAGCATAGTGTTGGCACCTGCTGAAGCTTCTTGGCAACGGCCAAAGCAGAATTAACGCCGTCCTCGTGGAAACCGTTGCCCCAATACGCCCCGCAGAACGAGGTAGAGTTCACGTTCAACAGTTCGTTATGACGGCCTTGCATCTCACTTCGTTTGACGTTGAAGGTCGGATGATGATATTGCCACGATCCAATGATATTTTCCTCTCGGATGCGGTCACGGTCATTCAAAGTCACACAGAAAACATCCTTGCTGTCGATCGACTGCAAAATGTTCATGTTGTATGTGACAGTCGCTGACTCCGTCGGTTCAACCGGATTGTAATAATTCCAGCTAGCCCATGCTCGACGTGTGGTCGGGAGTACGTCGTGCTGCGTGTGCAGGACGGCGGTGTTGGACTGGTACGGGAACGCCGTCAAAATCTCACGCTCGGTCGAGCTTGCCTGATTGCCAAGAATGCGAAGCGCTTGATCGCTATGGCAGGCGAAAACGACATGGTCGAACGTTTGAAATTCGCTCCTACCCTCGACAAGCAATTCTATACTACCGCCGACATCTGATTCAGTTTTCCGCCGAACCTTCTGGATTGGCACCGAGGTTCGAATGCGGTCGGCAAAAGGAGCCGTCAATGGCTCAAGATAGCTTCGTGAGCCACCTTTGATCACTCGCCACTGTGGCCTGTCGGTGATCCCAAGCAGCCCGTGGTTCTTGTAGAACTCACAAATGAATCGAATTGGAAAATCACGGAAACTGTCGAACGACGCTGACCAGATCGCAGCTCCCATCGGCAGGAAATACTGATTGATGAATGTTTGGGAAAACCTATGCCGATTCAGAAAGTCGCCAACCGTTTCTTCCGGTACGGCATCAACAGAATTGTGATTTTCTAGCAGTCGATTTCCACACTTATTGAACCTGACCAAATCATAAAGCAACCGATAGAACGTCGGGTTAACCAAGTTGCTGCGTTGAGCAAATAAGCCTTGAGGATCGGCGCCTCGATACTCAAGGCCCGTCCTCTGACATTTGACGCTGAAGCTCATGATAGTCTTCTGAGACTCCACTCCCATTTCGTCCATTAGTGCGATGAAGTTGGGATAGGTCCGGTCATTGAAAACAATAAATCCTGTGTCGATGGCAAAATGCCCTTCATCAGTTTCGACATCGATCGTGTTGGTGTGCCCGCCGATTCGATCTCGCGCCTCAAAGACAGTCACCTGATGGTCGCGATAGAGCAATCGCGCTGTGGTCAAACCAGCGATACCAGCTCCAACAACTGCGATGTTCATGTTCAGTCCAGATATGCGTGACGTGGGGGGGATGGCGTTGAAGATACGATAATCTAACTGGGAACAGACGAGTCCAATTGTGGAGAGTCCAAAGAAGGTTCGGACGGCAGTACCGGTTGAGAAACTGCTGAATCGGGAAAAGCGGTCAACGGCAATTCACAGCTGCCCTGATTGTAGCGTTTCAAAGCTGCTCGATAGCGTATGCCGGCGAATAATCGGTAGGCTAAGTCCATGGGCCAGCGGATGATCGCCCAGCGTGTCGGTTTGACAAGAAAACCAAATCCTAACCGACCGTATATTTCACGAAAGACTTCCACACCAATCACGATGGAGCCATCCGCATATCGCCCATGAATCTCTCGCATCAACTCATCTAAAGTCTTACCGATGTTGGTGGCATCAAAATCTGCGTCAGAAATATCAGTCAACTTCATTTGACTTTGCTTGTCCTTACGGCGGATCATCTCAATCTCGCTTCTGCACATCGGACAATGGCTGTCGTAGAAGACTTCAAAGGGCTGGGAATCGTTGTTAGATGGTTTCATTTTTGTGGCAGTTGCCATGCTCATGGAAGTTAGGTCTGTAGCCGGTAGACCGGTCCTTTTCCCTTGCGATAACCCAGTTTGGCCTACGATCACCCATTTTGTCACATCAACCTAAGCTGAGAAGCCAAATGCTCCGGTTTGGGCGGAGGAAACCGTTGAAATTGGGCATTCTACGTGACGAATAAGGGTTCCCCATTGGCGTCAAGGGCAACATTGATAAACTGTTGCTTTGTATGGAAACATTGGGAATCTGAGTTCCCCAAATGGTTCGCTCACCGCTGCCCTACCCGACAAACAACACCAAGACAAACCTCTAGATAACTCTACGGATATTTAATGGGAAGCAAGTCCAAGAAGAAAATGGCCGACACGGCAGACAAGTTCCGCTGTTATCAGAAATCAGTACAGTCTCCTGAGCATGAGGTTGAGTTCTTTGAACGCGCCTACAAAGATGCTTTTGGAAAGAAAGCCTACGCGCTGCGCGAAGACTTTTGCGGTACATTTTCAATTTGTTGCCATTGGGTGGCCGGCAACAAGAAACGAACTGCACTCGGCGTCGATCTTTGTCCTGAGACGCTGCAATGGGGGCGCGACAACAATCTTTCAAAACTCAACGATGCGCAAAAGAAGCGCGTGCGTGTCCTAGAACAGGATGTTCGAAAAAAGAATCGCCCAGCCGCTGACATTCTGGCGGCACAGAACTTCTCTTTCTGGATCTTCAAGACGCGCAAGGAAGTGATCGACTACTTCAAAGTTGCACGGTCAAACCTGCAAAATGAAGGCATCATGATCATGGATATGATGGGCGGTGGCGAGTGCTTGGTCGAAGGCCACACTGACAAACGCAGGGTAAAAAAAGGAAAGAAAGGGTTCCACTATCACTGGACCCAGCATAGCTTTAACCCGATCAACCATGACGCAGAATTCTACATCAGTTTTAAATTCGCCGACGGCAGTAAGATGAAGCGCGCGTTCACTTACCAATGGCGATTCTGGACGATACCAGAGGTGCGCGAGATGCTGGCCGAAGCGGGATTCAGTGAAAGCTACGTCTACTGGGACATCGAGCCTGATGAAGACGAAGAGTGTCAGTGGGTGAAGAAGGAAATAGCTCCCAGCGACGCCAGTTGGGTAAATTATATCGTGGCAAAGAAGTAGCGCGATCGTCTCCAGTAATTAGTCCACGAGCTTCTTGACAGGTCCAACTCTTGCGAGTTGCTCCATTGATCGCCCCCCTTACTGAGATTCCAACGGCTCTGGCAACTCTTCCAGTACACTCTGGGGTTCACGGTTGTCGGACGGTCCGTCCAACTGTGGGATAAACACTTCTGCAGGTGCCTCGATCAACTCATCGGCCGACATTGGTTGTTCCAAACGACCGCCTGATGCTGGAACGCCGGAAAACTGAGATGTCAAGTAAATCCGCTTGGGTGGCGTTTGAATGGCGCGGCGTCCATTGCGTCGAATCCAAGTTGATTCAAATTCCGGCGACGGCGCCTGAATGGGGCTGCTACTAGAAATCGGCAGCGCCGGATCACCGATCGCTGGGATCAATCGCTGAGCCAATCCGTCCTGAGGGTTCAGACGCAACGCCAGATGGAATAGCTCCGTAGCTGATTCTCGATGGCCTGCGATGCCGTAATGATAACCCAGCAGAACTTTGGCCTGATAGTCATCCGGTCGCCGCTTCACATGCTCGACCAACGCCCCAGTCTGGCGGACATAGTCGTTGCGCCCGTAGAACTTCTGAAAGTGTTCGCCGAAAAATCCCCAATCGTCAGGATCAAGGAGTCTTGTCGCTTCGTCTAGCTCAGTGGCCGCAATCCGATATCGGCCCGCAGCAAAATTTGCCTGCGAGGAAAAGAGTTTTAGCAGACCATTGTTCGGATCGATTCGCATCGCGCTCTCTACCAGTTTCACTGACTCCCCATAGCGGCCCGAACGAAAAGACTTTTCAGCGTCCAGTTGAAGATCCTTGGCAGGAGCCAGTGTGTGAATTAATGGAAACTCGATCGCTGGGTTGGGGCTAGTTCCAGAACCATAGAGCGACGGATTGACTGCCGGTGTTGGCGACAACTTCGGAGCCGACCTTGAATGCTGCTGATCGTGAGATGTAATCATCTCCGAGTAATCTGATCTACCGGCGGGCACTTGAGAGCCAACATATCTCGGAAGTGAGTAGTACATTTGCCCGAACGGAACTCGTGGTACCGCAACGCGCACCTTTACGCTGTTGGACCGGGGCCCGAAGCGACCAATCACCCGTTTGCGGCTGTGGACTGAAATTCCAGAGCGTTGTGCGTAGAGTTGGTTAGAGAGCGAGCAAAGATCTGGTGCAAAGAATGTTGCCCAAGAAACAACTAGGATCGACCGAAAGAGGCTCATATTTGACATTCGAAATAAGGAGGAACAAACGGACATGACGGCCACTGTCGTTAGAAACGGCAAAACAACACTCAACAATTGACATCACCTCCGCGCGACACAACAATCCAAATGATCCAGACACGTCCACCGAGTTTTCCAACGCTGTGAATCGATTCTTTTGATTTTGCCAATCGTTCGGGACGTGAGCCGAACCAGTTTCCCTTAGTCCTACGTGCCGTCGTTCTGCCTCACCCTCGCCCGACCCGAGCGGATTGGCTAAAATTTTGCACGACGTCGACGATCGGTCTTAGCGGTTTACCTACTCCAGATGAAAAGTCATTGATGAATATAGTTGTATTGGGTGCGGGTAACGTTGGCCATTCGATTGCTGATTTACTGTGCCGAGGCGAGCATAGCGTTACGGTTGTCGATACGGACCCCGAACGCGTCAACCGCATCAATGACGAGCTAGATGTGCGGGCAATTACCGGATCCGCCTCACAGTCTAGTGTTCTGTTTCAAGCGGGCATCAGCACAGCAGATCTATGCCTTGCCGTGACAGGTTCGGACGAAGTCAACATTGTCGCGGCCAGTATGGCCAAAGCGATGGGGGCTCACCGCACAATCGCGCGTGTTTACTCTCCCGTCTTCCGCGACCTGAGCACATTTGACTATCAAAGACATTTCAAGATTGACCGCATGATGTCACTTGAACATCTTTCGGCGTTGGAGCTCGCCAGAGGAATTCGCGGCCCGGGTTCGGTCGTCGTGGAGCAGTTCGCGCGCGGTGAATTGGAAGTGCAAGAATTTGTGGTTGGCCAAGAAGGAAAACTAACCAGTTCGCCAGTGCGTGACTTGGGCCTGCCAGCCAATGTGCGTATCGGGACGATTCAGCGTGAGCAAAGAATGTGGATCGCATCAGCCGATGACACGATGCAGATCGGTGATAAGGTCACCGTGTTCGCGCGTCCAGGCGATATGGGACCGATTAAGAGTTTGTTTAAGATCGGCGACTCAACCGTGCGGCGGGTCGTGATTGCTGGTGGCGGTGAGACGGGGCTGCATCTCGCTAGGCTGCTCGAACGAGAAACTTTTCGGGTCACAATTATCGAGCAAGACGAACAACGCAGCACCATACTGGCCAACTTGCTTGAACGCGCCACAGTGATTCGCGGTGATGCCAAAGGGCGTGAGTTTCTCGAAGAGTTGCGAGTCGGAACAGCTGACGTCTTTGTTGCAGCAACTGGAGAAGATGAAGTCAACATGATGCTGGGCGTCGAGGCAAACGACCTTGGGGCCGATCAGGTCATGGCGATCATTGGAAAACCGGATTACGTATCGGTGCTTGGTCGCTTGGGGATTGGTAAGGCTGTCAGTCAGCGCGAGGTGATGGCCAAGCAGATAGTTGGATTTCTGAACGAAGGTGTCGTAATATCAAGAGCCAAATTGCCCGGCGGTCTGATCAACATTCTAGAACTTGAGATTGCTGACGGATCTGCGGTGACTGAGTCGAAAATCATGGAGATGGGATTACCGGATCGATGCTTGATCGTCGCGGTCGTGCAACAAGACATGGTGCGTGTTCCGTCGGCCAATGACCGACTGCAGGCTGGCGACAGCGTCGTGGTCATCGTAGAGGACGATGTCGTCAATTCATGCGTGGCCATGTTCATGCGAAAAACTTGAGGCAGAGATTCATCAACGAAAACGACCCGTTGGTGGCGTCGCTTCGACAAAAGTGATGTTTCGAGACCTAACTTAGTAAAAAGTGGATATCTAGGAGAATTCGTACCAGAATATCGGCCTTTTCTTAGTGTCGCGATTATGAACAAACCCAGTCGAGCCAAGTTGAAGAGCAGTCAGGCCAAGCAGTGAATCTATCAGGCCGCAACTGAAACAACGCCGCCCTGCATGAGATATGGCCTAAACTGAACAGGTCAATTCGCCAGATCGCATCTCTCCAGATGGTGCATGAGTTTTCACTTGTTATCTTTGCACGTAAAACTGCGGATAGCTAAAGGAATTACTTGTTCGCTGGGCCGCTTCCAACTAGCTAGTTCTGGAACTTCTAATCGGAGACTTTAAATGGTTGAGCACACTCGATTCGCGATTGCCTCAGGTAGATGGCTCGGAGCTCTTTTGTTCCTAGCCTCCGTCCACCCTGTAATTGCTCAACAAGACATCTCCGAAAGTTATCAATGGAATCCCGTTAAGATTGGAGGAACGGGATTTGTTACCGGATTGGTTTCTTCCTCGACCGACGCGAATTTGCGATACGCTCGAACCGATGTCGGCGGATTCTACAAATGGGACGCCAGCGAGAACGAGTGGACCCAATTGTTGACCTCGGCTAGGTTCTCGGATGTCGATCAGTGGCAGGGCGAATCTGGCGTCGAGTCTATCGCGTTGGCAAGCGACAACACGACAGTCTACGTAGCGACGCTGGGATGTATATATCGCTCAACCGACGGTGGGGATAGCTTCTCACAGACCGACCTGAGTCTACCGATGGCACCCAATGGCATTCTACCGTCCAATGGCGAGAGACTGGTCGTAGCTCCCGGCAACCCAAATCGTGCATTCTTTGGAAGCCGCGAAAGCGGCCTGTGGCAAACGTCCAACGGCACATCTTGGAGTAAAGTGGCCGGCATCGCTGACGGAACTGATGGTGTTGGAATTGTGAGCTTGAAGTACAGCACCGACGGCGGCAGGCTATACGTAGGAACATCCAGTCAAGGGATTTTTGAATCGTCCAACGATGGTGCGTCATGGAATAAGATCACTGGAACAGCAAACGCACCGGCTGACTCAACTTTTCTGACTGACATTGACGTGGACCAATCAGGGAGGTTGCTCGCTTCATACATCAACGACGGAAGCAATAGCGGTGGAGTCTGGATCTATGACCAGAATAACTGGACACAGTCCTCTCCACTGACCGATCGGAATTTTGTTACGGTTTCAGTTGATCCATTCAACAACGACCGCATCATCGCCGCCACCGAGGGCGCGTTGGACTTGATTATTTCCAACGACGGTGGAACTAATTGGCGGAGCCTGACCTTTGACAGAAGTTCACCAGACATTCCTTGGGCGGAGCGTGTTGAGCAAAGCTATTTCACGACTGATGAGATCTACTTTGATCCATCCACTCCAAACCAAATCTACACGGGGGCAGGGGATAGGCGTCTGGAAAGCGGACGTAAGCACTTTAGCGTTGGCCGATGACAATGTGACTTTTGAATTCGAGTCTCGCGGAATTGAAGAGCTGGTCACTTCCGACATCTTGGTACGGCCGGGAAAACCATTAGTGACGTTCGGTTGGGACGTAACCGGATTCGTTCACAATGACCTAGACGAATACAATGCGACGCAGATTTTCCCGGATGATTTTTCGATCGGCTGGGATGGTGCCTTTCGGCGAAACGACACCGACTTCATCGCAACGACAACAGCTGATTTTTTAGAAGGGCGCGGGGCACTCAACCAAGCAGGATTCTCGACCGACGGCGGGGGAACTTGGCAAAAGTTTGGCTCAATCGCCAATGGGACTCATCCGGAAGAGCTTCAGTATGGAGCGATCGCAGCCAGCAATGTTTCGGCTGGATATTCACAGAATCTCGTTTGGCTGCCGGCGACCAACGGTCGACCTTACTTCTCCAACGACAATGGCGCGACTTGGGAACAGGCCGAAGGCTGGCCTACCAACGGAAACGGACTAGATGTACCCAGCGGTTTGTTCAATCTAAACTTCCGCTATCAAGGATTGATTTCAGATATTGGTCAAGCGGGCAGGTATTACATGACAACCGGCAATGGGAGTTTGCTGAGCTCACTTGACGGCGGACGCAATTGGAATGTGCGGTCGTCGGATCTTCCTCTGTTCGGATTCAACGGCCAAATTGAACAAGATTGGACAGATGCTGACGTACTGTGGTATGCACATGGACGGCAAGAAAACGATCCGGCTGGTCTCTACCGCAGTATCGACGGCGGCCTTTCCTTTGACGAAATCAGCCAGTTCTGAGACACAGTCGACGTTGCATTGGGAGCCCCATTGTCGGATGAGGATCCATTGACAGTGTACGTGTTGGGAACATTGCTGGATCAACAGGGCATCTATCGATCGCTTGACGAGGGGGCAACTTGGGATTTTCTCGGACAATTCCCGCTTGGCATCGTCGATCAACCTTTGGTTTTGGGGGCTGACCCAGATCTTTTCGGTCGTGTCTACGTTGGAACCAGCGGCACCGGATTTTTCTACGGAGACATCACCAGCGAAACCGATCCTTGCGACGGAACGGTTCTCTTAGGTGATTGCAATCAAGACGGTGTTGTGAACTTTTCAGATATCCCTTCGTTTATTGAAATACTGATAGCTGGCACTTATCTCGAAGAAGCCAATTGCAACCAAGATGGCGTCGTGGATTTTTCTGATATCGATCGCTTTATTGAAATTCTGATTGGCGGCTGTGCCAACATGTCTTAGGTCGAAACGGCATGAACTTCCCAACTAGAAGATTGAAGAGTTGTGGTGAATTTCGTCAGGTTCGGCGCGTTACAGGAATATGGAAAGACTTCTAGCGAAGTCCAGTACAGTTTTTGAAACGCTCCTTAGCTAGATCAAAATCGAATCTCAATGTGAAAGCACCGATCCAAATCAAGAGTTCAGTTCATCCAATTGCCGGACCAGTTTGTTGTACTGCCCTTTGGATGTGAACACGCGATGACAACCATTGCCTATCTCAATTTCTACTTTGTCACCCGTGTCAGTGCCCCAGCCAATTATTCTTCGGGACGTCAATTCGATATCAATGAAGTAGTAGATCTTTAATTTCGGGTCGCTTCGATTGGCCATCGTTGATCCTTACGGGGCATGACAAGAAAAGAAATAAGCGATATGGCGTAACCGCACTGCGGCGCCTCATTTCGTCATTGCGTTGAACTGTTTGAATAGCAAGTACATTTCTCCGTGATGGCGGGCTTCATCATGAAGTCCGTGGATGATCCCGCCAACCAAATCGTTGGGGTCGTCGGAGTTCACCACCAATTTTTCTTCGGGCAGATCACCGACCAATTCCAACAGCCGCTGCTGCTGTTCCTGCAATAGTTCGTGAATCTCCGTTTGCTCGGGCCACGTGGTTCGAGATGCTACTGGTTCGCAGTGTTGGCCGAATTTTCGTTCCCATTCTTTAGGCAGTTCGCAAGAACCTGTTAATGGCTTGACACATAGTACGTCTTGAACCCAAACAGAATGCCCAGCATGCCAAATCATGTGATTTGACGTTCCCGGTGGTGACCACAGAAGCATGTCGCGGTTCTCTACCGCCGCCAGTTCAATAGTGAAACCGCGAATTTGCCTGATCATCTCTTGAATTGCTGTTCTCATTTCTAGATCCTTTCCGCTTCCACATTGACTGGAATCGCCAGTTCGTGATTTCACTCTTCCGTCTTACCGATATTGCGTGCGGATGAATATGGTAAAGCCCCCGTTCACGTTCTATCAATCCAGAATGCAGCTAGATTCGCTTGCACTTAGAGAACCGCCAGAGAAGACAACACCGGGCTCATTCACCGTCAGATAACTTTATGGTTCGCCCTCGAATAATTGTAGCACGCTACTTCCGCACGCAAACCTGAAGAAGCACAGTCTGCATCCTTTAGTTACGCGGCACGAGCGGCTGATTCTCGAGCGATTGATTGATAGAGGTCGTGGTAGACCTGCGTCTGGCAGGAGAGCTCAAACTCGTTTTGGACCATCGCAAGTGCCGCATCACCGAGACGCTTTCTGAACGAATCAAGGTCACACAGTCCAGAAATCTTTTTGGCCAGTGAGGCTTCATCGCCAAGTCCGACCAAACACCCCGTCTCACGATCGCGCACGTATTCCGGTATGCCGCCCGCGTCGAACGCGATCACTGGCACTCCACAGGCCATTGCCTCAAGCCCGACTTGTGGTTGATTGTCCTCGCGCGAAGGTACAACCACTAGGTCAGACGCACTGTAAGCCAACCGCTGTCGGTCAGCCGAATCGAGAAATCCCAGATGATGAATTGGAGGGAGATCGGGATCTTCTGAAATCTCACCATCGCCAAAGACCAAGCATTCCACGTTGCAGTCGGTTTTGATATGCTTAAGAGCGGAGAGCAAATGATGGAATCCCTTCCGCTTACTGCTCAGATCATCGGCACCGAACCCAACGAGTACCGCATCGGATTCAACCCCAAGCTCCTGCCTAGCTCCGGCACGGTCCACAGGAAAAAAGGTCTCGAGATCGAAACCAAGATGGATTTTGGTGAAGGTTGTTCCCTCCGGCCAAACCGGGCTCTGTTTGGCAAGATCGAGCATCCACTGGCTTGGTGCGGTGACGTGAATTTCACGCCCTTGAAGTGCGGCCCGTTTTGCCTTCATGGAATCAGCGGAAACGTCTTGAGTACCGGGAGCGACGATTTGTGGGCAACTACCGCACCCCGACTTAAACCGATCACAGCCGCCCGAATAGTGACAACCGCCAGTAAACGGGTTCATGTCGTGCAACGTCCAGACGATCGGGACATGCTGAGGAATTGATCCAAAGAAACTTGGGTAGTCGGCAAAAAACGAAATCCAGTGCAGATGGACGACATCCACATTGCTGGCACTGGCTGGAAGAGCACCTTGTTCCGGCAAACGCGCCATCGAAAATGTCTCTAGCGTCGGATCGCGATCTTTAAGATGCGTGTCAAACAGACGGTAGATCTCTTTCTGCTGCTGTCGCTGTTTCTTCTTTGAGAACAAGCTTTTGAAAAATGATGTCTTCGGCGGCCCAAGTTTGACTTGTTTAACGTGCGGCGCGTGTGAACCACCTCTTTCATCAAGGAACCAGAAGTACTGGCTGCTGACGCCCTGTTGTAGCAGTTTAGCGTGGGTCCGCAGCGATGCCGTCGCAGCACCGCCGTAGGGAAAGGTGTTGAAGTGGCTAACGGAAATCTTGGACATAGTCGCTCCACCGATTGGGAACTGGCTGGTTTTACTTAAGGTAAATGCTGAGACACTCCACGGACTTTTGTTGACGCCTCTACAAATCCTCTAAGCTGCTCGTTTAGCGGGAACGGGCAAGCCAGTTCCGCTGTCTGTCAGATCAAACTGCTTCTTAGCTAAAAACATGTTCTCCAGCATCGCTTGTCGTCCTTTGCGGACAAACCAAACACGCACCATACGGTTAGCAGTCTCAATCTTTTCTTTCAATGGATTCCACGCCGCCGATCTGAGCTCCACCTCCGTCAACGGTGTGAGACACTCATCAATGAACTGATCCTTCTCTTGCATAAACCCATGCAACAGAACTTTGTCAGGATCCATTAGATCCCGTCGGACACGACCATGGGTCGAAAACGAAATTTGTTTTGTACTCATCGCTCGAGACTTGGCTTGAGCGAATTGGAACACGGCCATATCAAAGACGCCCGTCCGCGCCTCCGGCGGCATCTGACGCGCGAAGTCCATCGCGTAGCACGCACCGCCATTGATGTGGGGTTCTAGCAGTAGTTTTTTCGATTTGAACAAGCGCTTCTTGTAAACTTCTGGAACATAGCAGCCCATCATGATCGGCAGTTGCTCGAAGCCGTACCACTGCTGGGACAATCGATCGATCCAGTCTGGCTTAATAGGAGCCATATCCGATTCCAGCCAGAGACTAAAGCCATCGTTGTCCGGATAGTTCGCGCTGATGTACTCCATGCAGTCCCAGAACATCGCGCCTGGCCCTTCTGGATAGCCAAAAATCTGTGTTGGGCATTGGAAAGAAATCACTTTTCCCAATCGCTCGTAGGCCGCCGAAAGTTGGGAACTTGGCTCGGTCCGAGGGCTCGCGGCGAGGAGATAGTGGACGTCTGCTTGCGGCTGCGGAAAAGACGCGATTTTGCCTGCGATCTTTAAGTAGCGCTCAACTTCCTCTTGGCAGAAGTATGGTAAAATTACGATGTGGTTGTTTTTAGCCATCGTGGCCGTTCCCATTGTTTGATTGTCGCGGGACGCATCCTTGCGCGTGGGTCAGTTACGGTGGCTTAGCTGCTATCTGACCCGTTCGTTTTTTACAACATTTTGCCGTGCAGGGTCAATGCCAACCGGATTTAGTGGCCGAAGTTCTGAAGTTGGCGAAATCACTGTTTGTACAGTCGTGAACCAAGAATGAGTTCACTGCTTGCAGGTGTTGTCACTCTCCACGAGTTGGATTTTTCAAGAAACCAGCATGGCCTCACAACACAACCCTTACCAAGCTCCCTTGTCATCTTCAACGGTTCCCGCGCCGCCCCGAGATTCATCTGCGAAAATTCGTGCTGTTGGGAAGGCGCAGCGTTTGGTCAATAATGGGATCCTGATGTACTTGCTACTGATCGCCATGAGCGTGACCTCGGAATTCGCCCTCGTCGCCGACCGCCACTTCGGGCAATCAATAGTGTCAGCGATGTTTCCTCTGATCGCGTTAGCCATCTTCATTTTCTTACTGGTCGCTGTTGGGCGCCTCGCGCATGCACTCCATGGAATAGGAAATGCTGTGATCTACTGTCTGTGCCTATTGATCCCCTGTGTCGGCCTGATTCCACTGCTATTCCTTAACGCGCGGGCGACCAGATACTTGAAGAAAAATGGCGTTAAGGTGGGCTTGTTGGGCGCAAAAGTAAGCAGCCTGCCATGAAAGCCCGCGCCTTAGTTGCCGTTGCCATGCAGTTCCGATACAGAAAAGCCAAACAGCAAATCTGCGCGAAACCAGACTGCAATTGACTCGTTGTCCCATTTTGCCATACCATCAGAAGAGACATGGAAAGGCTCAACGCAGGATGCGGCTGAGTGAAATTGCTTTCCCGATTTTCAGCAGCGCCACGAGGAAGGTTGGCAAGTTGGCCCGGTTTTTTCTAATTGATCAATCACTAGTCGATCGCGGTGGGCACCACTACGACTATACGACTTGCATCGTCGCGGCGGCAAAAGAGCTTGGGTTCGAAACGCTGGTGGCTGCCAACCAGAAAGTCGCACCCGACCTGACGATCGGTGGCGTTCGAGCCATTCCTGCATTTGCAAAGACCGTCTACCAGAAAGACAGCTGCCTCGCCGGTCTGCGACATCTGAAACGTTCTCGCCAGCATCCCGCCAACCAAGACACCGCGACAGGATGGCAGCGCACAAAAGCAATGTTCTCGATGCGACGTTTCCATCGCCGCCGGGCTTTGCTTGTATCGAAGTTTGCCAAAGACTTTCAAAGCTTCTTTGATAAGCACCCGATCGCTGATGACGACCACGTCTTTTTGACGACTGTTTCAGAATTGGAGTTAATGGGTCTGTCGAAATATTTGAGAGCCAATCCTTCATCAGTTCTGGCCAATTGGCATTTGCAGTTCCATTTCAATGTCTTCGACGGCCGCACGCCGGAGTACGACTCACAAAAGGTAACCGAGAGCCTCGCTCGGTCATCATTCCAATCATCACTGGCCGATCTTACCTGTCACCGGCTGTTCTTTTACACCACCTCCCAACCGCTCGCCGATCAATACAATCGACTAGATGTCGGAGACTTCCTACCATTACCGTATCCCGTCGCGCCGGAGTTTTCTTTGAAGGACGGTACCGAAAGGCCGACGGACCTGAATGAGCGCTATGACGGCGAAAGCCGCGCGCTACAGCTTGCTTGTCCCGGACAGATCCGTCGAGAGAAGGGTTGCTCTGACTACCTTCAGCCGCTGGTTGACAAGTTATGGGACAGCCATCTGGCTACTGGAAGAGTCAGAATCGCAATCCAACGCCCACGCAAGAAGTTTCTGCGAAAAGAGAAGATTGAGCTGCAAACGCCCTCCAACACCGAACACGTTTGCACAGCAGACACAACAGACTGGCCCCCGTTCAAATACTATGCCCACCCGCTTAGCCGACCTGACTATATTGAGTTCTTGAGGAGCGCTGATTGTGGTTTGCTGATGTACGATAGTCGAGCATATTTCAGTCGGCGTGCCGGTGTGCTGGGCGAAATGCTTTCGTGTGGCAAACCTTTGATCGTTCCTGCTGGAAGCTGGCTTGCGTCACAAATTGCGGAGCCCGTGTTTAGACATGCGGATTCAATTGAGGCCGCTTCGTCAGAGGGTTCGCGGCGTTTAGAAATAGAAGAGCTAGAGTGGAGCCTCGAGAATGCGCCTTCAAGCGGTGGCGTTGTTTCTTTCGATGGCTATAAACACCCGTTCAAGTTTTCTTTGGACCGACAATCCTCAGACCGACTGATGAAGATCGATTTCCAGTGGAAGTGGCCGACGGTAGCAGGCACTTACTGCAAAATCTGTGTAGCTCAAAAGGACGCCACGGGAGATTCGGTAAGTGACAGTGTTCAGATTATCGGTCATCGTGACGGTGATGCTTTGCCCAACGCGCTGTTTCGAGTTGGGTCAGCCACTGAAACAATCCATGTGACCATGAGTAATGCGTACGGCAGTTCCACCGCGTTGATTAGAAAACTCTCGGTATCAATGCTGGCCCCGGGAACGGATACAAGATCGGCCGCCAGCCGCCCCTCTCCAAAGGCGCGAATTAGAGCCGCAAAAGGCGGCAATGTGACATCCAACGTGCGACACACCGCGACCGTGGCGACCGATAAGGGTGATCAGGCTTATCTTGGGGACGAAACGGAAATTGCTTTGGGAAGCGTTGGCATAATCGTTGCGGACCACAGCCAGCTGGACGGCGCCGTGCAAGAGATGGTGACGCATTTTGATCACTACCGAAGATCGTCTGAGGCGTTTGCTGGACAGTGGTTTGCGATGCACCATCCCAATCGAACAGTCGCCCATTTAATCGGCGCCAGCGGCAGAAGTCACAGTTCCTCAAATTCAGGTCAACCCTAGGGATACAATACCATAGTCCGCTTCAAGGCAGCGCAGGCAGCGCAGGCGCGGTTTTGCGAGTTAAAGCCACTTGGTTTAGACGGGGATTTAGCCAGCGGACTTTGAGTTGGCGTGAAATCTTGTCTGTGGATGGAATGTGGGTAAAATTTGGCATTCCGGTCCCTCTAAAGAGATGCACCGGCACGCCTTCCGAAGCGACTAGCCAACGTCGCCAATCGCCTGACGTCAAACAATCGGCTCGAACAAAGACAGGATCTCCTATGTGGTTAACTTCTCAAGCCAAATCCCTCTTTACTGCGACACTCGTGGTGATGCCGGTTCTATTTTCTGGTTGCACGCCGGCACAAGATTCGGTTGCAGGAGGAAGGCAAGGTATCACCGTCGTCGATTCTGGATCGGCTACGAAAGCGGCAGCTGCAGA
>CAZDBE010000084.1:9018-18593 GCA_964503675.1 uncultured Pirellulaceae bacterium | reverse complement strand
CCCGGTTCGGAGGCGTTAGCGAGTCCTGTTGGATATCTACCCGACTCGCGCCGTCTGTGGGCGTGGGGGCCTGTCTTTGGAGGGGCTTTTTACGATCACCGAAAGGTAAGAGCCACGATCGATCACCCCGGCAACCGAGCGGCACTCGATTGGCTGCGGTCCTATCAGAAACGCTATGGCGCAGACAATCTTGCGTCGTTTCGACAGGCCGACCAGTCGTTGCCGGGGAAGACGTTTCCGTTGTTACCTGTTGGAGACACCGATGATGTGGGCAGATACGTTGCGATGATGGATGGGCAATGGCGCGTTCGCGATATTGTGGCGTTTCAAAAACAGCGGATGAGTTTGGGCAAGTCTGTGCCCGAATTCGGCGCGTGTCCCCTGCCCTTTCCGGACGCCGATCAGGATAGGATTCCCGACGGAGAAGGGCGAAAGAACGCTGGTTGGGTAAACGGGAACTTTTTTGTGGTGCCCTCAGGCGCGAAGTGCCCGCGCGGTGCGTGGGAGTTTGCCAAGTTTTGGATCGGATCAACGGACGCGCAGCGCGCGGCTGACTGGTATGTCGACGGCGGTTGGATACCGGCAACTCAAGAGGTTGCTGCGACAGAGACGTTTCAGGAGTATCTTGAGGCTACGCCTCTGTTCAAAACGTTTGTGGAACTTGCTGCCAGCCCGAATCAGTTCCCTGTTCCTGCGGTCCCCGGAGCGGCCGCTTTCAAACGTGAGGTCGAATCTCTGGCGTGGGATGCATTGATGCTTCCAATGGACGACCAGCAGCTGGACCAGCGCGTGGAGCAATGCCAGCGCGAGGTTGATAGCTATCTGGGAGGTGACCGCTAATGTCTACCCGATCAAAACTTGCGATCTATGGCTTGCTGATAATGGTCAGTCTGATATTTGCTCTGCCAATGATCATGATGGTCAGCGGTTCGTTGCAAACTGCAGAACAACTGGCGCGTAATCCAAACAGCTTCCCTGAAGCAGCGCAGTGGAAAAACTATCCCCAAGCGATCAGCAGCATGCCGTTTGCACGCTACCTGACCAACACGTTGCTGATGTGTGTTGGCTGCGTCATCGGCACCACGCTTTCTTGCAGCGTGGTCGCCTATGGGCTTTGCCGAGTGCAGTGGCGTGGTCGGCGGTGGGTGATGCTGACCGTGATCGCGACGATGCTGCTGCCGTGGCAAATCATGATGGTGCCGCGATTCATTTTGATCAGCGAACTTGGTCTCTACAATTCATTGTGGGCCATCATCGGGCCGACGTTTCTTGGAGACGCGTTCTTTATTTTCTTGCTGCGTCAATTCTTTATTTCGATTCCTGAAGAGCTTTTGGAAGCGGGACGCATTGACGGGTTGGGCGATTGGGGATTGTTCTGGAGAATTGTGATGCCCCTCTCAACGCCGGCTCTCGCAACGGTCGCACTGTTTCAGTTTGTGCAAACGTGGAACGATTTCGGCGGGCCTTTGTTGTATCTCAGCGACCCAGAAAAATTCCCGCTGGCCTACGGGTTAGAGCGCTTTGTTAGCTCCTACGGAGATCAGACCCATCTGCTGCTTGCGGCGGCTGTCATGTTTTCGATCCCAATGATCGTCGTCTTCTTTTTGGCGCAGAGAACCTTCATCGAAGGCATCAGCACCAGCGGCATCAAAGGCTAACTTCGGGGTAGCGGCGGTACTACTTTACTAACGTAGCCTTGTCATCTTTTTCCCATACCGTGAGTCTATATTTCTGATCCGAGGCACCACCTGTGATGACCGCCGATTTTCGTACCGGATCATAGAAGCCAACAGCAACAGAATCCGCCAATTCGAGTTGTTCGGGCGTGACGGCAACGTAGTCGATGACGGTTTTGTCTTTATCGATATCAGAAAAAATCGAGTTGTCACCGGAGAGCTGTCGAACAATTTGCCCTTCGGTATCGCAAAGGTGTACGAATCGAACAGGTCGCCTTCCCGAATTCAATTGCCAAGCAAAATTTAGATGAACTGTTCCTGAAGAGTCTCGTTTCTGTGACATCCCGAGAAGCACCGCATCATTGTCGAATGTTACACCTTTAAATTGCGATGCCGATTCTTCCACGACAGTTTCAACTTTCGATTCGTAAAGCTGGCGTCCTTGGTCGCGATTGCGCCATCGAAATGGAACGTTCCAGCTGATCAGCGCCTCGCGTTGAGGCGGTGGGGCAGAGACGTTTATCTGGAATAGTTTTTCCATCCGCGCGACAAGAGCGGGCCGCTTGGTAGCTAGATCCGAAGACTCGGTCGGGTCGGCCTCAAGATCATACAGTTCCCAAGGGGCCTCTTCGGAGTGACGCAACAGTTTCCAGTTCACCGATCGGACAGCCTGCATCGCCGGATGCCAGTGCGAGTTTGCCGGGTTGTAGGGTGCCCATTGCCAGAGAAAGAACTCATGCCGTTTTTGCCCGGTTGTATCTCCCAACAACTCGTTAGCGAATGAAAGTGATTGGCGGCGCTGTTCGGGCGTCTGTCTTTCGAGCTCAGCTTGGCCAGTGAGGTCTTCAAAAGTGGAAAAGACGTCACTGAGGGCAACGGGTAAATCTGATTCGGATTTCTCGACGATCTGTCCCGGCCAGCTGACCAGCATCGGCACGCGCAGCCCACCCTCATAGACGCTCCGTCCCGATCCGCGCCACGGTTTGGCCGAATCAAGTTCACCATCAAATCGCATTGCGGCTCCTTGGGCAGAGCAAAAGATAACGATAGTGTTTTCTTGCAATTTCAAATCAATCAGCAACTGCTGCAGCGCTCCCATTTCGGTATCCAAACGCTGCGTCATTGTCGCCGCAGCGACCGCCCAGTTCGACCATCCACGATTTTTGAACTTCAGCAACGCTGGATCAGAATCTGGCACATGAAAATGACCATGCGGTAACGTTAGCGGTAGATAACAAAAGAACGGTTTGTCTTTTTTGCGGCGGATATAATCCATCGCCTCATTCACGATCAGTTCCGGCGTCCACGCCAACTGTTTTCCAGTTGCGTTGTTGAGCTTGGGAACAAGTCCTGAGTCGCTCGTGCTAATGTTCGCCAGTAGGTTTTCTGGTAGCTGTTCGTATTGGCCATCGCGGATAAGGTATTCGGCAAAATGGTTCTGTGCATGAGTAGCGTGATAGTAACCGTAGAACTCATCAAAGCCTTGCTTCAACGGATCGCCTTCGGATCCTTGAATTCCCAGCGCCCATTTTCCAAACCCGCCTGTCTGATAACCGCGCTGCTTGAGCATCTCGGCGATGGTGACGTCTTTGTCTGGTAGCGGGACGCCGCCAGTATCAGCTCGAATCGAACAGTTACCGGCGTTCTGTCCGGTCAACAGCATCCCCAATGAAGGGGCAGATGCTGGAGCACTACAATATGCGTTGTTGAATTTCATCCCGGACGCGGCCAAACGGTCTAAGTGAGGCGTCTCCAAAACGTCGTTTCCATAACAACTCAAACCGCTGACTCCCAAACCGTCGGCGACCACCAAAATGATATTCGGGCGAGAACTAGCTGACTCATCTGCAGAGTTCTTTGCCCGCGCAGGACAAGCCGGAACAAGCGTTAGTATGACTGCAAGAAGTAATCCGTTCAGTCTTGCGACAGGAAGATGAATCAACGATGGACGACAGGTAAAGATAATTCCTCGCATACTTAAGCGTCGCATCGAATGCACGTGCGGCGCGTTTTGTTTTTGTGGTTCTGTCATTGGCCTTGGTCCGGGTATCACTACCCTCGTACTATATTTGCCGGTTCGCAAAAACGAAGCTTCGCTTAGCTTACGAACAAAAATGTCAACAAAAAAGCGATGTTTTTGAGTTTCGTTTGGTCGTTTTTTGCTCGCATAGTGGAAGCTTCGATTATTCGTGCCGGTTCGTAGGGGCGAGGGACTCCGTTGGAATCGGATCTAAAAGAAGTTACAATCGCTGTGAGAACCACCAATCCACCGGAACAGGTCCATGAGTAAATCGAAGAAAAACTCGAAGAAGCAATCCGCCTACGGGCCGGCATTCTTTATCCGGCTGGGAGGCTTGTTGCTTGTCGCAGCGATCGTCGGTGGTGGTGCATTTTACGACCGGGCAGTGTTGGTGCCGGGAGCGGATGCCAAAATCGAAGAGATCGTCCGGACGCGAACCTCAGGCAGCGACGACTCGCGCGAGCTTGTGGCGGATATCGCTGGTATGAAGCCCTCTTCGACAGAGCAGATCGGTGTTAGTACGGTTCAGGAGTTTCGTTTCGGACGAGTGTTCCCCTTTCTCGCGCCGAGAATTTGTACGGTCGTGTTTAGCGAAGGTGGCGGGATCGTCGAAGCTTATAAAGGACCGATCACCGATGCTGATCGGGATGCGTTAGCGAAACAGGTTAAGCGCATCTCTCAGCAGTAACACACCAAGGCCGATGCCGTAGGCCCGCTGTTAGTTGCTCGCTAAACACGGTGGGCTATTACGGTCGCCAACCATTGCCATTCTTGCCGCCTATGGTTAAAAAATTGGGTAAGTGCGGCTAAATTTTCGTTTTCTCATCTCACTCACCCCATTTGTACCTCGATGGCCTCTGATATCGAAATTGCCAAAACGGCAACTCTCAAACCCGTCACCGAGATCGCAACAGCGCTTGGCATCGATAACGATCGAATCGAACTCTACGGGCATTACAAAGCTAAATTGCCGCTGGATCTGATTAGACAAGATCGAATTGAAAAATCCAATTTGATTCTTGTTTCTGCGATTTCCCCGACGCCTGCCGGAGAAGGTAAAACGACTGTCTCGATCGGTTTGTCGCAAGGGCTCAATAAGATTGGCAAACAAGCCACCGCCGTGCTGCGCGAGCCTTCTCTTGGTCCTGTGTTTGGAATTAAGGGAGGGGCTGCCGGTGGCGGGTATTCGCAAGTCCTACCGATGGAGGATATCAACCTACACTTCACAGGAGATTTCTCGGCTGTCGAAAAAGCACATAACTTGTTGGCGGCATTGATCGACAACAATCTGCAATCAAAAACACGTTCGTTGAATATTGACGCGCGGACGGTGGCTTGGAAACGAGTCATGGATATGAACGATCGCGCGCTACGAAACGTTGTCGTTGGGCTTGGCGGAACTGGAAATGGGATCCCACGCGAAACGGGTTTCGACATCACTGCAGCGTCCGAGATTATGGCGATTCTGTGCCTGTCGGATGATTCAGCTGATCTAAAGCGGCGACTGGGCAATATCTTTGTTGGCTTTACCTTTGACAAAGAACCGATCTTCGCGCGGGACTTGAACGCTCCGGGAGCCATGGCGGCGCTGCTCAAAGACGCCATCAAGCCTAACCTTGTACAAACTATCGAGGGGACACCGGCCATTATTCATGGCGGACCTTTCGCGAATATCGCTCAAGGAACCAATACCGTGATCGCGACGCGGATGGGGATGTCATTGTCGGACTACGTGGTTACCGAAGCCGGGTTCGGTTCTGATCTTGGTGCTGAGAAATTCTACGATATTAAATGTGCCTCCGCTGGGCTTAAGCCGAAAATGCAAGTGCTGGTCGCGACGATCAAAGCGCTCAAGTATCACGGGGGCGCTGCGTTGAAAAACATCGGCGAGCCCAACCCCGAGGCTGTGACCAAAGGCTTATGCAATTTGGAGAAACACCTTGAGAATGCGGCGCTCTACGACTTGGATGTAGTGGTGGCCATTAATCGATTTACTTCTGATACCGAAGAAGAGATCGAAATTGTCAAACGCCGGTGTGGTGAGTTAGGTTATTTCGCGGTCGTCGCCGATGTGTGGGGCAAGGGCGGTGAAGGTACTACCGAACTGGCCAAAGCGGTCGTCAAAACGATCGATCAAACAGAGAAGACGTTCAAACCGTTATACGACTGGAAGTTGCCGGTGACTGATAAGATCGCCAAAATCTGCAAGAGCGTCTACGGCGCCACAGATGTCATCTACTCTTCTCGCGCTTTGGCAGATTTGAAACGAATTGAGAAACTGGGATTGGAAGACTGTCCTGTTTGCATGGCGAAGACACAAAAGTCTCTGTCCGACGATCCCAAGAAGATTGGCCGACCGGAGAATTTCGAGATCACCATCCGTGAAATCGAGGTGGCCGCTGGGGCGGGATTTATCGTGCCGATCACTGGAAAAATGATGCGAATGCCGGGGCTGCCATCGACTCCGTCGGCGGAGTTGATCGACATCGATGACGAAGGTGAAATCAACGGCCTGTTTTAAAGCGTCGTATTTCGCAGTCAGGTCTTGATTGCGATCGCCGATTCAAATGAGACTTCTTGGCTTGGCCGTAGCTTGACTTGGCGTGGACGCCAGCAAACTCTCAACAGTTGTGAAGCAGGGGGCTCGTGGGCACAGTTTGCTTTCTGTTTTTTCTCAATTTGATGTGATTTTTGCTAATATGGTTGAGCTTGAGCTCATATAATGGATTCCACGGTATCGTTGAACCCTACCGATCAACTCTAAAGCCATAGGGAAACAACAAATGCTCCATCGCGACGGTGGCATTGGAACATTTTCCATCGATGGATCATGGACTGAACGAACCTTGATGGGTTTGATCATTGCCGGTTCAAGGTTTGTGGGGGTTGCCATGAGAGCTGAATACTTATACGAATTCAGCCAAGCTTTTTTTGATCACGTAATTATATATGTCAGAGGTTATCGATGATGAAGATCAATCGAAATGCGTTTACTCTCGTGGAGTTACTTGTCGTCATTGCAATCATCGGCATCTTGATTGGAATGCTGCTTCCCGCCGTCCAGCAGGTGCGAGAAGCTTCTCGGCGCGTGTCCTGTGCCAACAAAATGCGTCAGATGGCGATTGCGTGTCTCAATCATGAGAGTGCGCACATGCGATTTACCATCGGCCATCAAATCGCGGACTTCTCCTCGGTAAGTGGTACAAATCGAGATTTTAGGTTCTACACCCGATGGGGTTGGAGAGTCCATCTTCTGCCGTTTCTCGAGCAGAATACTCTCCACAGTCAATTCGACTTAACAGCAGTTCCTTTTGATGCCGGCCTCGGCCTTCATGCAACTGAACTCCCGATGTTCACTTGTCCTTCGGATTTGAGCGCCAACAACGATCCGATTGATCGAGGATGGGGACTCCTTAGCGTTTCGAGCTATGTAGGCAACGGCGGATCGGTAGAGCAAAGCTTTATTCCATTTTTAGATTTCTACGACGGAGTGCTTACGCAGGGGAAAGACGAAAAGCTGCAAGGCATTGAGATATCGTCGATTAGTGACGGGACTTCGAATACGTTTTTTTTCGGAGAGACGGTCAACTTCACTGATACCGCAATTTGGAATCCCTATTCATTTGCCAACTCAGCTTCATTAAGCATGATCCGCACTGGGCTCGGGGTTTTTAATCCGGACAGTTCTGCTACCGTTGAAGTCAAAAGAAACTCATTCGCAAGCAATCATCCCGGCGGTGCGAATTTTTCGATGTGTGATGGTTCGACGACTTTTATCAGTGAAAGTATCGAGCACACCGAAACGAAAAGGGCGGATAGAGTAAACGGTGAGGTGATGGGGGCTTTTCAGCGTTTGTTCGGCCGCAATGACGGTCTTGTAAACGAACCATTTTAATTCAGGTATACGAATACCTCGTCCTAGTTGTTGCCCAAGTGTTTTTGAATGTCGCGGACTGAACTGCTAGGGCAGCGCACACCTAACTTCTGTTAGTTTGTTCCTCTAAAATGTTGGCTCTTAACGTGTCGCTTCCCAAAGTAACCTGCTTTCTGTCGTTGTTAGTTTCTCTGTTGGTCGTGGGTAGCGGCTGTTCGGGCAACACAGGTGCGGCCGACCAAGGGCCAAACGCACAAAGAATACGGGCTGTTGAAGCGTCCATTTCTCAATGGAAAGAAATGGAAGAATCTGGGGATTGGCAGAGAATGATTGACGAGGGTGTTGCCTACGACGCGATCAGCGAACGTGCTTACCTCAAGAAACCGCAAGACTACCCCAAATTCATGATCCAGCAGTTTGAGAAGAAGTTAGAGAAGCTGAAGAAGGAACCTGAAAATCAGACTGAACCTCAGCCGTAAGGCCGTTTGGGCTGTGACCGTTTCTCGCTTCGTTGACAATGCCTCTTTTTGGCCGGAGGCCGGCACACGAACTGGCGGTGGCTTGAGTCCAATGGCACTCAGTTTCGATTTTGCGCGAGATTGTTTTCGGGTAAGTTGCTTCGTCATGTCACACTTCCCTCGGGAGGGCCAAAGGCTCGCCGACGGGGAGGGCTGTGAATTTTTGCAGACACCGTTCGTTGTACCGCCTTTAGGCGGAATCGTCCCAGTCAAATTCCGGCTAAAGCCGGTACAACAAACAGCGCCTCGCACTTAACGCAACCAGATTTAGAAAGATTCACAGCCTCGGAGGGAGAGTGCCATGGGGCTGACGTCGGCTGCCCCCACCAGTCTCCGGGTTAAAATACGAACGGCTTACTCCACGTCTTCGTAGTCGTCTTCATTGTATTCCTCGTCCTCGTACTCGTATTCTTCGTCTTCCTCTTCGGCATCTTCGTAGTCGGCTTCGTCGTATTCCTCTTCGCCGTCTTCAACATCCTCGTACTCGTATTCATACTCCTCGTCTTCACCTTCGGCGACGACGTGGTCCTCATCTTCGTACTCGTCCTCCAGCAACTCCTCTGCGTCTTCCTCTACCTTCGGGTCGGGCATTGGAATCGTCGCCGGAGCGTTCAGCGCCATGTTGGTCAGGCGGTTCGGATCCTCGATCGCCGAAAGTTTTCTTCCCGCGGCTGGCTTGCTTGCGGGCTTAAGCTTCAGCTTAGGCTTGGGAACCACTGACTTTGCCTCAGCTTGCTCCGCTTTAGCTGTGGCTTTCTTGGCAGTGTTGGCGGCAGGTGTTTTAGGCGTCTTCTTTTTGCTTGCATTGGAAACAGGAGCGGCCGGTTTTGCAGCAACAGGTTCAGCTTCCTCAGGCCAGTCTTCATCGTTGACAGGATTTGGATCGCCGTTCTTGATGTTCTGCCACATGTCTAGCGTCAGCAGTACCTCACGTGACTTCGAGCCGTTGTACTCTCCAACGTAGCCGTCTTCTTCCATGTAGTCGATCAATCTGGCCGCTCGCCCGTAGCCGATGCCCATGGCGCGTTGTAGCATCGATAGACTTCCGCGTTGCTCGCGTGCCACGATCTCAATCGCGTCCTCGTACAGATCATCTTTCTTCCGCTCGCCCTTCTTCGGAGCGTCGGAGTCATCATCGCCATCTGATTTGACTTTGATGTTCATCAGTTCATTGACGAAATTCTGTTCGCCGGTGCTGGCGGCTGCTGTTACTGAATCAAGCTCTTCGTCGCTCAGGAAGGTGCCCTGCCCTCGTAACAATGTGCTGGTGCCCGGCCACAGAAACAACATGTCGCCACAACCCAGAAGTTTGTCGGCGCCTTGGGCATCGAGAACGACACGGCTGTCCGTCTTACTGGCAACTTGGAACGCGATACGCGCGGGCAAGTTCGATTTAATCAAACCGGTGATCACGTCGACGGTCGGTTTTTGCGTCGCCAGAATTAAGTGAATACCAACGGCGCGACTTTTCTGAGCCAGACGAATGA
>CAZDBE010000084.1:3849-9008 GCA_964503675.1 uncultured Pirellulaceae bacterium | reverse complement strand
AATGATATGTGTTTCTACGTCTTTGCCTGCGGTCATCATCAAGTCGGCCATTTCGTCGGCGACGATTACAATGAAGGGAAGGTTCGTCGGAATGCTCGCGCGTTGTTCTTCCGGTGGATCCAGTCGCTCCATGATCTCTTCTTCACCAAGCTGGTTGTAACTGGTGACGTGACGGACGCCGACGCTGGCAAGTAAGGCGTATCGTTCTTCCATTTTGTCGACCGCCCAAGCTAGAATCGCCTCGGCCTTTCGCATGTCGGTGACGACCGGATGCATCAGATGAGGAAGTTTTCCAAATCCGCTCAGTTCGACCATCTTCGGGTCGATCATTAGCATGCGTACCTCATCGGGGCGGCGCGTCATCAGGATTGAGGCGATGATGGCGTTCAGACAAACCGATTTACCCGTACCCGTTCGCCCCGCGATCAATAGGTGAGGTAGTTTCGCCAAATCCGCAACCATCGGAGCACCGACAGCATCAGATCCCAAGAATAGTGGGATGTGCATCTTCTTGATCTGCGCCTCGCACTGTTCCATTACACCTCGCATGCGGACCATCTGGCGAGTTTCATTGGGAACTTCGACGCCGACACTGTTCTTGCCTGGAATCGGCGCAACGATGCGGACGCTTGGAACGCGCATCGCGATGGCGAGGTCGTCGGCGAGAGCAACGACCTTTTGCAGACGCAGTCCGGGCTCAAGATCGATTTCGTACATCGAGATAACGGGGCCAGTTTCGATTTCGATGACGCGCACTTTAAATCCGAACTGTTGGCACGTTTTCTCAAGAATTTCCGCTTTGATTAGCGCCTCACGCTCCTGCTCCTCGAATGGCGTTGCCTCGCCCTGTTGCAGCAATTCAATCGATGGCACCTGATAGTCGGCTGCCGGATCATATAGGGCTGCCTCGTTAAGTTGATCCATCATCGCGTCGCGCTCCGATGGCTTCGACGGTTTTTTCTCTTTCGACGCCGGCATGCGGAAGTGTGGTTTTGACTTCGCCTCGGCCGGTTCGTCAACGCGCGTCAGTTCGTCGGAAATTTCACTCTCTAGGGCGTCTGATGCGGGCATCAAAGCAGGCACGATGGTCTTGGAAGTATTGTCGCGAATGTTCAGACTCGCGTTGGCCATTGGTTCGTAGTCGCCTTCCACGTCCTCTTCTTCGGAATCCTCTTCAGTTTCATACTCGTCTTCATCTGCACTTTCGTCTTCAACCTCTTCTTCGTAACCGTCCTCTTCGTCTTCATCTTCGAGCTCAGAATCTTCTTCGGCCAATGTTGACGCCGCAAGCGTGGCGACGGAGCCATCACTTGCTAGAGCGACCTCCTTGAAGACCTCTTCGCCATTGTCACGGCGTTTGAAGCGAATCGTTTTTGGCTCGCCATCCTCGTCCAGGTCTTCCTCTTCTTCATCTTCGTACTCATATTCTTCGCCGTCTTCCTCTTCTTCAACTTCGCCGTTGAACCACTGCACAAATCCGTGGACCAAGCCGAATGGCAGAATTGCAGTCGCGGCGACGAGAGCCGGCGCAAATGCGAGGCGACCGGCTCGGAAGATCAGGTACTCCGTCCACATCATCATGCCGCCGATGACCATGGAGATCCCCGCCGCGATAGCTCCAGTGGTGCCCACGTTAGTTGTCAGCATTCCGCTGATTAAGGCACCAACGTATCCCCCGGCTCCGATCAGTGGACTGACAGTCCAATCGGGAAGCAACATGCAACTGAGCGATGTGAGTCCCAAAAGAGTGATTGCCCAGCCGATAGATTTTAGCCACGGTGATTCGACGGCTTCTCTTCTGAACAAAGCGATTTCAAGGGCGATCAATCCCACGATTAAGAAATAGACGCCCACGCCCAAGACGTTGATCAATAGGTCTGCAGTCCACGCGCCCAGTCGTCCGCCGGCATTTTGAATCGAAGCGTTGGCCGGGTACACCAATTGGTCGGGTTGGTAGATCTTCAGCAGAACAGATGGCGCCTGCGAAGCCGGGTCTGCCGCACTGTAGGTCACGATAGAGGCCACCAAAAAGATGACCAGTCCTAGTATTCCGACGGCAAGGACATCGTTGCGGACAATTCGATCTTCAGCCATGAATGCTTCCTCGTAGAACGTCGATTTCAAAACGTCCGCGATGGGGTTCGAGCACATCTTGCACTCGTTTCAGCATCCTTGCCGATAATACCGGTTGCTGCCGCGATCCTTGCGGCAGACCTACACTCGGTCTTTATCGACGTGATTAGTCAAATTGCTAACCTTGCCTGCATCGGACGGGAAAATTGATACAAATGGCAGTATCACTAACTGCAATGTTCTGATCGTCCCGCTTGCAAGTACTGGGGAGCTTTTAAAAGGCACAAGCGTGGAAAGGGCTGGGGAAGTACCCTAGGTTCGAGCTTCCTGTTTTTAGGCTTTGATCGCGCAACCGAACGTGATGCTGCAACCAGTGAACCTTATACCGAAGCGACCTATTTTCTACTTGGGATGAACGAAACTCAGATGCATGGCGGCGTGACTTAAGAGCATTTTGTCGACTTGTTCCGTCGTCGCTTTGCCGAAAACGGGATGAACGGGTAGTGGCCCCTTATCCTTGTATGCCTTAACCGAGGAGCGAAAATTCTCGATTGCTTCTTTCAAATCGACATCGGATTGAGACCAGAAAAATTCTTGCATCGCTTGATTGGGCAGCTTGAACCCGGGCTCAACGGGGTTGTTGAGAATGCCATTTTTTATAAACGGCATGACCAGCCGCATATACCATGGCAACTTCGGTGGCGTGATATTGCCAACTACCATTTCATTCGTGGTTGCCAAATGTTGAACGATGTTCCCGAAAGCGTGGCTTCCCGTCGTCTCGTACTCAGAGCCCGCCAGTGTTTCGATATCCGAAATGACCTCATCCAAACTGGAAAACGAAATCTCTCTACGTTTCTGTTCCGACATCCTTAAACCCTTTCTTGGCTTAGCCACCGACGGTTGTTCCATTTATCAAGGAGACCAGCTTCGCATGTGAGTCGAATCTATGCAAGTTAGTGGTCAATTGGGTTTGTTATTACTCTTCCGGCTTCCCGTAGGGCAAGTTCTTAAGTCCCGAATAGGGAGTGGTGAAGCGCACGGGGTTCTCTTTTGCGCCTTCGGCGAAACGGATCATGACGAGGCAGTCGTCGATGTCTCGATAGGAGTAGACCAGCAATCGGCCTGGCTCGCCGCCTTCGGTTACCGGTTTGAGGCTAAATTGCAGATCGGCTTCGCCCTCTTTAATCTCTCTTACTTTCCAGATCGTAGTGGCTTTTCCGTCGAATTCTAACCACTGGTACTTGCCCGCGTCCAAGACGATTAGATGGCCGTAGGGCGCGCGGCCCTTGAACGCCTCGTCAATGAAGAGAGTGCTGGCCTCGGAGGCGCGCACGAAGGCCCAAGGTTGAATGAGATGAGTTAGCCGGGGAACGGGCTGCGGCCCAGCCTCAGGGACCTCGGAGGCGGGATCAGCCAACGTCGCTTCCTGCGCCACTGCCGGAAGTACACACCAAAAGAGAGACGGAACCGGGAAGAGGAATACGGAAGCGACCAGAAGAAAGTTTCGCATAAAAGAACCTGCCAATGGGGCTCGGGATGAACGTAGTTCGGATGGGGGGATTTTAACCGCAGCAAACACACCGCCACTGGATACGACCAGCGTCTCCAAGAAAGCACATTATGTGGCCTGACTTTTTTCCTTGTGACCAAGCTAAATGAAAAAGGCAAAAAACGCGATGAAAAATTCGTTGAAAGGACCATTTTGCTGTTTCTCAACCTATCGCCCCGTCCTCTTTTCTTTGCCTATGGTCGCTGGAGCAAGCTATAGTTGTCGCGTCCAACTACTCGATTGGGGTACCTCTTATGAAAAACGTCTATCTACTCAGAGCTACGTGTCTCGCCATGGCCGTCTGTTCGTTTCTTCTTGGCGGCCCGCAATGCGCGTCTGCCCAAAACAAGGCGTATAAAAGTGGAGAAATTTTCACCGCGCAAAATTATCACTACGGAAAAATCGAATTCCGCATGCTTGTCGCGACCGGCAGTGGCGTGATTTCAAACTTCTTTACGTTTAAACATGGGTCTGAACTGGCAACTACATTCTGGGAAGAAGTTGATATCGAAGTCTTCGGGAAAAACGGAGCACACTCTTGGCAGTCGAATATTATTACGGGGCAAGGAAATAGCAATCTGACCCATTCAGAAGCCGTTCATCAAGAAACTGGATTGGGCCAAGAGTATCATACCTATACCGTCGATTGGAAACCAAACTCAATCACTTGGGCCGTAGATGGGGTTACTGTCAGATCAACAACAGGCGGACAGGCAAATGATATAGATGATCCAACATCACTACGATTCAATTTGTGGAATCCCGATATCCCTTCTTGGGTGGGTCCTTTTGATGAAAGCATTTTGCCTGTTCATATGTATGTCAATTGGATCAAGTTCTATCCATGGGATGGTAGTTCATTTTCGTCCACACCGACTTTCGAAGATAACTTCGATTTCTTCGACACATCCAAATGGCAAAAAGCAAATTGGACCTTTCCTCTAAACCAAGCGGATTTCATTCCGCAGAATGTTAATGCCGAAGACGGATACCTTGTTATCTCTCTAACTAAGGCTTTGGAAACTGGATACCAAGGGACCCCACCAGTAGATCTGCCCACCTATCCTTTAGGGGATTGCACCCAAGACGGTGTCGTTAATTTTTCGGATATCCCTACGTTTATTGAAGTTCTGATGGCCGGCACCTTCCTCAAAGAAGCGGATTGCAACCAAGACGCAGAAGTGACCTTCTCAGATATCCCACCATTCATCGAGATCTTGGTCGGCCAATAATCTGGTAAGTGCTAGGGCAAGTAAAAGGGGGCAGATCGACCTGCCCCCATTACCCCGCTCCATCCTGCACTATTTCTCTTGCCCAAGCGTATCTACGTTCTGAAGGAACTTTTGCAGGCGAGCAGCAAGTTCGAGGATGCATTCTGCAGTTTTCTCCTCCTAGAGAAAGTTGCCTGCACGAATGGCGGGCGATAAAATACCAATGAGCCGTTTGTAGTCCTTGGTTTCTCGGAGGCTACGCGTGATCGGAATTATTCATTCTTTATTTAGAAGGAGTATCCGATGGGACGCAGGTTCTACTC
>CAZDBE010000084.1:0-3839 GCA_964503675.1 uncultured Pirellulaceae bacterium | reverse complement strand
CAGATGAAATGACCGTACGCTGGTTTTTATCGACAGTCGTAGTGGTTGCCTTACTGTTTCCGATTTCATCTTGCCTGATGGCGAGCGAAGAAAGATTGCAGCAAGTAGCACAACACGGATCGAGTGTGCACGACTTCCAAGATGTTAAACAGGAAGTTGGATACCGTGATCCGAAACGCTTCGGCAAGGTTGACCCGACAACGTTGATTTCATGGGTTTTGATTGGCGCGGGGATATGGTGTTTACTTGCTATTTTTCTTTACGCATATTTTGCTAAGTCTTCCGTTGAAAAAGCCTGGCTCAGTGAGCAAAAAGAAGCAGCAGATCCTCGCGATTAGCCGCTTCAAACAAAACGGAAAGGTTCTCTCTGCTAGGAGAGAGCCTTTTTCTTCGCATGGGCGTCATGATTTGTGCTAAAAGAGTATCTTGTCAGTCCGGCCGCCAAGGAGTTTGGAACATTTCGGTCAACCGAAATTAACCGACTCAGTTTTACTGATTGCGAAGACACCAGTTGTTCTTTGGAGCTTACAGATTTATGAACAGCAGTTTGAAAAAGCACCAGAGTCTCGGAGTGAATCTCTTTGCCACGGTCTTGATGTTGGTCTTTACCTTGGTCGGCAGCGCTCACGCACAAACATTTACTGACCAAACGAGTTTACTGCCCAATCCCAATTTCCACAGCGGGGTCGCCATAGGCATCGCAGATATGAATGGCGATGGTTTGGATGACGTTATTCGATTGAATGAAGCCAGTGATTTGTCGATTGAGTACCAAGAAGCGGCCGACGCAGCATTTAGCAGTTTTAGTTATGGCAACGTGGGCAGTGGAAATGAGTGGAGTCTGTGCGTTAGTGATGTCGATCGCAATGGCTTCAACGACTTGATTGTTGGCGGGGCATACAATGATGTCAAACTATTGAAAGCCAATGCCAGTGGGGATAATTACTCCCAATCCAATTTGCCCAATTCGAACATTTTTTTGCAGGGTTCCAATTTCGTAGATATCGATAACGATGGCTGGATAGACGTTTTTGCTTGTCACGACGACGCCGAGAGTCACAGCTATCGCAATCTTGGCGATGGCAGTTTTGTGTTTGATAATGGTTTAATTAACACCACTTTGCCGACGGGTAATTCAGGAAACTATGCCAGTATTTGGACTGACTATGATAACGATGGTGACTTGGATATGTACCTTTCCAAATGCAGGCAAGGGGCTTCAAGTCCAACTGACCCACGTAGAATCAATTTGCTGTTTCAAAATGATGGAAACAACAATTTTACTGAAGTAGGCGGTGCAGCCGGCTTGCGATTTGGTGATCAAACTTGGGCCACGGATTTCGCGGACTATGACAATGACGGAGATATGGATTGCTTTGTCCTCAACCACTACACCAGCAGTCGTTTGATGGAGAACAATGGTGACGGAACGTTTACCGATGTAACCGCATCGAGTGGAATGACCGCTGATGACCTAGATCTGTTTGGCATTCAGGCCATTTTTCGCGACTTCAATAATGATGGGTTTGTCGACCTGATGGTTTCGGGAACTGAACAACGGCTGTTTCGAAACAATGGCGATCGTACCTTCACTCGTCTACCGAATCCGTTTACATCCAATGCGATGGAATCATTTGCAATCGGTGACTTGAATTCAGATGGCTACTTGGATCTTTACGCGGGATACGCTGAACTATTCAACTCCCCTAGCAACATCGATGATGTTTTGTTTATGAATGATGGAGGCAGCAACAATTTCTTTTCTGTTTTGCTCGAAGGAGACGACAGCAACATTAATGGCATCGGTGCCAGAGTAGAATTGTATGGCCCTTGGGGCGTCCAGCATCGGGAGGTGCGATCTGGGGAAGCCTATGGTATTATGAATAGTTTACGACAACATTTTGGAATCGGTTCCTCAGTGACGATTTCAAAACTGGTAGTGAAGTGGCCTTCGGGAGTGGTTGATGAGTTATTAAGTCCGAGCATCAATACGCAAATCACTTTGGTGGAAGGAAGTACCAATGCCCCGCCAGTGCTGTTGGGTGATTGCAACGAGGATAATGTTGTAGATTTTGACGACATCAGTTCATTCGTCAGTATTCTGATTTCCGGATCCTTTCTCGCGCAAGCGGATTGCAACCAAGACGCCGTGGTGAATTTTTCGGACATACCGCCATTTATTGAAATTCTTATTGCCGGCTAAATTCACAGCCTTTGGACGACGTTGATTTTTTGAGTTTTGGCTAGTGCGGGAAATGGTGGTTACACGCTATTTTCCTTTCGCATGTTTCGTCTTCCGTCGAAAAAGCCTGATTCAGTGAGCAAAAAGAAGAAGTGGCATTTTAAATGCGAGAGCAGTTTAGGTCATGACAACGGTGCACAACCCATTTGGGAAACGAGACCTCCGAATTTACGCTGGTGCGGTGCTGACAGTTGTCAGTTTGGCCAGCCTAGTTGCGATTCCGGTTTTCACGAAAATCATAGGCGTTTGGGGGATCGCCTGGGCAACCGCATTGATCGGGCTGATGGTCGGCTTGTTCCTGCTGGCGCTTGCAGTATTTGAAAATCTATCAACGGCACGCGAAAACAAAGCTAGAGAGAACTGGGATCCAATTGTTACGTGGAAGTATGGAAATGGAGAATGGGATCTACTGCGCCAACATCAGTTGGCCTCAAACAAAACCGATTTTCAAAAATCACAGAAGCGACTTCGGATCACTTGGCAGCTATTTGTCATCCTTGGCTTGGTGCTATTTATTGGCGTTGGATTGGCAGGGGATTGGTTGGTCGGCGCTGTAATGGGAATCGTTATCGGTGGATTTGGTGCTGGGATAATGAGGTGGCACCAACAGGGAGAACAAAAAGATGCCGCCAGACATCTCGACAACATGCTTGACTTTCCCGCGATTGGTAACTCTTACGTCGTTGAAATTGCAAAGGCAGGTTATTCGATAAACAATGTCTTTCGACTTTGGGATTCAAGTCGATCGCTAGGCCAAATCAGCATCGTCGAAAAACCGCTGCCCGCCATCCGGTTCGAGTACTACGTTTGGCAAAGTGATCTGAGGCTCAAGAAATTCGATTTGATTCCCATTCCGCAAGGCTGCGAACGAGAAGCCGAGAAATTGGTTAGACAACTTCAGTCGTAAGGTGAGGATGACTAGAGCCGCCGTGCTTATCGATAGACGTTGTATTTCATCCTTTTCCATTTTTGAAAGAGGAGAGAAGCTTGCCGTGCATTTAGCTCAATATTTCAATGAATTTGAAAGGATGTAAAATCAGGCGATGGTGAATCCCCTCATTTTAAGATGGTTGTGAGAAAGGAAAAAGTCAACCCTTCTCTATTAGCGTTACAGCTGACAACAATTTGTGTGGCTTGCCGCGTTATTTGTTTTAGTGGCCAATTCTGAACAAAGGGCAACCACGGTTCTACACAGATTTTTAAGTATAGGGCGCGGTAGTCGTTGTCAGTCCGTGGCTTATTATTAGGTCAGCGCTGACCAGTCTCCTTCTACGCTCTTCAAGGTGGGAAACTGGTAACTTGTCCATCAGCTTTGGCTCCAAGGTGCTGCAAAAGCCGGCGGTCGATGTCTTCGGTAACGAAGTGAATTGATACGTCACCAAACATCATCACGACGCCGCTAGGATGTTGACTCTTGAATCCCAACTCTGTGTTCCAAGTGTTCGGGCGATTACAGGGGGCTGCAGAATCCGGATCACAGCTATCAAAGTTGAGCGGAATCAGAGTGTTGGTCGACCCATTCCCGTTGTGCGCACTCAACCATCCCCGCCGAACGTGCTCGCTACATTGAGGCAAGACCTCTCCAAAAAAGATTGTG
>CAZDBE010000083.1:260-18796 GCA_964503675.1 uncultured Pirellulaceae bacterium | reverse complement strand
TGCTGATCGCATGGGCCGAACATCCTGATCAGAAACTGGATGCGATCAAGTCTGCGATCGCTGTCTTGGAAGGGAGAGAGTCCGACATCCGCCCCACGAAGATCATCAGTTCCAATGGGGACGACATTACCTCAGACCCGCTTACAAGCTTAAACGCCTCCAGCTTCTACAGAGAGTTCGGCGGCGAACGCGCGTTCATGGATTTGCAGTATGAGGTTGGCAGTCTAAAGGCAGATGATTCCAACCACCGTCTTGCCGGGTACCATCACCCTTTCAAACTTGCTCCGTGGGAGTACCAACGCATGCTGAAGGTCGCTCAACGTCGAGCAATTGGAGAGTTCGAGATCGATCAGAGGTTGATCGCGTACCTTTTCCGTAATGATTCGTTGGTCAGCTACGAACGTGTTGAGGACGCAATCAATAAAATGCCCAGTTCGATCTCACCTGATGAAGACAGATTGAGTTTGCCGGTCTACTCAACGCCTTGGCAATTCGCGACAAAGATGCCCAATCAAGTCACTTGGAGAAGATACACGTTGCTTCGATTAGGTTTGGCTGCCTATAAATTTGAACATGAAGAACTCCCTGAGAATTTGCTTCAACTAAAGGGATACTATCGAGACGGGCTGCCCACAACCGTAGACGGCATGATGTTCGCGTGGTTCAAAGAAGGCTTGGAGGCTGACTTGGTTACCTCGGACCGCTTCATCTCCAAACCCGACGAATCGCAAACTTACCGGAAGCTCGCCGACGGCAAACGCCCGCTTCTGCTGCCGTTTTCATTACGACCGAATTTTGGTGTACCTCCGATTAGGGACCTCGGAGCCGGTAAACAAGGAATAGAAGTCGACGATTTCCGATTTGGAGCCCTTCCTTATCGTCCGCGCTACGGACAGCAGACTGAATATCGGATTCGATGGAATATCTTCGATGACGCTAAGCGGTAGTTGACTGCACTCGGAGTTCGGTTTGGGCATCTTTCGCTGTGCGCAGAAAGACGCTAGACACTGGCCCATTATGCTGAGAATTCAGTACCGAAATAGAATTGAGGTACAACAAGCGGCTAGTGCCGAACCGCTCAATTAGATTGCCATCCTACAAACCCAACCAACTGGGCAGATGTACCGGCTGTATAGATTGTGACGATAGAATCTTGCAAGTGCTGACTTTCCATTTCCGCAAAGCTATCGCGTCCAGGGGATAGCAATTACCCTTAAGGCTATTCCAATTCGAATTGAGAAACACGAGCGTTCGAGAATGCTTCGTTGCGTTTCTCACGAATGTTCTGATCTAAACACTCTCTGAAATCTGTCGCCATGAGTATTCGCAAAGCAGTGATCACCGCTGCAGCTCCCGACCAAAAATCTCTCCCACTCCAGAATCTTGTCGACCGCAATGGTCGTGATACGACTGCCTTGCAATTGATCGTTGAGGAAGCCGTCAATGCCGGTGCTGAAGAGATCTGTGTTGTAATTTGCCCGGGTGCCGAAGAAACCTTCCGCAAGGCATCCGGCGAACTGGCTGGCCGCTTGACGTTTATCGAACAAGACGCGCCGCGCGGGTATGGAGACGCCATTCTCCGCGCACGTGATTTCGTTGGTGATGAATCGTTCCTGCACTTGGTCAGCGATCATGTCTACATCAGCAAAAGTGATTCGAGCTGTGCCCGCCAAGTTGTAGAACTTGCCAAGAAAGAGAATTGTGCGGTATCCGCAGTACAAGCCACGCGCGAGAACATGCTGCCCTATTTTGGAACCGTTGGAGGCACTCCCGAAGCCAATTCCAATGACCTTTACCGCATCAGCAAAATCATTGAAAAACCTACGCCAACTCTAGCAGAGCAAGAACTGGTCGTCGCAGGTCTGCGAGCCAGTCACTACTTATGCTTATCAGGAATGCATGTACTGACCCCGTTGGTGATGGAGTTGCTGGAAGAGCAGATCGCCCAAGCACCTGCCGGAACCAACATCCAACTTTCACCAGCACTCGATGAATTGGCCAACCGACAACGATACCTCGCGTTAGAAATTGCGGGACTACGCTACAACGTCGGTGTTAAATATGGGCTACTGAAAAGCCAGCTGGCGATCGCACTATCTGGAAAAGACAGAGACAACATCCTCACCCAATTGTTAGAACTGGTGGCGTTGCCTCAGATCACGACAGGGGAGGGCAAATAATGTCCATCGATTCCACCAAACACGAACCCGCGACGGGCTCAAATACATTGGTGAACATCATCCTCTCTGAGGACGATGCAACTCGCAATCAGTCGTTGGACACGATCTGCGACGCCTGCTCTCTGGATCAACTGCTAACGCATGTCGAGGCGCTCGATTCTTTCTGGCGTAGCACTGAGAACCTTTATCACCGCGTCCGCGCGTTGTTCTTTCTGTCCGCGATTCATCGCTATCACCTACCGCGGTTCTTTTCAGCAGATGACAAGGGGTTGATTCCATTTGGCCCTTACGAACATCTGTTGGAACGCCGTTTTATTGAATCGATTAATGGATTCCTTGACGTTGAGAGCCAGCAAGGTGCCAGCGAAGGCATGTCCAGTGCGCTCTCAAAAGCCTATCACGAATTGGCTTTCCAAACTCTGGCCGATCAAGTTCGCAAAAGTGTGAGAACTGTCAAAGGAAATCAGTGGATGTTTCGTACGGGGCATCCGGCCGATCACCCGCTTCGATTTCGAAAGGAGCTGACGCTTCGTACCCGCGACAATCCGATGTTTCCAATACTAAAGGAAACAACCGCTGTTCGGATGGACTTCACCCACAGCGCGTGGAGCGATATTTTCTTCCTGGGGATGGATTTTCCAGCCGGTGCGAAAGTAATCAACGCCTCGGTAAATCTTGGCGTGCTAGGACGCGACGCAACTCCACAACCGCCGATTGAATGTTACTTACGAGTCATCGACCAACCGATTCTGCGGCTGGCAAGTATCGATCTTAAAGCATCCGCTGAGATCGATTCTATCGCCGAAGTTTTTGATTTTGCGCGTGACTATCTAGGGCTGATTAAGGCCGCCGTGATTGCATCGGGCATCGTACCTCCCGGGATGGAGGGCTGCGGTCAGTCAATGAAGTCGCTGCTAGAGACTCTAATTGGCCCAGGCATGGGGCTGGAGATAGTCTCCAAGGTCAATGACATTCCGAAAGGTTCGCGATTGGCCGTCTCGACGAACTTGCTAGGAAGTTTGATCTCAATGTGCATGCGAGCTACCGGTCAAGTCTCCGCGCTTGACGGGTCTTTGAATGAGCTTGACCGCCGTGTGATCGCGGCGCGCGCCATTCTGGGTGAATGGATCGGAGGCTCCGGAGGAGGATGGCAAGATTCTGGAGGCGTGTGGCCAGGGATAAAATTAATTCAGGGCGCCCCTGCCGAAGTGGGTGATCCAGAATTTGGCATAAGCCGCGGCAGGATTCTACCTAAACACACCATTTTCTCCAAAGAAGAAATCACTCCCGAAACCCGTCAAAAACTTCAGGATTCGTTAGTATTGGTCCATGGAGGAATGGCTCAGAACGTTGGTCCGATCTTAGAGATGGTGACTGAAAAGTTCCTTTTGCGGTCGCCCGTCGAATGGGAAGCACGTAAAGAGGCCATCGCGATTCTTGATGAGATTACTGCGGCACTCAAATCTGGAGATATCAAAGCCGTCGGAGCAGCCACGCATCGAAACTTCTTTGGCCCGCTTCAAAAGATCATTCCATGGTGCACCAACCTGTTTACCAATGAGTTGGTGAAACGATGCGAGACCAAATGGGGGGATAAATTCTGGGGATTCTGGATGCTCGGCGGCATGGCTGGCGGCGGAATGGGCTTCATCTTTGACCCAGCAGTGAAAGTCGAGGCTCAAACATGGTTGCAGAGGATCATGGTTGAAACAAAGCAGAAGATGCAAAAACGGCTGCCGTTTGCCATGGATCCAGTCGTCTATGAATTTGAAATCAATGACCGGGGCACATGGGGAACGTTTGCCGACGACGACGCCAACAGGATGCCAGATGAATACTACGCAATGATGGTGCCCGCGTGGTTGAAGATGCCGTCTCAAGACCTACCACACACGGCGCGCTATGAAATGGAACAACTGGGCAGCGCTTACCGAAATCGCGAAGAGGGCGCTGATGCCAACTCATTCCAAAAATTGATTGAAGGGATTCTACCTGGTCGCAAGGCCAGCTTGACTAAATCGGAAACGCTTGACGAACTGCTCAAGCGGCTTGGATTTGACGAAGAGCAGCATGAATCGATTCAAGCTGACTTAAAATCGGGACGTTTCGGTCTGGCACAGAATCGCCTTCCGGCCAACACATCGATTAAGGATGTCGAACCAGAAGACTTCATCGACACACGCGACGGGCTCGAACAAAAATACGCCGACATTGGTGCAAGCGCAATCGCGGCTGGTGAAGTTGCCGTCGTCACGCTTGCTGCTGGCGTGGGCAGTCGCTGGACCGAAGGCGCGGGCGTTGTCAAAGGCCTCCATCCGTTTGCTCAATTCGAATCACAACATCGAAGCTTTCTTGAAGTTCACCTCGCGAAAACTCGCAAGGCCTCAATGGGTCGACCTATCACGCATGTGTTCACGACCGGATACATGACGCACAAGCCCATCGAAGAGCATTTGCAACAGCAGAACAGCTACGGTTACGCTGGTCGCGTCATCCTATCTCCCGGTCGCTACGTTGGTCTGCGGACGATACCAATGGTTCGTGACCTGCGGTTTTTCTGGGAAGAAACAACGCAGCAAGTACTCGATGAGCAGCAGCAAAAGATGCGGGAGAGCGTACGCGGATCATTGATTCGTTGGGCTCAGACCTGCGGCGAAGGCAGCGATTATCGAGACAACATGCCGATGCAGTGCCTCCACCCTGTCGGGCACTGGTACGAGATCCCCAACATGCTTCGCAATGGCACGCTGCATTCCATGCTGACGGATCAGCCTGAACTGAAATACCTTATGCTTCACAATGTTGACACGTTGGGGGCCAGCGTTAAACCCGATCTACTTGGAAAGCACATCGAAAGCGGCAAGTGCATGTCGTTTGAAGTAATCGCCCGTCGTTTGGAAGATCGGGGCGGCGGATTGGCGAGAGTCAATGGCCAAGCGCGTTTGGTAGAGGGGCTCGCGATGCCGCGCGAAGAGGACGAGTTCAATCTTTCGTACTACAATTCGATGACTACTTGGATCGACATTGACCAAATGCTGGCTATATTCGGTCTCAAACGTAACGATCTGGGCGATACGGCTAAAGTTGATGAAGGCGTTAGGGCGCTCGGCCTGCGAATGCCAACCTATATCACGATCAAGGATGTGAAGAAACGTTGGGGCAATGGACAAGAGGACGTCTTTCCCGTTTCACAATTCGAAAAACTATGGAGCGACATGAGTGGTCTATCGGAAGTCTCCACCAACTTCTTTGTCGTTCCGCTGAAGCGTGGACAACAACTCAAAGAGCAGGCTCAGCTTGACGGATGGCTACGTGACGGATCGTCCGCTTACGTCGAAGACCTCTGCCAATGGTCGTAGCGGTGGAACCACCTACAATCCATCAACCGATAAGGCAAACCAGCACTGCAACTCAGATCGCAGCAGCCCGCCCCACAAGCGTTCCATTCATGGCTGGACAGACGACCATAGCGTCAAGATTACTGACTTTGTAAAATTGCGACAAACGATTCGATATCCGCAAAGTCAACAAGTCTATCCTCGTTGCAGTCCGCTTCGACTTGATAATCTCCAGCGATGAGCACGCTAATAAATGCTGGGATATCCGAGAAGTCGACCACTCCACTAAGGTCCACATCGCCCAGTAGTGGATTGGCCAAAATGCTGTCCAGTTTCGAGTTGAGTGCATCGTAGTTCGTTTGCTCTGTTGACGTCAAAGATCCGTCGGCCAAATTTGAGTTTTCGTTAGGAAGGTTGTAGAAACTCTCATCGCCATCGTCAAAACGGATCAGTTTCCAATCTCCCAACTTGACTGTTTTCCCTTCGCTATTCCCGGGCGTTGAACTAGGATCCGAAAATTGCTCAGAGAACTGGCAGGTATGAATAATGGATGCGTTTGGATCGGTCACGTAGGGCGCGAATGAACGTGAATCGATGGCCGCACCATTTGGAATAAAACTCGCATCGAGCCCTGCCAAATCCAACAGTGTTGTGAATACATCGACCAAAGAAACTAAACCATCATGTGTTCGACCGGGAGAAACGACACTCGCACCGCTGACCATACATGGGATGTTAACACCTCCCTCGAACAGCGTTCCCTTTGAACCACGATGGACTCTAGGGGTAGGTGTCACATTTGTTGGAGTTCCGTTGTCGCCGACAAATACTACGACTGTGTTAGCACGCACGGCCGGATCCATCTCACTCAACATACGACCGATTTCGGTGTCCATGGCTTCAACCATAGCGAGATAGTAGTCGCGCGGATTGGCTAATATGTCAGCCTCCGTTCCTAACAGACTCGAAGTATGCAAGTTGGACGGAGGAGAATGCAAAGGAGTGTGCGGGGCGTTGAATGCCACCCAGCAAAACCAAGGATTATTTCCTTGCTGCGCGATCCAGTTCGAAGCGTCAGTGGCAGTTTCACTAGTGACATAATTAGTATTTAGATTGTTTGGCCCATTGGCGACCGCGCCGTTTTGCACCTTGGTCCAAGAAAAATAGTCAGGCACTCCGCCGCCCAAGCTACCACTATAATGATCAAACCCCATCAGATTCGGATTACTTCGATTTCCGTTTGTCGCATCCGCCAAATGCCACTTGCCAAGACACCCCGTTGCGTAGCCAGCAGCTTTAAAGGCCTGTGCTACGGTACCTTCGTCGAGCGATGGGACTGATCCGACGGTTCCGACTCCCGTGCGAAACCCGTACCTACCGGTGAGGATTTGGGCGCGTGCTGGTGAGCAAGTCGGGCTTCCCCAACAATTGGAAAATCGCACACCTGCGTTGGCCAGTGAATCGAGTGTCGGAGTCGGAGGACCACTGTTACCCAGAAACAAGTCCAACGAATCGGAGCCAAGGTCATCAGCAATCACCAACAAAATGTTTGGCTGTTGTGCACAAGCTTGGCCTATCAACAGGCAGCTCAGCAAAACGAGTGAAATCAACAAACGAACAATCAAGGTAGCTCCTGAAGTAAAGTGGGACATGGGGTTTTGTTCGATAACATTTGCGGCTTTGGCTGACCAAGAAGATCCGTCCTCCACCACCGGCAGCAATGCTGAAAGTGGGTCAAGAAAGCTCAGCACAAATCTTTAGGCCAAATGAAAGTGAAAGTGGCATTGTTGAGACAAACATGGATGTATTCTTCTTTGAAAGATACTATACACTCAGTTGAGCTCCCGAGAGACCAAAGTTTCGAACATATGGGCAGTCCTGCTCGTTCACGCGGAAAGTTCCTTCTGAGGACGGGATTCCGTAAATCTATGTCGTGTGCTCGCCCATACAAACCCCGACCAATCCAGAAGAACTTCTTTCGTGGTAAAATCGAGATGACAATACGACTCGCACTAAGGCGGGCCTGCGTGTGCTGTTTCTATTTGAAGTGGTAGTTCCGCAGTGGCCATCGTTCGCGCCAAGCGCTCTTAAGTGGATTTATTGGGAAAGAAATTCGAATGGGAAAACATCGCATCTACACAATGAGTTTCGCCAGCGTGTACCCACATTACGTCGCGAAAGCAGAAAAGAAAGGGCGCACCAAACGAGAGGTGGATAAGATCATCCGCTGGCTGACCGGCTACACGCAACGCCAACTGAACTCTCAACTAAAAAAGGAAACAGACTTCGAATCATTCCTCAACGAGGCCCCGGAAATGAATCCATCACGAGCATTGATTAAGGGCGTCGTATGCGGAGTTCGCGTGGAGGATGTAGAAGAACCGACCATGCGAGAGATTCGATACCTTGATAAATTGATAGATGAGCTGGCCAAGGGAAAATCAATCGACAAAATTTTGCGGTAGAAAATGCGAAGCCACTACTAATTTGGACGGAAATCATCCAAAAATCGGCCTTAAACCCATCCAGAATCCTTCAACGCCTAACTTTTGAGCTATCATTTTTTGATCAAAGACCAATCTCAAATAAAGAGCTAACATGAAATATTCTCTCCAGTTTTTGTTTGTCGTTTCCACTGTCATGGTCGCACAGCTTGGCGCATCTGCATTTAGCTACGCTCAACAAGTTACTGTGGCAGCAACAGCTGACACTACCATCTATTCAAATAACGTGAACAACAGTGGTGGCGCGCATTCGTTTGGGATCGCTGGGATTGCAAACAACGGCAACGTGCGAAACATGCTCTTGTTGTTTGACCTGTCTGGAATCGCTCCGGGGTCAACGGTCAGCAGTGCGACACTTGATCTAAGCGTTTCTCAAATTGGAAACACAGGCGGAAACTTCGAGCTGTTTCGAGTCGACACAAGTTGGGGCGAAGGAAACGAAACTGGAAACCAAGGCAGTGCGGCTTCAGCGGGGGACGCGACTTGGAACGAGGCAGAGTTCGGAAGCACAAGCTGGTCAACACCCGGCGGAACATTTTTCGCACCGCTACTGGACGACGTCTCAATTACCTCAGTGGGCACTTCCACCTTCGACAGCACCGCAAACTTTACTAGCGCTGTTCAAGCAATGGTTGATGATCCAACGCAGAATTTCGGATTTCTCATCTCGTCACAGGATTCCAACAGCGCGATTCGAATTGGAACGCGCGAGGGTGGAGCCCCGGCTTCGCTCACCATTGAAATTTCCTCAGTACCAGAGCCGTCATCTTCGGCAGTCATCTTTCTTGGCCTTGCCAGATTTGTTTTGCGTCGAAGAAAGAAGTAAACGGGCACGGAAAGCTCCAGTTCGTTTCCAAGCTGGCCAATTGGGTTCATTCTGTCTCCAATGCTCTTACGACAACGCGGGGCAAATGCGCTACGAGGCGTTGCTGTCAGCGGGACAAGTTTCGTGAAAACCACGAAAAGCCAACGTTCTGGTCTCAACAGAGTAAACAAGGTGGCAAATTTCAAAACGGCGGTCCAGCCGTTGTCCTCGGCAGAGCAGGCTAAAATCGATTAACATAGACAACTTCAATAGTGACTGTTACTCAAGAATTGGAGCCCGTGCATGTTAATGTCAAAAACCATCGCAATTCTCATTTTGCTTTTTCTCTCTCCACTAAACATGTCCTTAGGACAGGAGAAGCAGGTTGAATTGAAAGACGCGAAGGCAAAAGGCAGGAACTATGAACTGGTGATGGCCGATTTGAACGATCGCTGGACTGCTATTCGGTTCGATACACAAACTGGCGCAAGTTCCATTATCGTGAACGAGATTTGGGTTCAAATCAAGGAAAGCAAGGAATTCAAACCAAAGCCTAAGGCAAGATTCGTAGTTAAGCTTACTGCATTTGCCAAAGATAAATTCGCTGCCATCCGAATGGACAAAAAGACAGGCGCGAGCTGGTTTCTAAAAGACCGACGTTGGGTGCCAATAACAGTGTTCGACGAATAAAACGAATAATTCACCAGTGCTGCCTCCCGCGCTTTGCTCTGGAAAGTAGATGTCCAGACATGCAAAAAAGCCCTCCTAGGTATTTCACTAAAATGTGAACCAAGGAGGGCTCTATTTGTCTGCACTCGGTACCGACTACTGACTCTGCAAGATCACGATGAATGCGGGGATGTCTGAGAAGTCAACCGTTCCACTGCAATCGCAATCGGCTTCGCCTACGAACATACCGCTTTGCAAGATAGTGATGAACGCTGGGATATCATCGAAGTCAATGTCTCCGTCCATGTCGCAATCTCCCTTAACCACACCTGTTGGGCAGACGCCGACGCCAGCTGGCTTTGTAAGATCACTTGCAGAGGAATTGATGTAAATATCATCAAAGTAGAGATCGTTACCTGCTACACCGCCTGCATTAGCGGCGCCTCGGAAGTATACGTTGATGATGTCAGTATCTCCGTTGATACGATAGTCCCAAGGATCATCTCCAATGAGCTCAGTCTGCGTCGCGAAGGTAGGATCATCGTCGCTTTGAATATAGCACCTAAATGTACCTGGATTTGTATTCGTCGTTACCATCCAAAAGTTGTACCAAGTGTTGTCAGCTAGACCTTGAATAATGTTTTCGTATCCGCCGCCATCCCGAATATCGAAGTCATTGTTGCCGATGTTTCGAAGTCCCGACTTAAAGTTAAAGTTACCGATAGTAGGGTTGTCTGTCAGACCAACAACGTGGTCCAAAGTGCCAGTCGCTGCAACAGGTACACGAAAACGATAGAAAACGGTTCCTGTGTCACCGGCGGCGATATAGTTGGCTGAGTCGTTGATCTGGGCTCGGGTTACCGCATTTCCGTTATTTCCTGGTGTTGGAGAAACCCCGATTCGCATCACCCCATTCTCTGCACAATCCGGGTCGGTGGCGAAAAAATGCTGATTAGGCTGGGTCGGGATGCCGTCCCATGTAGCACCAGCACCGACATTAGGAGTCGTAAGATCTACCACGAGGTCACCGTCGGTATACCCTTGAAAGTCCTCAAGCAAAACCCATTGGGCTTGAGCAGAACTTGCAACCATCATGAACGCTGCCGCGAGGGGCAGCACTGAAAATTTAATGCTGGACACCCAGCTAAATGCGTTTCTCTTTAACATCGCAAAACCTTTCGGAAGTAAAATAAAGACAATGGAGTGAGTCAAAACAACTGACAGTGATGTAAATTCCCACCATCTCATGTGATAGTGATGTGGATACTAGCCGTCTTCAAATCTAACTATCCGCTGAGCCGTTGTCAACTAAATCTGGACTTGCGTAGCAAAACCATTTAAAGATTCAACAACGGCAAAAACCGATGCTTGAAACCGGTATTTCTTCGCTGTTTTCCATAAGAATCACCACCATTATTGGCAATTTGCGGTGTCTTCTGCTAGTTTATTCTTCTGGCAGCTGGGTTGCTGAAAAGTATCTGCGACCACCTAGCCCACTACTTTGCTTATTCACTGGAGCTATTGAATGACTTTAAGTTTCAGCGCATCTTTGTCGCGCTTGGCGCTCTGTTTGATCGTTTTCTCTGTCGCCACAAACGTGACCAACGCTCAGCTTAACGATCCCATTCCTGCCACGATCGGAACGGGGTCAGTTAGCGTTGGACTTGAACTGATTGCTACGCTTCCTGATACGCAGGCAGATGTTAACGATGGGCGCAACACCAACACACGAATTAACTTTTATCGTGAAACCGATGATGGCCGCAGATTCGTGAACGAACAGCGCGGCGTGTTGTATGAGTTAGATAGTACTGGTGATTATACAGAGTACGCCAATTTGCGCGATACATTTACAAGCGAGATCTACACTGGCAGCCTCGCTAGTGGGTTTACAAGCTTCACTTTTCATCCTGAATTCTCCACCAACGGGTTGTTTTATACGATCCACTCTGAGACGCCTAATGGATCGCCAGTTCCCGATCACATTCCGGCCACCTACACCAACAACGACGTAAATTTTCAGGCGGTTGTCACAGAGTGGATCGCGACCACGCCTGCGGCAGGTACCTTCAGTGGAACCCGGCGTGAACTGTTGCGAGTGGGCATGACTGCAAACAATGCCATTCACCCTATCGGAGACGTTTCTTTTAATCCTACGGCAAACGTCGGCGACGCTGATTATGGCATGCTCTACATCGCCGGCGGCGACTGGGCGCTGAGTACGTTGAACGATTTTGCTGCGTTACAACGACTTGATACTTTGCCTGGAACTGTGATGCGGATTGACCCTAGGTCTCCTTCAGCAACCGGAGGCATCGCTGGACTGGGAGACTATACGATCCCAGCAGACAATCCGTTTGCAAGCGATGGCGATCCAAACACTTTGGGGGAGATTTACGCTTACGGTTTTCGCAACTGTCACCGAGTTTCTTGGGACGCAAACGGAAATATGTACGGGATGGACATTGGCCAAAACCAAATAGAAGAGATCAACGTCATCGTCCCCGGCGGCAACTTTGGCTGGGGTGAGCGCGAAGGAACATTTGTTAACGGACAAGCTGTCAACGGTGACCGCACGGTTGTTTTCGCCGGCGCTCCTGGTCCTGGCTTCATCGATCCGGTTGCTCAATATGATCACGATGAGGGAGCCGCAATCGCTGGCGGATTCGCTTATGAAGGAACCTTGGTTCCTGAGCTTCAAGGGAAGTTCGTGTTTGGCGACATCGTCGACGGAAGGTTGTTCTATTCGGAAGTAGCGGACTTACTGGACGGCGACCCAAACACAGAGGCACCGATTTTCGAGTTGCAGTTGGTCGTTAATGGTGGCTCAACGACAATGCAATCCCTCGTTGGAGGCGGTCGCGTCGATCTGCGACTTGGCAAAACCAATTCCGGCGAAATTGTTGTTATGGCCAAAGAAGACGGCACAGTGCGTCAGTTTACTACTCTAGATAATAACATGGGAGGAACTGGTGACTGGGTTTTGCTTGACGACTTCCAAAGCTACACCGATGGCGACCTCGTGGTAGATCTTACGACTCCTAATGTCGGCCCCGGTGCAACATGGGACGGTATCCCGACCCAGCCCAATCAGCATTTTTTCGCTACCGACCCGGATTGTGCAGAGAATGTGGCAATGCGCATAGGAGTTTCGCCAACACCTGGCAACAATGGAAATGCGGTAACCCGAGCCCAAATCAACAACTCAGCCAACTATATCGCCGCCGGTGACACAGGAACAGTGTTTTATCGCTTCCGTGTACCCGTAGCAGCGACTGGCACTTTGGACCACGTTTTTGGTGTGACTGACAACCCTACCATCGGTAACTTTAACTTTAAGTCAGGGCTTCGAGTTGTCGGCAACAACAGCCTCGACATTCGAGACGGCGGCGGATACGAGAACGTTGTTCCAACTCTAGCCGACAACACTTGGTACAACTTTTGGATGGTAACGACGAATACAAATCCAGGTACATTTAGGTGCTATCTGCAAAGCGACGACGACCCTAACTTCGCGACGCAGACTGAGCTCATAGGAGCTGATCCTTGGGATTATCGTATCAACGGAGATACCGACATCATCAACGTATACTTCCGAGGCGCCGCTAATAACGGCGGTGTAGCAGGTAACGATCTCTACATTGATGATATTTATATCAATTCCTCTGAGAGCGATCTTTCTACGCCAGCTGATGTTGGGGTTTGTCCGACAGATGTGGTCAAGGGAGATTGCGACCTAGACGGAGATATTGACTTCGATGATATCCCAGCGTTCATCACTATCTTGCAAAGCGGTATGTTCGTAGGCGAAGCTGATTGCGATTGCAGCGGAGCGGTTGACTTCTCAGATATCCCCGCATTCATCGTGATCTTGCAAAGTCAGTAAGCCGATGAAATCCCTGAACCCGCCAGCCGCATCTCTGTTGCTGGCGGGAATTTGCTGCCATTTGATGCTCCTAGTTGGAGCAGGTAAAACGCGATCGCAACCGCCTCAACATGCATGCGCAGGTCTACCTCACGCAGCCCAACGCCTCGCAAGGATAGTTGAAGCGATTGCTCGCCTGAAACGACAAACGCTGGCCAAGTAAAGGCGAGGCGTTTTCTGTTAAGGAAATAACAAATGGATGAATGGATCATCAATTTGCTATTTTCAGGGCTGTTGCTCCGACACTCAATGCGTATCATGTTCGAGATTGGCCGCGCTGGTCCTGTCGTTGCCAGTGGCACACCACAGTCCAATATAGATAAACATGAGCAAGAGAACAAAACCCACCCGCCAGAAAAAACTGTCTGCTGCTTCCGCTGTATGCCTTGGTATTCTGAGCGACTATCCGAGTGGCATGACCTTGGATGATGCTGTCGCCGGTTACGAGCAAAGGAATCTTGAATGCGAACGTCGTGCTGTCTGTACCTACCTGCATCGGGTCAAGAAGCTCGGCTTTATTGAAACCAAAGGAAGAAACGCCACCACAACCTACCACATGACCAATGCTGGCAAGCAAGAGTTGGAGTGGTGGAAAGCACTGTTCGCCTAACGCCTGACACTGAAATATAAACGGAATTCGCCCATGGCGAACAAGCGGAACGCATCTTACTCCGCAGCTACTTTCGTTTCTTCCTCGCCTCTGGTTGTTGGTCTAATGTTTTCTTCGCCAAGTCGGTAAACTGGTCTACCATGCCTTTCCATAATGCTTCTAGCCTGAGCGCTTCGGCTGTCTTCGCACTGGCGAGGTCGTTCGATTCGGCTCGGTCATTCGAAAGATCATACAGGGCCCGAGGATCTCCTTTGGCTGAAACTAGCTTCAAGTTTCCATCGCGAATTGCTCGGTTGCCTCCGTGCAGCCAAAACAAGGGATTTGCGCGAGCCAAATTGGATTTATCGTTGAATGTTGGCACGAGGCTCTGACCGGGTGTCGCGGGGATATCCACGCCCTCCCAAGTCGTCGGTTTTTCAATCCCGGCAACTTCAAGAATCGTGGGGACGATGTCGATCATGTGCCCGAGGTTGCGTCGGAATTCACCACGCGCTGCAATTCCCGCTGGCCAGTGTGCGATCAATTGAGTCGCGACGCCGCCTTCGTGGACCCATGTTTTGTGGCGACGAAATGGTGTGTTGCACGCGCTGGAGAATCCGGGACCAAGGCAAAGGTACGATCCAGCGCTACCAGGGGAAGCTTTCGGGTCATGGCCCCCATGGCGAACCATGATCTCGGCGCTCGCTCCGTTGTCCGACGCGTAAAAAATCAACGTATTTTCAAATTGCCCTTGAGCTTTTAACTGTGCAATGAGCCTGCCAATCTCTTGGTCCATCCGATCAACCATCGCAGCGTGAATAGACATTTTCGTGGATTGAAATTGCTTTTGCTGGTCGGTCAAACTGTCCCAAGGAACCGGCCGGTTGACCTCACCGGGTCCCAGTTGTTCCATCGCCTCAGGAAAGTGGTACGGAGGTCCGACCTCTTGCTCTAGTGCAGACAGCGTTGTCGTTTGCCGAATCGGCCCCCTGTCGTTCCGTGGTCCCCACGCGTGATTGAAAAGTCCAAGTTTGTTCTGCTTTGCGAACCGCCGTTTTCTAAGTTCGTCCCAACCAGCGTCATAGCGATCCTTGTATTTGGCGATGTCTTCTGGTTTCGCGTGCAGCGGGAAGTGCGGTGCGATAAAAGCGACGTAATGGAAGAAGGGTTTCTCAGAGTGATTGGCCGAGTGATCTTGGAGGCACTCGAGGGCGTGATCCATCGTCGCGGTCGTGGCGTAGTAGTCGGCTTCGTCTTCGGCAACCTCGACGGGTTGATCGTCGATCATATTTCCCGCGGCCGTGAAGAAGTTTCCGTCGTTGATCATGTTGAATGAACGATCAAACCCGGCGTCAAGGCAATCACCGTCTAGGTGCCATTTGCCACTGTGATAGCTGCGATACCCATGCGGGCCGAGAAAATCAGGCAACATCCTTGCCCAAACTTGTCGCTTACCACGACTGCCTCCTCGTGCTTTAGGAAGCGCATCTCGATGAACTTGATGTGGATAGTAACCTGTCATCAGAGAAGCGCGCGTCGGCCAGCAGCGACCGGTATTGTAGAACTCAGCATAGCGCAACCCAGCGGCCGCCAAACTATCAAGGTTTGGTGTATGAATCTCTCCACCGTAGCATCCAAGATCCGAGAACCCGGAGTCGTCGGCGAGGATGAAAATGATGTTCGGCTTCTTGGGAGCTTCTGGTTCCGAGCAACCGCCATTACCAAGCAAAACATTTGGGCAGATCAAGCTGACAAGAACAAAAGTAAGACTATACTTGAGTGAGTTGTTCGTTCGGCGCATTGAAACTGCCTTCTGCATTGGGATTAGAACCAGTAGGACGATATTCTAATTGCTATTGCTGGCCGAGAGAACTCGCTCACCTTTCCGTAGCGGCTGAAGTCTCCAATAGCTGAGTGACCGCCAAAGCCATTCAAAGGGTCCGAAGCGAAAGTGCTTTAACCAGATTGGTGACGCGATTAGCTGAACGCACCAGATGACGACAACGATCCCAATCAATTGTGGCCGATTGAGATAGCCGTACCACCCCAATCCGTGTCCGTAGAAAATAGTTGTGCAGATAATGGTGTGCATCAAATAGTTGGTAAGCGCCATTTGGCCAACTGCAGCCAGTGGTTTCTGAGCTTTGGATAACCAATGCCGCTTACAAGCCACTACGACAAAGCAAATGTAAGAGAGACTGATCAGTACGCTCCCCCAATAGTTGAATTGGCCGCCCTGAAGGAACGAGTACTCGAGGCTCCAATGATTCTTCTCGTGAAAGTGAACCCCCGTCAACACGAGTGTCAAACCGGTGATCATCGCTAGGCATGCTCCAAGCAGATAAAACCGGTCGGACCTCAAACCGCTCAGCACTCCAAGCTTGAATAGACTCATCCCAATCAACATCAATCCTCCGACACGCCAGACAAACAGAAAAAGGAACACAAACGTCTCCATTTCGAAAGCAGTTGCGCTCCGGTGCGGTTGTGCTTCAAGCCAACTTCCTCGGTAGACTGCGAGACTAAAATTGATTTGAGATTCGGTTGGAGTCCAGTCCTTTGCCAACTCAGCAATTTGTTCTTCTTGCGCGTACGGCAACGTCAGTCCAGAAACGATTGAAATCCCTGAGCCAATCGAGAGCAAAACGATGCCGACCAGAATCAACCAGCGCGGTTTCAAACCGCGAAGCCAAAATACTAACATCCCGCAGAGTGCATAGGCGTAAAGGATGTCACCAATCCACAGAAGGTGAGCGTGGGCGAGTCCTAACAATAGAAGCCAGAACATCCGCGAATAGTGGAGCCGCGTGAAACCACGCCCAGCAGATTTGGCACGCTCCCACATCAAAATGACTCCTGCGCCAAACAGAATCGAGAACGTCGCCATGAACTTCAGATCGAAAAACACGTGGGCGCACCACCAGCAGAAGTAGGAAGTGGTGGACAGCTCGCCCATCGCCGTCGGGTTGAGGTATTTGGCGTCAATGAAGCCAAATGACTGGATGTTCATCACCAAGATCCCAAGTAGCGCAAATCCTCGCAACACGTCCAGCGACTTGATTCTGTCCGGACTGCCTACGGGACTGAGTGAATTTGAGATAACTAAACTCGTTAAATGGGTTGGAGTGAGTATACCAATTAACCGTGCCGCCCATTTCAAGCCGGTCCGCAATTGTTTAAGTGCTCTGTCTCTACTCGCGGAAGCTAAGTGAAGTTTCCATTTTTGATGCGGTACGTGACTCGCCCATTTCCTTCCGGGCGCTTGCACTACTGTCAGAATCATTTATCATCCGTGGCAGGAGATAGAAGGTTAGAAATGACACACCGTGAAGATTCAACTAACGGCACCTAACCGCACATTGAACGCCAACAATGACGCATTAGATCCCATGCCACAAATAGGTCCTCTAACCTTATCCAAACTCACAAAATCGGGCTCTTATCCCGAAGTTTTTGAGAAATTGAGTCTGTGAAAATTTTCACGATGTCGATAGTATAACCACTGGTGTCCCAATGGTAACGGTGATGGTGATGCATTACTGGAACCGACCCTCCACCTTCATAATGCAAAACTTAATATGATTCATACGATCAAAAAGGGGCTAGAGCTTCCGATTTCGGGGAAGCCAGTCCAATCGATTGACCTTGGTCCTGAGATATCTCATGTCGCGCTACTGGGTGACGACTACAACGGCATGAAGCCAACCATGTTGGTTGCCGAAGGAGACTCAGTCAAACTTGGCCAACCCATTTTCACCGACAAGAAGAACGAGGGAGTGACTTATGTTGCTCCTGCGGCGGGAAAAGTAAAAGGCGTCAACCGTGGGGAGAAACGTAAATTCCTCTCTATGGAGATTGAAGTTGATGGCGACGCAGAGGTGACCTTCGACGTGCCCGGATCTCCATCTTCGGTCGATCACGCGACGGCAGAGAAATTCTTGGTTCAGTCTGGCCTCTGGCAGTCATTTCGCACGCGTCCCTTCAGCAAGACACCTGTGATTGGCACCGAAGCCGACGCGATTTTCGTGACAGCGATCGACACGAACCCACTGGCTGCCGAACCTGAATTGATCATCGACGCCAACAAAGAGTTGTTCGTCACTGGTTTGCAAATCGTTGCCAAACTGACCAAGGGGAAAACTTACGTTTGCACGCGGCCTGATTCGCGCGTCCCTGGTGACAAAGTTCCCGATGTCAGCTTCGAACAATTCGCGGGAATGCATCCGGCGGGCCTTGTTGGAACTCACATTCACACGTTGCATCCGGTCGGCCCTGAATCGCGGCCAGTCTGGCACATTGGTTATCAAGACGTGATTGCGATCGGCCACCTTTTTACGACCGGCAAACTAATGACCGAACGAGTGGTCTCGGTGGCTGGTCCGGCGATTGAAAATCCAAGCCTCCTCAAGACACGTCTGGGAGCATCCATTGGCGAATTGCTTGCCGGCCGAACCGTTGGTGACAATTCGCGAATCATTTCGGGTTCTATCTTCGGCGGGCGATCGGCTGCTGATCCTGTTGGCTAT
>CAZDBE010000083.1:0-250 GCA_964503675.1 uncultured Pirellulaceae bacterium | reverse complement strand
ATCTTGGACGATATCATAATCAGGTTTCGCTCCTTGAAGAGGGTAACAAGCGAGAGTTTCTCGGCTGGCAAATGCCTGGCTTTGACAAATTTTCCGTGACCCGCATCTACGGCGGATCGTGGTTGAAAGACAAATTATTCCCTCTGACCACCAGCTCCGGCGGAAGCAAACGAGCGATGGTGCCGGTCGGAACATACGAAAGAGTGATGCCGCTGGACATGCTGCCAACGCAGCTGTTGCGAGCGCTAAT
>CAZDBE010000082.1:0-18800 GCA_964503675.1 uncultured Pirellulaceae bacterium | reverse complement strand
TGAAGAAAGTTGTCGAAGCTTCCGAGGGTCGTCCAGAGAGCCATGCGATTCACTTCGCGATTCTGCGTTCCATGCAGAAAGCTATCTACAGTCCCAAAGAGGCTGGCCACTTCGCGTTGGCAAGCAAAGCGTATTGCCATTTCACATCACCTATTCGGCGATACCCAGATCTGGTGATTCACCGGATGGTAGGAGACTTGATCGATGGCAAGCGTCCGAAAGCCGATTTTGACCGACTAACGGCAACGGGTAAGCACTGTAGCGACCTTGAAAAACGCGCCGCCGACGCAGAACGCGAGCTGAAGAAGCTCAAACTGTTGGGGTTCATGGAGAAACGTATCGGCGAGAAACTGGTTGCGGTGGTCACCGGCGTAGAAGCGTTTGGCCTGTTTGCGCAGGGCATCGAAATTCCAGCCGAGGGTTTGATTCCAATCTTAAAGCTCCCGCAGGATCGCTACCAGTTTGATAAGACTTCGAAAACCCTGACCGGCTTCCGCAGTGATAACCAGTTCCGTCTTGGCGACATGATTGAAGTGCAAGTCGACCTGGTCGACATGGACAAACGGATCATGGAGTTCAAGCTGATCCGTTCACTAAGCGGAACCGAAGACAACTCGGATACCAAGGATAAATCTCCCGATGTTAAGAAGTTAGGTCATAAGCAAAAGGCAAAGGGAATTGCACCGTTTGAGGGTGCTCAAGTTGGTCCTTCTAGGAAACAGAAGGAGAAACAAAAGCAGAAGAAGCTTGACGAGAAGAAGAAGGCAAAAGCCAAGCCAAAATCTAAAAAGGACAAGGACAAGAAGGCGAAAGCCAAGCAGGAAAAAGCGGCGAAAAAGAATGCGTCTACGGACAAGAACGCAAGGAAAAAATCAGCCAAAAAGTCCAAGGAGAAGGCTAAGAAAAAAGAGAAGCGGAAGAAAAAGGCCTCTAAGGCAGACAAGCCAAAGAAGTCCAAGGACAAGAAAAAGAAGAAAGACAAGTAGGCTGGCAACGCGTTGTCCGGATGATGAGAACAATGTTTCTTACCGTTTCACCAATCCCGCCAAGTATTCTTTCACTGCCATAGTCGAGACTTCCAAGCCGTTGGCCGTTGGGACCACCATATTTACCGACGTTACAAGGAAGCCAGAACGGAAGTCGCTAGGGATCGCAGTGGCCTTAATGCCGCGTGCTTCCGCCAGCCGCATCGCCCGAGGCAAGTGCCATGCACTTGTCAATATTCCGACTCGATGTCCCTGCGGTTGTTGATCAAGCCACTCCTTCAAATGCTGCATTTCGTCATACGTGTTTATCCCCTCCAGCATCGAGATATGTTGCTCCGAAACACCTAACGCAATCAAAATGTTTTTAGACTCATCCTTTGGATCTAAATCTGCCTCGTCTGTGCGGTAGACTTGCTGGCCGGTGCACATGATCTTCTGAGTTAATCCCGCCGCCAAAGCCTTGTGGTAGAGCCTCGCCGCGACAGCAATTCGGTCTCCATTGGAGGCCAGCTGTTCCTGTTTTTGTAGATTGGTCGTTGTCCCGCCGCCCAACAGAACAACCGTATCAATTCCCCTTGGTTCAATCGGAGCTTGGTCGATGTAAGGTTGTTCCAAAGACTGTATCAAGGTACTAGCGACATATCGATTGCCGAATGTGGTCAGCAGCACCAAGCTGGTTAGCGCCAGCATCCCCATAAATCGTTGCCGCGACACAAACGCCGCATAGGTCACCGCAATCAGCATCAACCACAATAGCCCAACTGGCATTACCATATCGGTGATCAGTTTTTCGACCATCGTTTTCCCAAACCACCCTGCGGTAGTGATGAACGCGAGGGCGATCAGCGCCGCAAAAATTGCCGTATGACTCATCCAATGAATTTGGGGGGAATTTGTTGAATTGAAATCGTTCATCGCACGTTCAGAAGGCTGGCTCAAAATGTAGGAATGGAATAAATTGATGGGTTGAACTGAAGCTACCCGTGGCACACCTATGAACCGAAAGACTCTTTATGTCGTCGCATGACCTATCCAACTCCGAGCCAACTCTTCCCGATTCTCATCGGTTAGCCAAGCATCAGGATTTGATCGATCAACTGCGTGAGTGTGGCCAACTTTTTCACTCGCGCGGCTGGAGCGTCGGCACTAGCAGCAACTACAGTGTCGTCACAAGCACGGACCCGGTAGAGCTAATTGTAACTGCCAGCGGCAAGGACAAAGGGCGGTTATCCGAAACTGACTTTGTTATTATCGGCCCAGATGGCCGGCCAACCAAACCCGATCAACCGAAATCTTCTGCAGAAACAATGCTACATGTGGTGCTGGCGGACTACCCGTGCTGGACTCACCCCTCAAAACCGGAAGAACTGGTCGCCTCCGGTGCGATTCTCCATACGCACAGCATCTGGGGAACGCTGCTCTCAGATCACTTCTTCGAAAGAGGCGGCATTGAATTCTCTGGCTACGAAATGCTCAAGGGGCTCGAAGGAATCACGACCCACCAAACCACCCATTGGTTGCCGATTTTCGAGAACACGCAGGACATTGATTCATTGGCAAAAGAGATTAAGGATATGCTTCAGTCCACCCCAAAAAAAATGACTCATGGTTTCCTAATCCGCAACCACGGCCTTTACACTTGGGGGCGCGACGTGTTTGCCGCTCGGCGACACATCGAGGTCTACGAGTTTCTGTTCGAGGTGACCGCCAGAAAGATGCAGCTTAATAGCGCCGACCGCATTTAACTGGCTCGCTTGATTTTCTCAAATTTGCGGGTTCCTCCCAGTAGATTTCCGATAAAATAGTTCGCTCAGTGCCAGCTGAATGATTTCAATTTTCCTTTACTCTCAAAGAGAACGATCATGGCTTCCGTTTTGATTCCCGATGAAAAACGTGACATCAACGACCCGCAAGAAATCTCCGATTTCCTCAAGCCCTACGGAATTATCTACGAGCAATGGGATGTCGAAGGACGGATCGGGCCAGAAGCCACCAACGAGGAAATCCTCGAGGCCTACTCGCCCGAGATCGAGCGTCTTAAGGCGGCTCACGGGTTTGTCACGGCCGACGTGATCAACGTTACTCCAGAGACTCCAGGCTTGGACGCGATGCTCCAGAAGTTCGACAAAGAGCACCTGCACACCGAAGATGAAGTTCGATTCACCGTCAAAGGCAGCGGCGTTTTTCATATCAATCCGCAAACCCATCCAGTGTTTTCGATCACAGTCGAATCAGGCGATCTGATCAGCGTACCCAACGGGACCTACCACTGGTTCAATCTTTGTAGCGATAAAACTATTCGCTGTATTCGATTGTTCGAGGACGTCGAAGGATGGACGCCGCACTACATCGAAGAAGGTGTTCACGGTAACTACGCCCCGATGTGCATGGGCCCGTCATACCTACAAAATGATGCTGATGACGAAACCGAAAGTCCTGTAAAACTCTAATGTCTGATTCGATTCGCGGCGTCCTATTGGACATCGAGGGCACGACGTCCTCCATTAGCTTTGTTTACGATGTCATGTTTCCCTTTGCGCGGAAACATTTCGCTGGCTATCTAGAACAGCGCTGGGATTCGGACGCGGTTCAAGATGCCGTATCGGTGTTATTGGACAAAGACGCTGGCTTCAACGGCCCCGATGTACTGCTGGGCGAGTTTAGTGACGTCGAGAAGTACCGCGCCGGCATCGTCGATTATCTGCTGCGTCTGATGGACGACGACGTGAAAGTCACGGGCTTGAAAAAAATGCAAGGTTTGGTTTGGCATGAGGGTTTCACTAGCGGTGAAATGGTGGCTCATGTCTACGACGATGTCAGGCCAGCAATCGAAGCGTGGAAAGCCGATGGGAAGGACGTGCGGATCTACTCATCGGGTAGCATCCATGCTCAAAAGTTATTCTTCGAGTATTCTGTAGCTGGCGATATGCTGCCACTGTTCAATGGGCACTATGACACGACGACCGGTCCCAAGAAAGAATCAGACAGCTACCGGCAGATCGCCGAAGCTTATGGTTTGCCAGCCAGTGAGATCCTGTTCGTTAGCGACGTTGAGGCAGAACTTGATGCGGCGATCGAAGCTGGTATGCAGACCGTATTAAGTATCCGCCCGGGTAATAAACCGCTTCAAGACGCTCAGCGTTATCAGGCCGTCAAATCGTTCGCGGAAATTTCAGTGGGCTAGCAGAACTTTCATTGAACCAACGGCATCTTATTTCCGTACCACGGACGCACAAGTAGCCTCTGGGTGCTTTGGATATGGTAATCACGGGACTCCAAGATGGAGTTTTTCACTGGCTCCGCAATTGATGAAACGATTTCAATAACGCGTTGCTGCGAGGAAAATTTCTATGCGCGGTTCAGTTCTCATCCTTTCTTACTGCCTTCTAATGTTTTCGCTGGAGGCCACCAATGTCCCAAAAGCCGTCGCGGGAAATCCGCCGGTCGAATTCGACGTTCCGGCGATGCTCTCCGCCCGCGAAATCGTCGCGACAAACACGGCTCCGGTATCGCCGTATAAAACTGTCGAAATTATCGTGCCAGTGACCTCCGAAATTCGCGCCGCCGATCGCAAGCACATCAACGAATTTCGCTTTGACATCTCCTGGAACAGGAAGATATTCCCCGTCGTCGACTACGGGCCAAAATCTCAAACCACTTCGCACATTGAAGGGCTGATCTCAGTTGATCAGTCGCAAGACTCTGGTGGTGGAATTTCACTTAACGCCAACAGCGATAAATTAGAGGTCCTAACTCTCAACGGCAAAGGCGATTTTTCGAACAAGAGGAATCAACGAAAAAGTTATAAGGAAATCCCCGAACACCAAACGCTAGTCGCTAGTGGCACCATCAAGCGTGGAACGGGCGCGTTCTTTCGGTTTCATCCTTCCCGAACGGAGATCTTAGAGGGCGGTCGCGATGTGGTGATCGCCTATCGCGTTGCGCGTGAATGGCAGGGCGGAGTCTTACGCGTGGAATGTCGGGCAACCGGCGAGCGGAAAGTTTTTGGGGCGCTGACGGAGCCTATCGATGTGGCAGAAGCTTTCATCGTGCCATTATACTTGGACGGCGATCAACAAGCGCTGTCTGCTGCAACTGAGTTTGTGCGAACAGAAATCAACCTGAAGCAATCGTGGCGCTCATCGCAAACCGCTGCTCGCTCGACCAAGAAGGTACATTCGGCATTTCGATGGCCTTTGGTGGAATCCGCGGCAGAAGGCTTTTCTCTTGCCGGATTCTCACAAAACAACGAACGCCGCTCTCAGACAGGAGATACCGGCCAACTTCCCGATCAATGGGTGCATCGATTGATCCAATCGGGCGACGACCGGTACCTCGCGCGATATCAGTCGGCACTATCAGCCCCAGTGCAAACTTCAGCTGCAGAATTTGTATCGGCGAGGAAGAATTTGCTCCTGCTAAGCAAGTGAACAGCTACGCAATCAATTGTTGCTGTATCCCATTGGCGCAACTTGCTCGATTGCCAACGGATTCTTCAAATACTCTTGGCAACACTGTTCGCACAGATCATAGCTTTTCTTTTGGTAAGCCTTGTCGCTGATCTCGGCACAGTCAACGGTATCCAATGACTCCAACAGTTCTTGGAGTTCGTTTAGATACTCGTGGTCCGGGCGATCCTCTTCGTCAAAATCCATGGCGGCTTCGACTTCAACCGAAACGACAAATCGCAACTCTTGTTTCGAGTCAATCTTTTTCTGGCAGCGGTCACACGCAAACGTTATCATTTTATCCATCCTGTGGACTGTAAGTTTTTCCCATTCCATCCTAGCGAGTGTGCGAAACCAATTGCAAGAAAAAAAACTAAAGAAATAACGCGGCAGTTTAATATGGCGGTAAACCACACGATAGAATAACGAGAGATTATTGTTGTAATACTAAGAAGCTCACGCCAATGAAATCATGGCGCTATGGACAACCGAAAGATAAGTGAAATGCGGAACCTTGGCCCGGTATGTGAAGAGGTTTTATCGGCCGCAGGAATCGAAACCGCCGAACAAGTAATTCAGCTCGGAATCGAAGAGGTTTTCGAGCGCATGGTCGCAGTCCGAATAGGCCGTGGTGAACGAAACATCATCCATGCCGCTTTCCTCTACGCACTCTACGGCGCAATCGAGGACTGTGCTTGGCAAGAGGTTCCCGAACCAAAGAAAATTGAATTCAAGGCCATCACCGCAAGGCTAAGACGAAAATACACCTAATTCCTCTCGAAAATAGACTGAAAGAACCCAAAAATGCACACTCGCACTACATCATTTACACTTCTGATTACTTTGTTGTTTTGCCAAGCAGTTTTCGCGCAAGGCGATTCCTCGGAAAGCGAATTCGCGACTCCGACGATAGCGATTGGCTGCGTGGTCAGCGACATCGACGCCTCTGTTAAGTTCTACACCGAGGCAATCGGTTTTAAAGTCGCCAGTGGATTCGAGGTCGACGCGGATTTCGCCACCGATTCTGGCCTTACCAATCAAAAATCGCTTGATGTCAAAGTCCTTAAACTTGGCAAAGGGCAGGGTGCTACGAGCCTCAAATTGATGCAAGTTGAAGGGGTTAGTGAAAAACCGGTCAACGACTTCATTAATTCTTCACTTGGATTCAGTTACCTGACGATCGTCGTCAAAAGCACGGACGCCGCCATGGAGCGGCTCAAGAAATATGGAGTCAAACCGTTAGCCAAGGGACCGATCGCTTTGGCCGCCAACCCGAAAATGGCGCTGACTCTTGTGCGCGATCCAGATGGAAACTTCGTCGAACTTATCGGCCCGACGCCGGCGGAGTAGGGAGCCATGGATCAACGCATCCAAATTTTCATAGATAGTTTTCTTCTCAGAAGACCGGTCTGCTAAACACCCATTTGTTAGGATGCCTGCATTTCGCCGGATTTAACTTTCTCAAGATACGGATCTAAGTCCTCAAAGATCTTCCCGGGATTCCCTTCGAAAACCTTGCCGATCAAAAGATCGGTAAGGTTTCCGGCATGTTGAGGATACTCTTTCATAAACGCCCCAACGCTAAACTCCTTCGTGTAGTACGCTCGGACTAGTTTGCGAATCCACTGCACGCCGGATTCAAAATCTCTGGTCCATTTCCCCAATTGCTTGGCTGAAACATCGCCCTTACCAAGCCCTTCGGCTACCGCTTCACCGGCCAACATTCCCGATTTGAGCGCTAAGAAAACGCCTGACGAATAGATTGGATCAATGAAACCACCGGCGTCGCCTACCAACACCCAGCCGTCGCCGGCTTGCTTCTTGGTTGTGTATGAAAACTCTTTGGCAATTTGTGCACGACCAACCTGTGTTGCGTCGAGCAAACGGCGCTGAATGCCTTTGCAATTTTTCATTTCAGCCTCAAACGTATCCTGCGGCGAGCTTCCACGTTTGAGCAAAAAGTCATTGTCTCCGACTAACCCGACGCTAACTTGTCCATCCATGCTGGGGATGTACCAGAACCACGCGTCTTTTGATTCAGTATGCAGAATGCAAGTGAGCTCAGGTTTTCCAGCTCCAGCGCGTTGGGCTCCTTCAAAATAACTCCAGATCGCGGCCTTTTTCAAGTCCGGGTAAACTTCTCGCAGTTCAAGCCGATTGGCAAGCATTGCCGATTGTCCCGAAGCATCGATGATCACTTTACCAACGATCTCTTGCTCTTTCCCTTCGGCGGTCTGGATAGTCACCCGATGAGTCGACTTATCCCCGATCGTGATGTCCAAGACACGTGTCTCATCGACGCACGTGGCTCCACGGTTGTAGGCGGTCTCGTAAAGCAGCTTGTCGAACAGCGACCGCTTCACATGCCAACTTTCCTTGCTGGCACGCTCCTCATGATCGGCAAAAATAAATGGCTTCGACTCCTTGCCTTCAGAATTTACGAACTGCACGCCGTGCTTGCGAGTAAAACCAACTCTGTCCAGCTCATGGACGATGCCCAGACGCTCAAAAACCCAGTACGCCTCCGGCATCAAAGATTCACCTACATGCTCGCGTGGCACCTTGTCGCGCTCGATCAAAATCACAGAATGCCCCTGCTCAGCCACCAATGCGGCGGCCGTCGATCCGGCTGGGCCACCACCAATCACAATGCAGTCGTAACTTCTGTTCGCGATCATCTCAAAGAATCCTTGTTCGGCAATAAAATTGGACCGGCAATCAGTCTGTCGTTTCGAATCCCCATATCAGGAATTCAAACCAGGCAAGACATTGAAAAAACTGTACTGATCGCCTATCAATAACGGGGGGAATGGGATTTATCGACAACCGCCCCGTCGCGGTTCAAGAGTTTAACGTAACCTCGGCAAATTCAGACTGCTGTTTCTGTAAACACGCCTCAAACCCGATAAATTTGGTTCACTGAATGAAAACTAGCCTCCAGCGTCAACCTGTCGCACTCATTCGCTGCAGCAAAACCCGCACAATAATCCGTTCATCTCAAATCACCGTTTGTTGTTGAAGACGCCCATGTCAAATTCGCGATTGTTACGAGACCGTCCTTTTCCGCTGGCGATTGTCATCTTTGGGCTCTTGAGCCTTCTGTATGGGCCTCCTGTCTTGGCACAATCGGTACAAGACGCCGAAGCCCGTTTCCTCAAAGGGATCGTCCAGCTAACGTTCGAGGGCAAGCGGTCGGGCGAAGGTTATTTCAATCGGGACGGATCTCGGATGGTATTCCAGAGCGAACGCCTAGCCGACAATCCGTTCTACCAAATTTATACGCTCGATTTCGAAACAGGCCAGACCTCTCCGGTTTCCTCGGGCAGCGGTAAAACGACATGCGCTTGGCTGCACCCTGATGGCAAACGCGTACTGTACGCATCCACCGAACACGACCCTAACGCCAAACAGAAACAGACCGACGAACTGGCGTTCCGCGAATCTGGCGAGACGCGGAGGTACTCGTGGGACTACGATCAAAACTACGACTTGGTCGCCTTTGATCGCGACACCAAAACAACCACTCGGCTGACCACCGAAGTTGGCTACGATGCCGAAGCGTCCTATTCACCTGATGGCCAGTGGATCGCTTTCGCCTCCAACCGTACTGGATACTCAGACTCGCTCACGCCGGCACAGCAGAAGAAATTCGAAACCGATCCCGCTTACATGATGGAGCTGTACATCATGAAGTCGGACGGAAGTTCGGTTAAACGTCTGACCAACACGCCCGGCTACGATGGCGGACCTTTCTTCTCACCCGATGGGAAGCGAATCTGCTGGCGCCGGTTCTCCGAAAATGGTCTGACCGCTGAGATCTTCACGATGAAAGTCGACGGAACGGATCAACGACAACTAACCAAGATGAATGTGATGAGTTGGGCTCCGTTCTATCATCCCTCTGGGAAGTACATTGTCTTCACAACCAACAAACATGGCTTTGGAAATTTCGAACTGTACATCGTCGATAGCTCAGGAAACGCGCCGCCAATAAGAGCGACTCACACCGACGGGTTTGACGGGCTGGCAAGTTTTACACCTGACGGAAAATCGCTAACTTGGACTTCCACTCGCAACATAAAGAAACAATCGCAAATCTATTTGGGGGACTGGAATCACAAAGCGGCGATCAAATCATTGGGCCTATCTGAAACAGAAACACCCTCTGCCGACGGCTTTGCGATAGACAACCGCGGCGAGAATCACCAAGCGGCCGAAAACAGTGCTGCCCAGACTGCGATTGCGGCGGCCGACGCATCTCTCTCGAGTTTTGAAGACATCGACATTATTCGCCACGTTGATTACCTGTGCCGCAAAGAACTTGGCGGGCGTATGACAGGTAGTATTGGAGAGAAAAAAGCCACGGCATACGTTGCCGCATATCTCAATCATCTGGGCATCGAACCAGCAGGCGACGACGGCACCTATTTCCAGAAATTCTCATTCCCCAACGGGGCAAAACTGGGGACTGAAAACCGGTTGTCATACTCAAATGCTGCAGATGAAAATTCAGCGGCCCGGATAGTTGAGCCGTCCGATTTCACGCCGCTAACGTTTTCAGCCAACGTCGAAGTTCCGCCTGCGGATGTCGTATTTGCTGGATACGGAATCGTCGCCCCAAAAACTGAAAAACATGATGAGTACGATTCCTATGTTCACCTAGACGTCAAAGGCAAATGGGTAATGGTGTTCCGATTTGTTCCTGAAGACCTAACTCCCGAACAGCGACAACACTTTAAATTTTACTCGGGCCTACGAAAGAAAGCCTTTCACGCACGCAAAAATGGGGCCATCGGCATGATCGTCGTCAGCGGCCCAACTTCTCAGGTAGAAAACCAACTGGTACCAATGCGAAACGATTTCGCACCAACCGGGTCGAGTATCGCGGCCATCAGCATCACCGATGCCATTGCAGAACAATTGCTGGCAGGCATGGGAAAAGACCTTGCTGAACTGCAAAAGAAATTTGACTCAGGCGAGCCCAGCATGGGCTTCGATCTAGTGGGCGTGCAAGTTTCGGCCAAGCTGGAAGTTGAAAAGATTGTTGGCATGGGACGCAACGTGATCGGCCGATTGCAGTTTGGTGAGACACCTTCTGAAGAAGTGGTTGTTGTTGGTGCCCACATTGACCATCTCGGAACAGGAAAAACGGCCACGTCTCTCGCCAAGGAAAGTGAACAGCAGCAGGTCCATGTAGGCGCCGACGACAACGCTTCTGGTGTCGCGGCCATGTTAGAGATTGCCGAGTTCATTGCATCGCTGAAGGAGAACGAATCTCAAACATTCCGGCGAGACATTCTTTTTGCGGGCTGGTCTGGGGAGGAGTTGGGCCTGCACGGTTCGCGGCACTTCACTGAAACGCGTGTGAAGCAAAAGAAGACTTCTGCGAAGAAGACTAAAAACAATGAAGCCACCTCGATTCACGATTTCACGATCATGATTTCTCCTGCTGGGAGCCTCGCCGTCAACGGTGAGAACACGACGCTGGATGAGATAGAGGAGAACTTCGCCTTCATGGGAAAAAGCAGTCCTGAATTCCCAATCGAGATACAGATAGCTGGAGACTCCAAAGTTGAACATTTGGCTCCGATAATGGAACTGACCAAGAAGCATGGCTTGACCAAAGTTAGTACAGTGCTGGTCAGTGAGCCTGAAGCTACCTCGGCGAAAGATCACGTAAACGTCATTGCCGCATTGAACATGGACATGGTCGGGCGCATGGAAGACAAGCTTGTCCTTCAAGGCATTGGGAGCAGCCCGTGGTGGACTAAATCTGTTGAAGGAAAGAATGCTGTGGTGCGTTTGCCGATTACGCTGTCCGACGACACAGACTTACCCACCGATGCAGCCTCCTTCTATCAAGCTGGCGTGCCTATCCTATCGGCATTCACTGGGTCTCATACCGATTATCACACGCCGCGTGACACACCGGAAAAGCTCAACTACCCGGCGGCAGCAAAAATCTCAAAGCTGATGGGATTGATCGCGCTTCAATTGGCAACTGAACAACGACCGCCCCAATACGTAAAACAATCATCCAAACCCAAACAGGCGATACGTGGTGGTGTGCGAGCCTATCTGGGCACCGTCCCTAGCTACGGAGATGATGTCGTTGGCGTCAAGCTTTCCGACGTGACAAAGGGGGCACCGGCAGAAGTGGCGGGCGTCCAAGGCGGCGACATCATTGTTGGACTCGCCGGGCAGAAGATCGAAAACATTTACGACTACACAGCTTCAATTGACGGTCTGAAGGTCAATCAAGAAACAACCATCACCGTCACACGTGATGGTAGTCGACTAGAGCTGAAGATTGTACCTAAATCGCGACAATGATTCAGGACATTGAAATGATCCGCCGCGGCAGAAAAGCCTCTCCTACGACGATTCTCGAGATGTTTCTGGATCAACAACTTGGTCTTCTCCAACTTTGGCGACCGATCGCCCCTCATCGCATAGGCCAAGCAATTCATTGGCCAGTTTCATGGTGGTATTGATTTCATCGTCCAAGCTAGTTCCCACCAGCTCTTCGGCATCAAACAATTTGCTATCGACAGAACTTGCGAGAGGAGCTGCACTCGCAGTCTCAATTTCCTTGGCTGGGATAGCCTCGATTGATGGTTTGAGCTGTGGAGGCCAGTATTCTCCCATTCCGCCACCGCGTGTAAGCTGACGCTCGGCGCCAAATTTTTCGATATGTTCCACAAACTTGCCGACAATGTCTGCGCGAAAACGCGTCGGAACGCATTGCTTAATCCTTTTGATCGCATCTTCAATCTGAAGTCCTGCTCGATTATCGCTACCGTGAATTAGAGAATCAAAATGATCGCAGACAGCAAGAATAGCTACTGACGTTTCTAGCGGATCGTCTCCAGTACTCGAATCGGTATCCGAGTTGCCTTGGGGTATTTCTTGCTGAACTTCGGTGTTTTGGTTGGCTTCGATTATCTGGGGAACAACGCTTTCAGAGAAAACGCTCTGTGTGAGCTGAAGTCCAATTCTTCTCTGCTGCGAGACAATTTGCCAATCATTAGTACTTAGTTGTTCGGATTTATTGAGAATTGAATCTGGAATGCCAAGTTTTCCAATTTCGTGAAGCTGGGCAGCGACTTCTAGGCGATAGCTTTCCTCAGGCCGGAGAAAAGTCTTTCCAATACTGGCACATAACCTAGCGACTCGCCTTGAATGATCTGCGGTCGCTTGGCAACGGTACTCGACCGCTTTCAAGAAGCCTTCAACAGCAGCCTGAGGAATCTCGGAATCCTGCGTCTTCTGACTATCACTGGTTTGTGCTTCATCTGATGCCAAACCGTCATTAGGCTCACATTCATCAAACCGCATTACGCAATTACGACCACCGCGCTTTGCCGCGTACAGCGAGATATCCGCTTGGTCGAGCATGTGCTGCCCATCCATCGCTTTGAACTCTCGGTTCGAAAACCCGATACTGGCAGTGACACGCTTACCTTCGACATCGATCTCACCAATTGCTTCGTGAATTGCATGCGTTAGTTCCAATGCCTCATCAAGAGTCATCTGGGCAACGGCGACGACAAACTCTTCTCCGCCGAAACGACTGACGATACCACGATCGGAGACCGTGTCTCGCAGGGTCTTTCCAAGCGATTGGAGAACAAGGTCACCAAAACTATGGCCATATGTATCATTGAATGATTTAAAGTGGTCAACATCAATCATCATAAGACTTAGCTCGAAAGGTTCGGCGTCTGCCCACATCTGATCAAACTCGATCCAAAAAGCGCGTCGGTTCATACACTCTGTCAATGGATCGTAAGAGGCAAGAAACGAAAGCTTCTGATTCTGAATTTCAACTTCATCACGTGAACTGCGAAGGGTTTTCACCAAAGCAGCCAGTTCGACCTTTTTTCGCTCCATTTCAGTAACGTCATCAAAGCTGATCATTGCTCCACGGCAGTCAGATCGGTTGCCAAAGATGGGTGCCGAATTGACGAAAAACTTTCTACGAGTGTCGCCTACGCTGATTTCAAGGATCCTCCCTGTGACTGAAGCTTCCTTGCCGATGCATTGAAACCAAGGAAGCTCTGAGGAGTCGCCGTTGTCGATCTGGGTTTCCCAGCCAAGTTCGTTCAGGCTTGTGCCAATGAGCGAATCTGTACCTTTCGTGGCATCGACAATTTCACAGAACGCCTTGTTGGCATGGGCGATCTCATGATCGCGATCAATCAAGACAATCCCCTCGGTCAGCGTATCAAAAGCCGAACGCACTCGCTTTGGAACGACTTTCGATGGGCTCAGATATCGGAATGATCGATTAAGCACCCACCACGAAAAACCCGTAGTCAGCACACTAACAAAGGCGACAAGGCTCAGCGGAAACATGTACCCCACAAGACCCACCGATTCCTGGTCGGCAAAACATACCTCCAAGGTGCCCCAAAGTTTCTTGTTGGCGAATACCTCTAGTTCGGCTTGGTTAAGCTGATCGCCTGATGCTTTGGACTGCCAGTTTGTTCTATGTTTTTTTGATTTCGCGAAATATCTTGCCTTGCCCCGAACGCCTACTGACCGAATGTCTTTGTTAAGTCGCACAGCCATTTCAAGGCTTCGCTGCAATGCAGTGTTGCTAGTGCTCTTGTCAGTTGCAAGACCCGAGATCGATCCTGCAAGTGTTTTGACAACAGCCAGACGTTTCTCTTGGACTAGGGCGTTGGGAGACGGAATCAGGTTCAGGCCATGCGCAATCCAAACAATGGTCGCGGAAATGAATCCTAGTGTGATCGCGATTCGAGTTGCAGGCTTTATTTGCAGCATTGAACTATGAAGAGTAAATAGGGAGCCCCGATCAACAGACCTGATCGGAAGGGGGTTTTTAAAAGATAGGTTGCCCAATTGGGGGTGGAGGACAATATTTGAACAATTATTTTGACCAGCCCTTACAGTCCCATTATTCGTTACAACTCTCAGCTAACACCGATTCAGGTTGCGACAGATTAAGCAAATGCAAGTCGGTTTCATTTCGGTAGTGCGGTTTGGCTTGTGCTGGATCTGCGAAAGATGCCTTATTCAAAAAACCCAGTCACATCGTCTTCACGATTGTCATTTTTTTCGTTCGCATAGGAATCCAAAACTGGGAGTGGATCGACCATTCTCCAGCTGGGCAGCTGAGTCAATGCTGCCGCCATCAAGACTCCTCCTCTGAGAGTCCAAAGAATGTATCCGGCGGTTCCAAACGCAGTGACGGCGCCAAGGGAAAACGAGATCTTCCCAAACTGTGCTTCGAAGGATACTTCCATTTCGTCTAGCTGACTCCAAAGCAGTTGTGCGTCATAGGCAATTGCAGTAACCGCATAGCGACTAAGCTCGGCGACGGTTTGATCGCTAACCATCGATGAGTAGGTGTCAAGGCGCGACAGCGAAAGGAGATTTGCAGCCGCAGCCCTCGAGCTTGCGATTCCGCTTTGATTGATGTTGTCTCGAAAGCTCAAGAACTTCAAATCATTACCTAATTGATTAACATCCGAATCGTTCGCAAATGTATCTGCTCCACTTTGGCTTGCCGAGGTCACAGGCGACGGTCCTTCAGGAAGGTCACTTTCCTCCTCTCGGGACTCTGTCGAATCACGATCCGTGTTGTCGTCCTCGCTTTCGGTGTTCTGTTCGTCGTCAGGGTCCGAGTTGTCTTCGGTTTGTGGCTCCTCGTTTCCGGGAACTCCCTCTGAGGGAGTTCCGTCAGGAGCGGTGACTGTAAGTTCGACCGTGACTAACGAACCTTGCGTTAAGAGATCGCTAGGCGCGTAAATGAAGTGGTCGGTGCCAATGAACCCCGGATTCGGCGTGTAGGCCAAGTTTCCATCGGCTAGCACGACGAGTTGCCCGTTTTGTGGTTGCGACACAATGACGGCGACCAGCGCGTCTTGATCAACATCGACATCGTTGGCAATTACATCAAGAACGACATCTGTTTGATCTGTTGCAAGACTATAAGATTCACCAACTGCAACTGGAACGTCATTCACCGGCGATACGACAACAGTCGCCTCGGCAATCGAAGTACTTCCCGCGCCGTCGGTAATTTGGTAGGTGAATGAATCAGTCCCAAAAAATTCTGGCGACGGAGTGTACGAGAAAGTCCCGTTTGGTAACAAATCGAACGTTACGGCGTTCGCCGGACCTGAAACGAGGTCTGCAATCAGCGTGCCGGGTTCTTGGTCGGTATCGTTGGTGACGACATTATCTGTAAGCGTTGAATCTTCAGAAATCGCAAATTGGTCGGTAACAGCCGTCGGAGTGGCATTTCCAATGAGCACAACAAACTGTTGATCCGAAATGACTGTCGTTCCATCGGAGACACTAAACTCAAACCCGTCAATAGACTGTGGTCCGTTGATGTGCTGGAAAGTAATCAGCCCTGCGTCGATTTCCGCTTGGGTGAAACTATCTCCCAAACCAAGAACGCTTCCACCGGATGTGATCTGGCCTGAAACGGGGGCTCGCGAGATGGTGTAAACAAGTTGCTCGGGCGCCGTATCTTGATCGGTCACAGAAAGATCCGCTGGTCCGATCAGAACTTGCCCCTGATTGGCGACCGACACCGGTAAGTTTTGATCTATCCGAAGTGGATCATCGAGGTCAGCAACGTTGAGAGTAAACGTCTGCTGAAGTGTTAAACCACCTGAATCTTCGACTTGAATATCTACTTCGTATTCGGATTCTATTTCAAAGTCTAGGACACCTCCATCGAAGAAAAGCTGGTCTCCTTGGATTGAAAACAAACTTGCGTCGGATCCACCGGCGATCGAGTAAGTGAACGAGTCACCAGCGTCTGGGTCCTCGGTGACCAAAGTAGCCACTGAAACTCCACCAGTCGTGTCGACTCCTTCTGAGAGTATTGCGTTCAACGGTGAAATCGCTGTTGGAGTTTCGTTTACTGGTATGACGTCGACGGAAACCAATTGGATCGCAGTCGATCCGTTACCATCGTCGACTTGGATTTCGATCTGATAGGTGTTACCGCTGGAAGGCGCTTCAAGGCTGGCTGGTGCGATCAGTCTGATTTCATTACTGGCGGTGACTTCGAACAGCCCATCATCTGGCCCGTTGCCAGTTAGTGAGTACAAAGGCGCTCCACCATCGGGGTCGGTTGAGGTAAGCGATTGGAGGAAGGTCTCGTGTTCAAGTACAGAAAAATGGTTTGGTGATGTAAACATCGGTGCGTCGTTGACAGGTGTCACATCGAGCGTCACTTGTTCTGTCAGAACGCTGAAAGCAGTCGAGCCACCGACCGAACTTGTATCGACATTGGTTTGCCCGCTGAAACTTCCGTCGGTTTGGTCCCATGCACGAAACGTTAGGTCTCCCGCCGGTCCAAAATAGTCTGGGCGTGGAACAAACCGAATGGATGCCGTTGAATCGAGCGTTACCGCCGCCGTTTCGCTCACCGTCCCAAAACTGACCCAAACTCCTCCGCCCAATGAGTACTGCCAGTCGCCATTGGTGTTGTCAACTCCTGTTACCGCGACTCCTTCCAATGCGGCAGCGTCTGCATCAGAAATCGCAGGGCTACTGCTAGGTGCGAGAATATCGGAAAACAGTTCACCAATCGAACTTACGTCATCTTCGGCGATATCTGTCAAGCGGAAGTCACCTACCGACAGCACTGGTGCGTCGTTGGTCCCTGTGATCGTGATCGTTACATCTTGTGTTGCGGTGTTGGTGCCGGTTCCGCTGCCGTCGGTGACTGTGATCGTGTACGTCGCAGTGACTGTTTCTCCGTCTGCCAGATACTGAGTCAGGCTGTTGGCAACACCAAAGTCCCAGGCGATGGTGCCATCGTTGGTACCAGTTTGAGTCAGGCTCAATGCACTATTTAGGGCTGTCGACAAGCCCGCTGGAACCGCTGGCCCAGTTGTCGTTGTGTTTGAAAGAGCAACCGAAGAGTTCAGCAAATCCGTATCGTCAACTTCGGCGAAGGTGACTGATCCGCTATCCGTGAGGTTCGGCGTGGATGCGTCTTCGATAACAGCTCCCACCACATCCACAACTGTGATGGTTGGCGTGTCGTTTGTGCCCGTGATTACGACGGTAACATCCTGAGTCGTCGTGTCGTTGCCGGTTCCACTGTCGTCGGCAACCGTGATGGCGTAAGTCGCGGTAACAGTTTCGCCAGCAGCCAAGTATTGAGCCAGACTGTTGGCAACGCTGAAGTCCCAAGCAATCGTGCCATCGTTGCTTCCGGTTTGTATCAGCGAAAGCGCACTGTTCAAGGCTGTCGACAAGCCTGATGGAACCGCAGGACCAGTTGTTGTTGTGTTCGTCAGGGCGACAGACGAATTGAGCAAATCTGAATCGTCAACTTCTGCAAACGCGACTGAACCGCTGTCAGTCAGGTTAGGCGTCGACGCGTCCTCAGTAACGGCGCCAGCTACATCGACAACCGAAATGGTTGGTGTATCGTTGGTCCCTGTGATCACGACGATCACGTCCTGAGTCGTGGTATCATTGCCGCTTCCGCTGTCGTCGGCAACCATGATCGTGTAAGTTGCCGTGACCGTTTCGCCAGCAGCCAAGTATTGAACTTCGCTGTTGAGAACGCTGAAGTCCCAAGCGATCGTGCCATTGTTGGTTCCGGTTTGAGCAAGGGTCAGGCCGCTGCTCAATTCTGATGCTAAACCAGCTGGGACCGCTGGGCCAGTTGTTGCTGTGTTGGTCAATGCAACAACTGAGTTGAGCAAGTCGGTATCGTCCACTTCCGCGAAGGCAACCGAACCGCTGTCCGTAAGACTCGGCGTTGAAGCATCCTCAGTGGTGGCTCCAATCGCATCGACTACCGTGATCGTTGGCGTGTCATTGGTTCCTGTGATCACTACCGTAACATCTTGAGCTGTCGTGTCAGTTCCTGTTCCGCTGTCATCGGACACAGTGATCGTGTAAGTTGCCGTAATCGTTTCGCCAGCAGCCAAGTATTGAACTTCGCTGTTGAGGACGCTGAAGTTCCACGCGATCGAACCATCGTTGGTTCCAGTTTGAGTCAAGCTTAATGCAGATCCGAGCGAGGTCGAAAGTGCTCCCGGAACGGCTGGTCCAGTCGTGATCGTGTTCGTCAACGAAACTGATGAGCTTAGCAAGTCCGTGTCATCAACTTCGGCGAAGGTGACTGATCCGCTGTCCGTAAGGGTCGGCGTGGATGCATCTTCAGTCACGGCTCCAGTTACATCGACCACCGTGATGGTTGGCGTGTCGTTGGTCCCCGTGATCGTGACTGTAACATCCTGAGTCGTCGTGTCGTTGCCGGTTCCACTGTCGTCGGCAATCGTGATCGCGTAAGTCGCCGTGACCGTTTCGCCAGCAGCCAAGTATTGAGTCAGACTATTGGCAACATTGAAGTCCC
>CAZDBE010000081.1:1909-18806 GCA_964503675.1 uncultured Pirellulaceae bacterium | reverse complement strand
GTCATAGCCTTATGGCACGCGATCTGTTTCAACCTGCGTCGGCAGCTGTGTTTAGCAATGAACTTAACTTAAACCAACAACAAGCGAGGTAAGATGGTGGAGATGAACAGCCAAATCATGGGCTAAATGAATTAATCACCAACCCAACATAATTCTCAAGAACCCGATCAGATAAAAAAATTCAAACCGAATTGATTAACCCAATCTCTCAATCCAATACAATCACAGCCTAGGAGCGAAAGACGACGCTTTTTTAAACCAGAGACCCATGCACCCGATCTACACCATCACACTAACTCGATTGAAAGAGTTCATCCGCAGACCTGAAGCGGTATTCTGGGTCTATTTCTTTCCGATTCTGATGGTGTTGGTACTGGGAATCGCTTTCCGCAACCAGACACAAGAAGTTTTTCCTGTCGACGTCATCGAGGGACCACATGCGGCCCAAATGAAGCAGTCTTTAGAGCAAAGTTCGCAGATAGAAGCGACAATTATTAGTCAGAAAGACAGTCGCAAACGGTTGCGAACCGGCAAAACTACGCTTGCGGTCTCTGCGACTGATCCGAACAACGATCGATCGATCGACTATTTGTTGGATACGCAGCGACCTGGCGCAGTGCAGGTCCGAAGTCTGGTCGATGATCAGCTGCAAAAATCATTGGGCCGCGCGGATGCGTTTACCGCCACCCAAACCGAATTCGATCAGCCCGGAGGAACGTTTGTTGACTTCCTAGTTCCGGGGCTACTGGGAATCGGGCTGATGGGGGGCGGCATGTGGGGCGTAGGATTTGCCATCGTTGATATGCGAATCCGCAAGCTGCTCAAAAGGTACATGGCCACGCCGATGCGTCGCAGTGATTTCCTGATCAGCATGCTGCTCAGCCGTCTCGTGTTCATGGTGCCGCAAGTGTTGCTGCTGATTGTGTTTTCTTATTTCTTGTTCGACTACCGCGTGTATGGGAGTCTGTTGGCCGTCGCGGCTTTGGTTTTCTTGGGTGCGATGGAGTTTGCGGCGATCGGTTTGGTGGTGGGCTCAAGGGCGCAGACGTTGGAGACGGCGTCGGGGCTGATGAATTTGGTGATGCTGCCAATGTGGACGCTGTGCGGCGCTTTTTTCTCCTACGAGCGATTCCCAGAAATTGTCCACCCGTTTATCAGACTGCTGCCGCTGACGCCAATTATTGATTCGTTGCGTGGTGTGATGATGGAGGGTGAGTCATTGTTGGCTCAATGGCCAGAGATACTGGTGATGGTCGTGTGGACAGTGATCCCGTTTGCAATCGCAATGGCCATTTTTCGCTGGCGGGATTAGAGGGCATTTCAAAACTTGTAGTGGACTTCGCCAGAAGTCCCCTTGCAGTTTAGAAACCGAGGAATTCTGGCGAATCCCACTACAACTCGTCATTTCAAATTGGCTTTTGTAAGGCGCAGTAGAAGGCATATTTAGCTTTCCATCTTTAGTACGGTATAATCAGACTATCACGAAAGCTCTTTCCACTGTTAACGATAAACATTTATGAAATCCATTTTTCAAACGACTATATTTTGTTTGCTGGTTGCCGCCCTTACCCACATTGGCATAGCACAGGATTTGCAGGATTCACAAGACTGGCGAACGTGGCGTGGTCCCAACGCCAACGGGGTTATTGAAGGGCAGAGTCCCCCCGTCGAGTGGAGTGCGGAGAAGAACGTCGTCTGGAAAACGCGTGTGCCGGGCAAAGGGCATGCTTCGCCAACGGTGGTGGGAGACAAGATTTTGTTGGCAACGGCAGATCAATCGGCACAAACACAGTCGGTGCTGGCGTTCAGCCGTGTATCGGGTAAGAAGCTCTGGGAGGCCCAAGTTCACTCTGGAAAGTTGGCTCGTAAAATTCACGGCAAGAACACGCATGCTTCTCAAACCGTTGTGTCGGACGGCACTCACGCTTTTGCGGTGTTCTGCAATGGAGGAAAAATTTGGGTCACTGCGCTGACGCTCGATGGCGAAAAAACTTGGCAGAAAAACCTAGGCACTTACACTTCCAACCGATCATTTGGCTTCGGAACGTCGCCCATTTTTCAAGACGGTAAATTGTTTGTCACCAACGAATGTAACGACGATAGTTTTGTGCTTGCCCTCAATCCTACCGACGGTGAAGAGATCTATCGCATTGAGCAACCAAGGGAAACCAGTTACTCGGTCCCCGTGGTCGCGACTGTTGCTGGAAGACGCCAACTACTGACATTTGGCGGCAAGCAGGCTGCAGGCTACGACGCGGAAACTGGAAAGGAACTGTGGAAAGTGCCGGGGAAATGGACAACGACTTGCGGCACTATGGTGTGGGACGGGGATCTGGCGTTCTGCAGTGGAGGTTGGCCTGCACAGCAAACGATGGCCATCCGCGCCGATGGCTCAGGGGAAGTTGTCTGGCAGAATCCGATCAAGATTTATGAGCAGTCAATGATCGTTGTCGACGGCTATCTTTATGGCCAAGCCGAAAAAGGGATCGTCTATTGCTGGCGATGTTCCGACGGAAAACAGATGTGGAAAGCTCGAACCAAGGGGCCAGAGAGTGCATCACCGGTGCTCGCCGGCGGTCACCTGTATTTTACCAACGAGCTGGGAACGACGTTTGTTATCAAGCCCAATCCTCAAAAGTTTGAACTCGTTGCAACCAATCAACTGGGAAGTTCCTCCTTCGCCAGTATGACGATGCTCGACAACCGGATCTATACAAGAGTTGCTGACGGCAATCAGGAGTGGCTGTATTGTTTGGGAAAAAAGTGAAAGTAGATGAACGTTTGGACAACGCTCAACCTGCGAGCTAAGCATGTTGCATGAGGTCTTCGGCGACTTCTTTCAAACGCTGTTCGACGGCGGTCAGATTACTAAAAGAACGTTGTTCCAGCACAAGCCAGTTGATCCACGATAGCGGAGCGAGCACTCTACTGACGCCAGTTAGCGCCTGAACCAATTTTGCTTCGGCGGCTTGGATTGGGCGCGCTGCATGGTAGGTGCTCAGCGCCAGATGGAGTTGGGTTTCGGTCAGTCGCATTGATGAGGTTAAACGCGATAGATCATAAGCGATAGAATCCATTTGCATTGCGTCGAAATCTACGAGGCCAGTCAATTCATCTCCGGTGAACAACAGATGTTCGGCTCGTAGATCACGTACAACAGGATGAAGAGGAAGGTCCACCGTAGAAGATTCACGCAGCCGTTTTTGCAGTGAGGCAATTTGAGATTGGGGCACGCGGCAGAGTAGATCAACAAGCGTTGCCAAAGGTTCTTGCAGCGTGGGATGGATAGATGCTGTTTTAAGTTGGCTTGCGGCTTGGTCCAGAACAGGACTCTCTGGCCTAACAAGTTTCGCCAACTGCGTCTGGCGTTGGCCCAGATTAGGACTTGGACCAAAAGCGAGGTTGACCTGCGCGGCAGCTTTGTGGAAACGTGCGATCGAAGCAAATGCGATCTCGATTTGTGCGTCACTAAAAGAAGTGACTGGACTGCCGGGCACCCACGTCGAAAGGTCCCAAAGTCCAGCCGAAGTTGAATTTTCGGACCCGGCAACGACAGTGGTGAATCCATCGGTAAGTCGCATTGGTTTCGCGACAAACTCGCAGCCCACGTTGAACGCGTGGATCAACACTCGATGGATCCCGTCAAGCTGCTCTACTGTAAGAGAGCCAGCGGAGTAGTGTTTCAGGCACAGCGGTTGCGATTGGCTGCCATTGATCTTCCAAAGTTGTGCCCCGCTGAATCCACTTGATTGGAGCGGAGAGGCCTCGGTAGCGTTGATTGGCCACCGTCGCAGGATTGCGGAAAGATCGGGTTGAGAGGGCGTTGGCACGGGGCATTTCTGCGACAGGGAAAATTGACTTCGGGACATCTTTGACCAGCAAGAGTATACTTTGTCGATGGACTATATCATCGACGGTTACAACCTGATTTTCCAGTGTGGATTGCAAACACGCACTGCAACCGATGACATGCTGCGCAAAGCGCGCGGGCGGTTGATTCACGAGATCCTCGCTGGAGTGCCCCAAACGGTTGCCAAAAGGATCACGATTGTTTTTGATGCAGCGGAGCGACCGCTGCTGGCGAAGGGGAATTCACAAACGATCGGCGGCATGAAGATCTACTATGCCGACCAATACGACGAGGCGGACTCGATGATCGAACATCTGATCGTGAAACATAGTGTGCCGCGTAAGCTAACCGTTGTTTCCTCGGACCATCGACTTCATAAAGCGGCCCTTCGCCGAAAGGCAATTCCGATTGATAGTGATCTTTGGTTCGATCAACTGGAGGCTGGCAAGTTAGGCGGAAGCGCACGCCAATTTAAGCACCAACGGCAGGGGGGCGGTACAACTTCTTCGTCGACCAAGATCACCGAAGAGTTGAATTCGATCGATTGGCAGGCGGAGCTCGGTACGGATGATGTAGATATTGGCAAAATTCAAGCGCAACTGGAATCCGAAGGCGTCGCACCCGAAGAGGAACCGGAAGAAGAGCGTGTTGAAGAAGGATATGAGCCCGAACCTGAGATCGACGCCCCCTTCAACCCGTTTCCACCCGGCTATGGTGAAGATCTGCTGGAAGATTGAAGCTGTACTATTCCTTCTTCATCCGTTGTACTTCCTGTCGCAGCAATTCTATTTCGCGGCGAAGTGTCTGCATTTCATCCGCCGATGGCGCGGCGGATTTCTCCGCTTGCTGGCTTACCGCATTTTCAGCTTGTTGTTTTCGACGCTCGTATTGACGGTCCAGTTGGTCAACTTTTTTCTTTTGCGCTTCAACCAACCGTTCGATCATCTTTCGAGCGTCGGCGGCATCGTCGCCACCTTCCTCAATCAATCCCTCTAGCGCCTCGATGCGGCGCTCAAATAGCTTTTGTATTCCATCTCGTTGACGGTTGAATTCCTGCTGCAGTTGATTTCGCGCTTCTTTCAGTTTTTCCCCGTGGTTCATTGATGTACGCAGTGCTCGATTGACTGCTGATCCGGTCAGCTTTTCAGCTGCTTCCACAGAATCTGTTGCGGCGTCTCCGGCGATACGAGACAGATCGTCGAGGCTTTCCCAAGGCGCCGATTCAAGTTCACGCGCCCCTTCGCGAATTCCCTGCTGGATCATTTGGCCGATCGGGATCTCGCCAAGCAACCGGAGGTTCGTTTCGACCAGATTGCCGACGTCTTCGGATGAGAGCTCGTTCTTCTTGAGCTGTTTTGAAAGAGCGCCCATTTCTTCTTCATAGTGGTCGGCCCATGACTTCCACTGCTTCTCCTGATCCACTGACCATTTTTCGACGCGCTCTTCGAGTCGGTCAGCCCACTTGGTCCACTGATCACCGTGTTCTTCAGACCAACCTTCCAGTTCGCCCGAGTGTCGTTTCATCCATTTTTCGAGTGCCTTAGTAAATTCCTCTCCTACTTCAGCAACATGGTCGGCCACTTCATCCATCGTATCTTCGACAGCCTCCGATGCGTCCTGCACGACTTCGCTGGCGTCTTCGAGCCGTTGGGGCAGTTCTTTCTCGACCTTCTGATTGTCTTGGCCCTTGCTTTGTCCTAGGGCGTTTGCCGTAAAGGTAGCGCCACTGACGACAAGTAGGAAAGCGAGCGTCGGTGCGACGGCGGCGAGCATTGATTTCGATTTCATTTTGGGGGCTCCATAAGATTGACATGCTGACCGGCAGCGCGACTAAACGAACCTAAGCGATTCGCCGAGAATCTGCCAATCTTATGAATCAATTGCGCAGAAAGCAAAAAATGTTTGGTTTACTGGAGCTTAACTGGAGCTTAACTAGAGTTTTCAGCCGTTACGGGCTCCGGTAATAGCGTCATTGGTACGCCAATGACCGGGTCACTGGCCCATGGAATATGTATCTGGACTTCAAATTTCCAAACCACGGCAAAGTTCTTTCCCGTTTGAGAGTGCGGCGCAGTCAGCGGCGGAACGAGAATCTCGAACTCGTGAACAGACGGGCCAGCGATCATATTGGGAGAATCGATTTGCCCTAGTTTGATTTGGTGAAAGTGACTGTCGCGGTGGCTGTGGACGTCGGTCGATTCCTTACCAACCAATTTGATTTCTATTTTTGAGACCTTGAGTGGCTCGGCAGACTCGACGGTCAGGATCGCGAGAGCTTGTTCCCCAGCCGTTAGACAATCTCGATCAATGGCAAGATTCATGGTGACATCTTTTCCAAATGCCTTTTGCCACATTGACCGCCCCGATTCGTCAGGAAAAGTTGCTTGAGCAGGTAGAGATTGACTGAAAGTTTGGCGGGCAGGAAGCACCTGCAACGGAATCTTTTTCTTCCAGTCGATTTTGACGGGTATGTCAACTTGGACACTAAAGTTGTACTCGACGCGCGAAAGTTTGCCATTGATTGATGGTGGCGCCGATTCGGGAATGTTCAGATCAACGGTGTACTCGTAGGTCCCCGGTTCCAAAACTTCATGGTCTCCGCCGCCAACGAGCGTGGATGCCGAATCTCCTAACCGCCCAAAAAATCCCTTGCGTTTATCACCAGTAAGTAAGAACTCTTCTTTGATTATTTCGACGTTGGCTGTTGCAGTCTTTTTTTCGCGATCACCATCGCTGTTGGTCGTCGAGTATTCTGCTTCGGCTCGCTCAAACCCGTGAAGTCGCGCGGTGATGTTGCGTACTTTGGTCGGCTTGGTGACATCAATCACGATTTGCGCTTGTGTTGCACTGCCGGGGTATAACGCGCCCCGAGAAAAAGAAATTTCGATTGGACTGGCCATCGTTTGCCTACGATCGAAGAACTGACTATTCAGATGATTTAAGTCATCTGAGAATAGCGAGTTGGCCGCCCGATTGCAAACTTTCGCGGCAGCCTATTGGCAAAAAAATTCTTACCCCATCGCTTTGTCAGAGATGTCTTTGCGACACCAAGCGCCGTCCCAGCGAATGCACTTGACCGCTTTGTAAGCTTGCAATTTGGCGGCGGCAACCGTGTCGCCCAGCGCCGTCACCCCAAGCACTCGTCCGCCGTTGGTAACGACTTCGCCAGCGTCGTTGGTGGTCGTGCCGGCATGAAAGACAACGACATCTTCGATCTTGGCCGCTTCGTCGAGTCCGCGGATGACTTTGCCTTTCTCGTAGGCATTGGGGTAGCCTTCGGATGCCATCACAACGCAGACGCTGGGGCGTGGATCCCACTCAAGCTGACCGATTTCACCGAGGCGCCGATCGACGGTAGCTTCAAGGATGTCAACGAAGTCTGTTTTCAATCGCATCAGCATCGGTTGGCATTCGGGATCGCCGAACCGCACATTGTACTCAAGAACTTTTGGCCCCTGTGGTGTTAACATCAAGCCGGCGTAGAGAATGCCGCGAAACGGATTGCGGTTGCGCTTCATGACGTGAACGGTCGGGACCAATACGTTGGACTCAACCCAACCGAGTGTTTCTTCGTCGATTGACGGCGTTGGACAGTAGGCTCCCATTCCGCCGGTGTTGGGTCCTGCATCGTTGTCGAAGGCGCGTTTGTGATCTTCGGCCGGTGGTAGCGTAAGAATCGTTTTGCCGTCGGTGATCGCCAAAATGCTGGCCTCTGTTCCCGACATGCGGTCTTCGATAATCATCCGGTTCCCCGCATCACCAAATTGTCGTTCACGGGCAATCATGTTGATGGCTTCTAAAGCGTCGTCGCGCGTCTTGCAGACGATGGCGCCTTTACCCGCAGCCAACCCATCGGCCTTAACTACGACCGGGCAGTCTTCAGGTGTCTCACTGAACCGCTCGTTGATGAATCGTTCGGCGGAGGAGGCGTCGCGGAACTCCTGAAAATCGGCCGTTGGCACATCGGCGGCGCGAAGAACGTTTTTACAGAAGACTTTGCTGCCTTCCAATTGAGCGGCTGATTTGTCAGGGCCGAAAACTTTGAGTCCTTCGGATTCAAAAATATCGACGATCCCCTCACACAGCGGAACTTCAGGGCCAATGATGGTCAAGCCGATATCGTTCTGCTTCGCAAACTTGACTAAGCCCTCAGAATCGGAGACGTCTAGATCAACGTTTTCACCGTGCAGCCCAGTACCGGCGTTCCCCGGTGCGACGAAAACGCGGTCTACACGGGAACTTTGAGCCACTTTCCATGTAATCGCATGCTCGCGCCCACCGTTACCGACTACCAGAACTTTCATTTTTCACCGAATCAAATCAAGCCAAATTGGGTTTCATCTATCAGGCGGAGATTCTATTGATTGAGCCTGCGACTGTCAGGTGCTACGTTTGATTAATCGGTTGAAATCGAAAAATTGCCGCCGTGCCTACCGGTTAGTTGGCTCTTGTCGTTGTGATGCGACCAACAGGGTCTAGAATAAAGACACGTTTTTGAGTTGTTGCTTTTGAAGGTTGAAACTATGAAATCAGTTACTGGACCAATCGTCCGAATTAAACAATGCCTGAATCCTGTTGCCGGCGTGGCGTTTCTCATCACAGCGGTCTGGATGTTGGCCGCTGCGGATCAGGCGTCTGCGGTCGTGGTTGATGGTGGCTGGGGAAGCCTTAGAGGCCAGATCGTGGTCTCAGGAGAAGCACCGAAGAGCCCGCCCGAGAACCTCGGAGATGGTCCCGACAAAGAAGTGTGCCTCGTCGATGGCGAAGTGCCGATGGACGACAATCTGGTTATCGGAGAAGAAGGCCAGTTGCGAGATGTCTTCGTGATGATGGTCACCAAAGGCAAAGGCGAGAACGCACCGATCCACGAATCCTATGACGCCGAAGCGGACGAAGATTCCGAAGATGTACTTGCGATCGACAACGTCGCCTGCCGCTTCGTTCCACACGCGTTGTATGTGCGTGCTGGCCAGTCGGTGAAGTTAAAGAACTCTGATACGGTCGGCCACAACTGCCACATCATTACATTTACCAACGAACATAATATCAACTTGCCTGCTGGCGGGGACGTCGACGTTGTCTTAGAGAATTCACACAAGACACCCGGTCAGGTGAAGTGCGACATACATAAATGGATGGACGGCGTGATTCTGGTGCGTGATAATCCCTACGTCGCGATCACCGATGAGGAAGGGAATTTTGAAATTAGAAATGTTCCCGAAGGCGAATGGGAGTTTCAGTTCTGGCACAAGAAAGGTGCCTATCTGAAGAAACTGGAAGTGGAAGGATACAAGGTCAGCCGCAAAGGTATCATCGATGTGAAAATCGAAGCGGGCGGAGAATTGGACCTTGGAAAGATGGAAGTCCCTGGCGATTCGCTGAACAAGTAAGCCGCAGCTACCGAACGAGGATGGGAGTTTGAATAACTCGACCAAGATTTGCAAATTCGTCTTATTATTTGTCGTCGCCGTAGTGGCTGGCTGTTATCAGCAACCATCGGCTGACAAAATTCAGTTCGATGTGGACGCAGTTGAAGAACTTCGTAGCCAAGTCAAGACGATGGATTGGGAGTAAACATAACACCGCTCAACGATGCCCAAACTTGGAAATATTTCGTTTAACCGTTAGCCGCAGGCGTACGCTTTTCGCATGATCGCGTACGCCTCCGGCTGACGGTTAAACACGGTGAAACATCTTCGTTGAAAGGTATGTTGAGTAAACGTAGCTCGATGGTCCCCGTCGTCGATTGTGAGAAATCTGGCAGGTGAAAAACCTGCCCCACGTAGAGCAGGTTTTCAACCTGCTAGTCAATCTGCACTCGGCTTGCGACAATTTGGCGTTTCGACTTAGCCTCAAGGCGGTCGATAATACCGACGGCGGACGACGGTTTATTACTTGACATCTGTTTCTTCCATCTCTCCCGGCAACTGCGGAAAAACCATTGCAGCGTTTGACTGATAATCGATCAACACCGCACTATATGATGCGTCTCGCAGCATGTTGCATTGCCGCAATTTTTCTCTGCGGATGTGGCCAGCCAACTCCTGCCGCTTTCAAACTCAACTCGGTTGAACTGCTCAAGCAAGAGAAGTTATTCCTGCCCGATGGCCAGTCATTCGACGATCGTTATCCCGGTGAGATCGGGACGATTCTGACCGCGTTCTTTGGTACCCCTGATCAGCCGCGTATTCCTACGGTATTTCCCGAGGACGATCCTGCTCTGGAAGTCATGTCTCAAGCGAACCTTGACAATGCCGCGGGGCCTGTTTTGAACACGCGGGACGCAGATGGCCATCATGGCAAAGGGCTTTACCGCCAGCACTGTGCTCATTGCCACGGAATCACTGGCGATGGAGCAGGATTAACGGCGCGCAGCTTGAATCCATATCCGCGTGATTTTCGGTTGGGGAAGTTCAAATTCAAATCGACGCCGCTGCGATCGATGCCAACCGACGAAGACATGATGCAACTACTGGTCAAAGGGATTCCTGGATCATCGATGCCATCCTTTCGCGGATTGCCCGAATCTGATTTGAACGCGCTGATTGACTACGTGAAATATCTAACCATGCGTGGCCAGTACGAACGGTATCTCATGGCGGAGTTGAGTAATCTTGAGGATGGCGAACCGTTAATCAATCTTTCGGCTGCCAGCGTGGAAGACGAAGACGACCCAGCAAAAGAAAAGTATCTGGATTCGATGTTCGATCTGGTTGGTGAGGGATTGGTCGAGAATGTGGTAGAGCGTTGGATCGACACCGATGACAACCGCAGCAAGGTCCCTGAGGCTCCGGCGGAGATGCTGGTGGATCATCCTGATCACCAAACGCTCGTCGATCAAGGTCGAGTTTTATATTACACCGGCGGCAATTGTGCTCAGTGTCATGGTGAATCGGTCGCCGGCAATGGCCAGACTGAAACGTTTGATGATTGGACCAACGAGTGGATCAAGTCGCCGGGGGTCGATCCGTTCGTTCCCGCAACCTATGCAGACTTCACTGCCGCAGGCGCTCTCCCACCACGACCAATCTTGCCACGCAACCTGACGTCCGGCGAGTTCCGAGGCGGCGGTCATCCGGGAGACTTGTATCTGCGAATCGCCAACGGAATCGAAGGCACGCCGATGCCTGCCGCCGCGACGCTCAAGAGTGACCAAATTTGGGCGTTGGTCGCCTATGTGAAGGCTTTGCCGTTCATCGATGTTGATGAACGACCAAGTCATAAACCCGTCAACGGCAATGCGATTGCGAAGTGAACTCTTGAAACGTTTTTGGCCAATCTTATTTTATAGCGTCCCCGTCTTGGCGACTGTTACGTTTTTGATGGCGTCATTGGGTGTGTGGCCGTTTGCGGAGTGCGAGCTTCCGGAATCACTCAGTTCGGCCGGTAGAACGATCGACCATTTGTTCTACGGCATTCACGCGCTGTCGATGTTGATTTTGCTCGGTACGGGAGTTGCGATTGGTTGGGTGATTTGGGAATTTGACCACCGGCGCGATCCGAATCGTAAAGCGGCCTACTTTCATCACAACACGAAACTGGAGTTGCTTTGGACGCTGGTCCCTGCAGCGATTCTGGTTGCGTTAGCCTTCTATCAGATGAACTCATGGGCGGAAAACAAGATGAACCGCCCGATGATCACAGATGTTGGCGGTAAGGAGATTCCCAAACCTCCGTTGGTGATGGTCAAGGCGCGACAGTTTGGCTGGGAGTTCCATTACGCGGGCGATGACGGCATCACTGAAACGGCTGACGATCTGTACATCGAGAACCTGCTGGTTGTGCCGGTCGGCGAGGACATCGTGTTGCAATTGGAAAGCCGCGATATGATTCACAGTTTCTTCGTGGCCGAGCTGCGGTTGAAACAAGATATCGTGCCGGGCAAGACGCAGTTCGCTTGGTTTAATCCGATCCGGCCATGTGAGGTCGATATTTTGTGTACGGAGTTATGCGGCTGGGGCCACTATAAGATGAAGGCGAGATTGCGAGTCGTGCCACGCGCCGAGTTTGATGCTTGGTTGGAGGAGCTTAAGCAAGAATATCAGCCGAAAGAGTTGGCTGGGAAAGCCCTCCCCGTCGGTGAGCCTCCGAGCCTCCCGGAGGGAGGGTTGCAGCGCGCGGTAGAAGCACTGGCCGTGCATGAAACCACATCAGAAAGGCAGCAACCTTGATGGCTGAAGTTACTGCCAATTCGAACAACTCAAACGCAATGACGCGATTTTTGACGAATTACATTTTCTCAACTGACCACAAAGTGATCGGAATTCAGTTTCTGTTTTCGTCCTTGATCTGGTTGGCGATCGGTGGACTTTTGGCAATGGCCGTGCGATGGCAGTTAGCTTGGCCGTGGACAGCGATGCCAGTATTTGGTGATCTGCTGTTCTCTGATGACGGAGGCAAGATTACGCCCGAGTTCTATAACGTGCTCTTTACGATGCACGCTACGATCATGATCTTCTTTGTGGTGATTCCGATCCTCTCCGGTGCGTTTGGGAATTACCTGATCCCACTGATGATTGGCGCCGAAGACATGGCGTTCCCCAAACTCAACATGCTCAGCTACTGGTTCATGTGGCCAGCGTTTGGGTGCGTTGTACTAATGGTCTTTGTGCCCGGGTATGGTGCCGGCAGCGGTTGGACTGCCTATCCGCCGTTAAGCGTATTAGTTGCGGCGTCGCCAACAGGTACAGCGCAGAATCTATGGGTGCTTGCGCTGCTGTTCACTGGCGTTTCTTCAATGATGGGAGCCATCAACTACGTCACGACGATCGTACAGATGCGTGCCCCGGGTATGCACATGTTCCGTTTGCCGATGACGGTTTGGAGCCTATTAATCACCGCCATCATGCAGGCGTTTGCTTTGCCTGTATTGACCGCAGCGCTTTTGATGCAGTTGTGTGACCAGATGTTCCTTACCGGGTTCTTTTTGCCTGAGGGCATCTCGGCCAACAACGCCTTGGCCTCTAGCGGAGGCGGCGAAGTACTGCTGTGGCAACATTTATTTTGGTTCTACTCACACCCTGCGGTCTACATCATGATCTTGCCGGCGATGGGAATGGTCTCCGATATGCTGGCCTGTTTTTCTCGCAAGCCGCTATTCGGTTACCGGCCGATGGTCTATTCGGTATGCGCGATCGCCGGCATGGGGTTCATTGTTTGGGGCCATCACATGTTTATTAGCGGGATGAACAAGATGTTGGCCGTGTCGTTTATGGTGTCGACAATGTTGATCGCGCTACCCAGCGGTATCAAAGTGTTCAATTGGATTGGGACAATGTGGGGTGGCCGGTTGCATTTGACGACACCGATGTTGTTCAGCATTGGATTTGTGTCGATGTTCGTGATTGGTGGACTCTCGGGGGTCGTGATGTCGTCACCAGCGGTTGATATTTTGATCCACGATACCTACTACATTGTGGCTCATCTGCACTACGTACTGTTCGGAGCCAGCGTCCTGGGCGTGTTTGGGGCGATCTATTTCTGGTTTCCCAAAATGTTTGGGCGCTCGATGAATGATTCGGTCGGAAAAATTCATTTCGTGCTGACATTCATTTTTCTTAACGGAACGTTTTTCCCAATGCACTTCTTGGGACGTATGCCGCGTCGCTATGCCGACCCGTATTTGCACGACAGTTTACGTGAGCTCCAGCCGCTAAACGAGTTCATGACGTACTGCGCATTTTTGATGGCAGCAACACAGGTGATTTTCATTTGCAACTTTTTCTGGAGTGTTTTCTTTGGTCCGAAAGTTGATCGCAATCCATGGAAATCAAATTCGCTGGAGTGGACCGCCGCCAGTCCGCCGCCACACGGGAATTTCGATTTCCAACCCGTCGTGTATCGCGGCCCTTACGAGTACAGCCATCCTGACTGTGACGAAGATTTCCTGCCACAGATCGCCGAACCGCTCGGCGGCGAGTCTGAACGCAGCACTTGAAATTGCATTTCGGCTTACGGCATTGTCTTGTCGACAAACGAGATCTATTTGCAATTGCCCAAGACGGGCGTTAAATTCGAGATGCTCAAATGTTTCGAAAAAAATCTAGCCAAGATTTTGAGAGACAATACGAACATCGACTTCAAGCACGTCACGTAGCTCGTCTAAGGATTAGTGAACAATGAGTGTTTCAGATGAAATACAGAAACTGGATCAGCTACGTCGCGATGGAACGCTCACGTTTGAGGAATTTGAGATCGCAAAAAGGCAGGTCTTAGGGGGATCGTTCGATGGGGCGGGCTCTAGGCACCTTGAAGACCTCAAGGCTCAAAACGAAGTCGCGCAGCTCGACCGAGAGTGGGAACTGGCCCGTGATGACTTTATGATCACCGGAAATCACGGAGCCAAACATGTACCGAGAAAGGTTAGTAGTGTGCTTGGGGGAGTGGTAGTGGTTGCCTTTGGCATCTTCTGGACTTCAATGGCAGCGACGATACCCGGCCCCGGTCGGCTTGTCTCATTGTTTGGTTTTGTGTTCATTCTGTTTGGTGTTGGCCTCAGCATAAGAAATTTTATGAAGGCAGGCCAATACGAGGAGGCTCAAGGTCGGTACAAACGTCGTCGAAAGGAACTAGTTCGTGAGAGTCACGGAGACTGACGTGGTCCGCCAACGTAGGTTGCGATTCTGTTAGTATTGTTTCCAGTTCTCGCACTTGCCCTAACGCCGGGTGATCTTCGGACGCTGTACGAAACTCAATCTTGTTTACTTTGATTGGAATCTTATGAGTCGCTCTCTTTCATGGTTCGGTTTCATCTTTTGGGTTGCTCTACTGTGCCAACCCCGTGTAGGTCAGGCTCAAAGCGAGAGCATTGATAGGTTCAAGCACGCGGCGCCTGAGAAGTGCGTTGGCTATGTGGCGTGGAACGCCTCAGAAGAATCCGCCATAGAAGGTAACCGGTCGCAAGCGTTGATGGCGAGTCCTGACATACGCGCGTTCGTTGATGATTTGAAAGTGCGGGCAGGGTTGTTTTATCCAGCGACTATTCCTGACGCTTCGTTGCCAAAATTGAAGATGGAGATGATCCACTGGTTGTCTCCAAGGATCGTAGAGGCGATTCTTGAGCGGCCTGGCTGTCTGTTTATCGAAGAATTGACCATTCCGCGCGATCGAGATGGCGCGCCGGATATAAAAGGAGCGATGCTCTTACAGCCAGATGGTGATGTCGAACGCCTGATAAAGCGACTGTCGTCTAGCTTGAAGTCGCGTGACGATCGATCGGAGAAAATTTCACTCGCCGGCATCAAAGTGAACAGAGTAGAAATAGATGGATCGGCCAATCCTTTGGTGATTGGCAATCTCAATGGCACTTGCCTAATCGCATTGGGGGAAGAATCTTTCACCGCTACAGTTGATCGCATGCAAGCTGGTAAGACACCGACTTGGTTGACCGCGATGGAAGAGAAAGCCTCAAAGTTGGAGCACGTTCATACGCTCGGATATTTTGACGTATCCGGAATGCTACGTGCTGCCAAAAGAACGTGGGGAGCTCAGGCGTCTGCGGTGGCGGATCTGTTGGGGCTGCATGAAGTAAAGAGTATCGAGTTGATTGGTGGGTTGAATAAAGTCAACTCCTCTCTTCACGTATTGGTCAGTGCTGCTGATCCCGAGGGCTTGGTTGGATTGCTGTCCAACCGCCCGATCAATGAATTAATCTTGCAGCAGTTTCCAGCTGATTCGTTGTTCGCCGGTGCGGCAAGTGTTGACTTGAAAGATCTGTTGGAGGTGTTGGATAACGCAATGATTATTGTCGGCGCTCCGGGCGGCTTTAGAGATATGTTTTTTGTGGCGGAGCGAGAACTAGGGATCGATATCGAGGACGATTTGTTGGAGAGCGTTGGTGAGACTTGGGGCGTATACAACGGAGCGTCGGATGGCTTTTTGGCAGGGACCACGGTTGTTGGCGAGGTAACGGACCCCAAGAAGTTAACGAAATTGGTTGAGTCATTTTTTGAATCAGGGGCAAAAAAGACTAAGGAACTGCCCGTCCGGTATCGGCCCGGTTTTTTTCAACAAACTTACAATGAGAGTCAAATTTTCTCGATGCGGATCCCAGACTTACTGACAGAAACGGCGGTCTGTGTGAAGGATGATCGGTTTTACATAGGATTGTATCCGTCGACGATTAAGTCTGCGATTAGTGATTCCTCTTCGCGGCAATCTCTTCTTGAGCCAGATCAAATCGCGCAGTTCAAACAGTCTATGTTTCTCAACAAGCCTCAATTGACCAGTTTTGCTTACACTGATTCAAAAACCTTACTGCAGAATGCTCATCCATTTGCGTTGTTCATGCAGGAGGCACTACAGATGCGTTTCGGGCCCCTTGGCCAAAACCAAAATCTCAAAGCACTCCTTGGAGGAATGCAACTACCGCCGGCGCGCACCATGATCGAGCATCTTGATTCGTCAACGGGATTTGTGCGGGTTGGTGAGAGCGGGATAGAAATTGAAATTCGCCAAACTGTTCCAACCAACTTCGTTGGAACTGCAGTCCCAGTAGCGGTCGGTGGGTTTTTGCCGGCAGTGGGCGGCGCTCGTAGTGCGGCCCAAGATTCTCAATCGCTGAACAACCTCAGGCAAATTGCACTTGCGTGCCTCAATTATGAAAGCGCTCACATGAGGTTTCCCGGCAACACATCCCAAAACCGCAACGGAGAGGACGACAACAGATTTAGTTGGCGAGTTCATATTTTGCCATTTATTGAACAGAACAACCTCTACGAGCAGATTCGATTTGATGAACCTTGGGATAGTGAGCACAACAAAACACTGATGGAGCAGATGCCGGATGTCTTTCGATCGCCTGGAAGTACCGTTGCAGCTGGTATGACGCAGTATCGTGGTTTTGGTGAAGGTGGAGTTCTGTGTGGAGATGACGATCTGAAGATTGGATTCGGGCAGATTACCGACGGTTCCTCCAATACGATTTTGGTTCAAGAAGTCGATGAAGAATTGGCAACACCATGGATGAAACCGGAGTGCTTGGAGATCGAAGAAGCTGTCTTAGAATCCATGTTTGGCAAGCACAAAACTCGCAATGCAGCTATGAGT
>CAZDBE010000081.1:0-1899 GCA_964503675.1 uncultured Pirellulaceae bacterium | reverse complement strand
GTGACGGAAGTGTCCATCGAATTCCAGCTTCGGTTGATGTGGAGAAGCTAATGCACTTGGTCCAACGTGCTGACGGCAATGTCGTGGATGTGAATTTTGGTCGGGCACGGCGGTGGGACGATTTGCCCGAACCAGATGAACGCTTCGTTAGGCCAGGGCTTAAGAAGCAGTACTAAAAAGCTATTTCAAACGAGGGCCGGTGGTACCGGTGGTGGGGGGTGTTTGGGAGGGAAATCAACGACTGAAAACCAAATTTAGTGGCCTCACGTTCAACAAAAACCCCGATATTCTGCCGCTTTATAGAGAAAACGCGGGGGCGACAATTTAGTCACTGCTCAGTTTACGGTTACTTCGTTAATATGTTGCACATCTGCCGCCCACACCAAAGAGAAAGCTGCGTGGCCAAGCCAAAGTTTAGCGGCTCTATTTTCCCATATTATCACTGATGAATTCAACGACCTCAAAATCCGACACGCCCAACCTAGTTGCGGCCACGCCGGAAAATTCGCGTGTGCAGGCCTACGTTGAGCTGACCAAGATGCGGATCACCATCATGGTTTTGGTTACCTTTGTCGTCGCGGCGGCACTTGCTGCCAGTGGTCTACCTGATTTGTGGGCAATGTTCTTTGGTTCTATCGGCATGTTGTTCGTGGCCGCAAGTGGTAACGCAATGAACATGTACGTCGAACGGTACTCGGATTTTTTGATGCCACGTACCGCCGGGCGACCATTGCCAGCTCAGAAACTTGAGCCAACAGAAGTCGCCATTTTTGGGGCTGCGACAATTGGCATTGGAACTGCCATCCTCTGGCTGATGGTAAACTGGCAAACGGCTGCTTGTGGAGTGGCGAACTGGATTCTGTACGTCGGCATTTATACCCCGATGAAGCGCAAGACTTGGTTTAATACCGAAGTCGGTGCCATCGCAGGTGCGATGCCAATCTTAATGGGCTCACTAGCGACAACCGGCAGCGACACTACCGCGCCTATGATCACCTACAGCGCGTGGATCTTCTTTGCGGTGTTGGTATTGTGGCAGTTTCCGCACTTCATGGCGATCGCTTGGAAGTATCGACATCAATACGAAGCTGGCGGACTAAAGATGTTAACCGTTGTCGACCCGACAGGTCGTCGGGCAGGACGTAAGTCGGTCGTGACGGCTGTTTTGCTGTTGATCGTAAGTTTGCTGCCGGTTTTCGAGTTGAGTACCATTTATCATGCGATCTTTTTGGTGGCCGGCGCAGTTTACCTTGGGTGGATCTATCTGAAGGCGTCCATTGAGTTTGCCAAAGAGCCCAATGACGTTACGGCTAAGACGCTGATGAGAAAATCCTTGGTCTATCTACCGTCGTACATGCTGGTCCTGATTTTGGCCTACCTGATCAAGTAAATTTTCCGATTCTCGTTTTGGCGTTCATGTCCGGTACGACCGAAAATCAAACGTCTGGCACTCCTAGTGCAGTCCATGGGCTTCAGTACCAATCCGCCGTGCCAATTCCGCGCGGAAAATTCGCACTATGGTTGTTTCTGTCGACAGAGATCATGTTTTTCACAGCTCTGATCGGCGCCTATATAGTGTTGCGGTTCGGCTCCCCGGAGGGCAGTTGGCCGTCGCCTCAATCGGTTCATGTTGTCGAGTGGATGGGGGCGGTTAATACGTTTGTGTTGCTGTGTTCCAGTGTCACAATCGTGTTTGCATTTGAGAACGCCCGCCAGAATGCGCCGGTGGTAGCCAAGAAATGGCTGTGGTCCACCATCGGGTTTGGTTGCCTGTTTCTGGGGATCAAAGCTGTCGAGTACTATTCGAAGTTCGAACATGGCATCTATCCGAGGTCGCCCAGAAGTCTGTTATACGATCGGCCGGATTTAGCATATCTGTCGGGGGTAAAAGCGGAGACA
>CAZDBE010000080.1:0-18985 GCA_964503675.1 uncultured Pirellulaceae bacterium | reverse complement strand
AAGCGATCGCAGCAATGGCTGACCAAAGTCATTCCGTTGCTGGACGGTTTCGAATTAGACGAATCCAAACAGCTTTCCGCCAAGTCGACAGAAAAGTTAGCGGCACTCACCGCCCAAGGCCCGGTGCCGGAACATGCATTCACATTCGATGGCCGCCAGAGCTATGCGTTGGCGCCGACGTTCCAATACAACGGCAAAGGCCCGCTGATCATCGAAGCCTACTTGAAACCCAGCGGGCCAACCGGCAGTTTTGGCATCAAGTCTACCATCATCAGCAATGCGACCGTCACTGGTGGATTTACGCTGTCTGCCGAGTCTGGCTTTTGGCAATTCCGATTCGCCACCCAAGACAACCGTGAAACGAGAATCGCATCACGGATTCGGATCAAGCCTGAAGAATGGACTCGAGTCATTGCTACATACGACGGTGAGCAGATCGGGCTCCAAATTGGCGATAACCCCATGCTCACAACGGCCGCCACAGGACATATGCCCTCGACTAGACCGTTGGCTGTGGGAGTTCAACCGGGCAAGAACGCCACCCAACCCGCTACCTCTTTCTTCCGAGGTGAAATGGCTCATGTGCGGGTCTATTTTGATGTTTCGCGCAAGCGAACAAGCCTCGATATTTCACCAAATTCCAAGCTGCCCAACGTTGTCTTCCACAAAATCGACTTGAACTGACGTCTACGAAACTATGGCACCTCCGTTCTTCATCGTAGGAAATCCTCGTTCCGGCACGACGCTATTGCGATTCATTCTCTGCAGTCATTCTGAAATCTATATCCCGGAAGAAACGGGGTTCTTGGTTCATCTCCAAAAATTCGATTATCCGGCGCTGACGACAGGGCAGATTACCAGTCTAGTTCGAGAGCTAGGGCAAATGAACTACGAATGGCAGGGGCTCGTTCAGGACGAACAGCGTTTCGCCACACACCATGAAGGCAAGACCCTTGGGCAAGTTATTAGTGAACTGTACTTGTTGAAAGGCAAATTGCACCATGCCACAAGGTGGGGCGACAAAGGCCCCAGCTACGTCTCGTCGATGGATACTATCGCACAAACGTTCCCCGATTCACAATTCATTCATATGATCAGAGACGGCCGAGACTGTTGCGTTTCATCCATGGCCAAATGGGGACACCAACACTGGTACTTTGACGCGCTCTACTTAATGAAGAACTGGAAAACGAATATTGAAAGAGGGCAGGCATCCGGAAGAAAGCTCGGACGCAATCGATATTTGGAGATTCGCTATGAAGATCTTGTGTCTGACCAGTTGAGCACAGTGAAGACGATTTGTTCATTCTTAAATGCCCCATTCGAAGAAGATCTCCTCAATCACCAACGGACAGCAAAAGAACTGGCCGATCAGTCCGGTCATTTCGAAACGAAAGGGGCTGTCTCTTCAAAATCGATCGGCAACTGGAGGACAAGAATGAGCAGATTCGATCAACTGGTGGCGCAAAAATCGGCTGGCGATCGCTTGTCACAGCTGGGATATGCAAGCGCCGACATAGAGTTCAAACTGTTCGATCGGATTGCATATCTAGCACTCTGCCTAAAATTCATGGCAAGTAGCACTGCGAGAAAACTCTTGTACCGCTGCGGCCTCTTAAAAATGAGCTCGGCGAAACGGACGAAACGCAACTAGACGCCTGCCACACTTCCGTCCACCCATTCATCTTACTTGCGAGTGATGCACATCGAACCGGCACGACTGTCTCGCACAAACTCATCACGAGAGTTTGTGCGAAAATACTCATCAACTGCTTTTCGGCAGCCGGACCAATCGTAGTAGTCGTCAAGAATAATTGATCCACCTGATGCCAAGTTTGGCACAACCTGTTTTAGGCAGTGCATCACCGGCTCGTACCAATCTACATCGACATGCGCAAAGGCGACAGGACTGTTGATATTCATCGTATCTTGAACTAACCCCTGCACCATCTCGATGCTGTTGTCCTCGGGAGTGAGTCCGAAGCGCATGAAGTTATTTCGCACTTTGTCGAATAAATTGTCTTCGTAGCCGTAATAAGTATCGCCACCGATCCCCTCCGAACCACCGCTCTTGATTCGATCGTATCGCTCGTGAACATCAGCCCCATCCTCGGAAGAAGGAGGCGGGATCATCCCAAACACGTCAAAAACATGAAATGGTTGATCTTGATCCTTAAGCTTCGAAATTAAAATCGACGACCCGCCAAGCGCGCAACCGGCTTCAAGAAACAGCCCTTGCACGTTCGCGGCCCTCAAGCGACGGCAAGAACTGGCAATCATTGATAATTTGTTTGGTGACAGGTAGGTGAAACGCCTGTCTCTGATTTCAGATATTAGCTTCTTATCTTCTTCGCAAAGGTCTTTGTACAAATCGACTGCGAACAGTTTGCGGTGAAGTCTACGAAGCAATCGAATCCCAGGAATTTTCACAGCAATATATCCAAAAGAGCACGTCGTCGAAGTTTTGTAGTCACATTGTGTACAGGTGACGTGCAGATGGCAACAATAGCCAATCCACGGAATTCAAGGTTAAGGCTCCTCTTAAAGCTGTTGACGTTGGTTGGGTTGGTACTTAAGTTGGCCTGATATTCGCCTGGCAGAATGCCGGTATTTAGGCTTCGAGACCATGTGGACGTTTGGAAACCAAGGTTGCTGGCGTCGCCATTCGAGACTAACTGATGTCCAAGCAGCAACAACCCATTCGATGCCTTCTTTGGTCCATCCAGGGGGCGGGCGAGCACTACAACGGTCCTGGATCGTTCATGCACCGCATGTATTCGCTGGCCGACAAGAGCAAAATTGCCTTGACGTTGGCGCACGCAAATGCGGAGCAATCTCAAAGCCCACTCTTTGACAGCCAGCACTTCCTCGGCAACTCTCGCGGCGCATTTGGTCTCTTCAATTTCCTTCGCAAGTCAGAGAAGTGGCTACAACGAGAGCACAAGAATTTTGATGTAATGCACTCGCTGGGCGGATTTCATCAATCGGTCGCGCCAGCCTTTGCAGCTCATCAACTTGGACTCCCAACCGTACTGTTTATCGCCAATCACCGAATGGAATTGATCGACAAGCCAGGGCTCCGATCCATCTTGGGCCTTCCGGCCAAAAGGCGCAAGATGATCCGCGACTTGAGCTGCCTCGTTAGCATGAGTCGCGACATCTATCACGAGTTAAGAGAATACAAAGTCCGCCACGATAGAATTGCACGCATACCCATGGGGGTCGACTTGCGGCGGTTTCGCCCCGTTACAGGTGCTGACAAAATAGTGGCCCGCGAACAACTTGGAATTCCGAATCGGCCAACGATTATCTTCTCTGGCCGCATCGAGCCACGAAAGCGACCACACTTACTCGTTGAAGTGATTGCGGAACTTGTAAACCGCAGAAAGATAGAATGCCAACTACTGCTGGTTGGCCCCGCGGAAAACAACCCTGAATATGCTTCCACGATTAACCAACTCGTCAAGTCGGAACGTTTGCAAGATTTCGTGTATTCGATAGGATTCACTCGTGAAATCGAAAAATACTTGCAAGCAGCCGATATTTTTTCGCTGCCGTCTAAACGAGAAGGGATGCCGGCTGCGATGGTTGAGGCAATGGCAAGCGGATTGCCATGCATCGGTACCGCGATTTCGGGAATTCGCGATCTCATTGACGATAAAATCGACGGTCGCATTGTTGAACCGAATGTGAACGCCGTTTCTGAAGCAGTCTCCGACTACATCAAGAATCCACATGTCTTGGAACAGCACTCGCAATTGTGTGTTGCAAAGGCAACAGAAAGATACAGTGCAACTGCAGTGCTAAATGCACATCTCAGATTGTTCCGCATTCTTGGTGACGGAGGCCAAGCTTGCGACGCATCGATACTCCCCGAGACGGAATGATGACTAATTCACAGTCAAGAGTTGTCGAACATCTTAGCCAATACTCTGGACAGAGTGCCTTTCGCGTACCCATGCTAGATACTGCCGGTAAAGACTTTGGGAACAACGGCGATGAGCTTATCCAATTGGGAGGCGAACTATTACTTTCAGCAGCCAATATCCAGCATGCTGATTCTCCGGAGTCAGCCGACCTACTGATCATGCGGGGCAACGGCGCCATGATCCGCGGTTACACATTAGCGAGGAAAATCTTAGCGGACACGTGGAGCAGGTACCCGGACAAGCCGCTACTAATGATGCCCGCCACGTTCCACTACCCTCATGAACAATTCACCACGGGCCTTCCGAGTCGATCGGCACCTGTTACGCTATTTTGTCGTGAGCAATACAGTCATAGGCATCTGCTTGAAGATCACGATTTACCTACCTTCTGCTCAGTTGACATAGGGCGCGACACGGCTTTTGATCTGGAGCAGGATTCTTTGGTAACGAGCAGGCGCAACGCGGAACCTCAACACGTCCTGATCTGCGAACGCAACGATGCGGAACACCCAATGAACCAGAGCTCGTTTTGGTCGCAAGAATCGAATCGACCAGCCAGATCTTTGCTGTCAAAGCTGGCCCGTACGCTACCACCCGCGCTCAAGAAACCACTCTATCCAATTAAAGCCGCAATTCGATCTCGAAAGAGAACACCATTCCGGCAGTATTGCGAACAACTGCTGAATACCGATCCACTAGAGAAGTACAGCCACCTCCCTAGAGTCTATCGAGACGTGAGTGACCGATCGCTCGGTGATTTCGATCAGTTTTGCGATACGATCGCAAACTCCGCAATCGTGTTTTCCACCAGGCTCCATGTGGGCATATATGCTGCTATGCTGGGTCGGCCCACCTATATCTTTGAGGGCCCGTATCACAAAATTCGGGCAATCTACGAGCATAGCATGAGCGAAATGCCGCATGTAACATTCGTCTCGCGGCAAGAACTAAAGACAGCTGTATCGTAGCTTCTATGTCGGACACGACTTCCACCACGAACGAGACTGGTTATTCGAAGCAGGTCGTCGTCGGTATCCTGGCGGTCGCCGGCGCATCGATGGCGAGCAAGCTGGGTAGTTTCATCGCTCAACTCCTCTTGGGTTGGTGGCTATTGGAGCGAGACTTCGAGCTCTGGGCAATGGCCTGCGTCGCCAATGTGTTTGTGGCCGGTCTAAGAGATGGAGGAACGGGGCGGATTATTGTCCAAGGCGGCCTCAGCGCACTCGACAAAATCCGCTCCGTTGCCCAATTCTGTTTCGTGGCGAATCTGTTCGCATCTCTGCTGCTGATTTCCATTGCACCGCTGATTGCCAGTTATTTCGACGACCAAGAGATCATCGAGATCATTCCATTGATGGCATTGGCAATCGGGATCAGTTCCCCCTTGACCGTAGGTCGTGCCAGAATGGCATTGCACATGCGATTCAAAGAAGCAGCGTTCATAGACGGCTTAATAAGCATCGGAAACTATCTATTGATGGTTGTGTTGGCATACGTGGGTTTTGGAGCCAAGAGTTTTGTCATTCCACAAATAAGCACCAACCTGCTAGGCGCCTTGGTCTATCGACGCATGCTGGGCCCCTTGCCCGTTGGGGCCGATCTTAACTGGTCGCGATTGAAAGAGATCATCCAAGCTGCCCGCTGGCTGATCATTGCAGCATTCGCATCGTCGCTCGCAATGATGGGCGATTACATGATCATTGGACGATTCGCGAAGCCTGTACTAGCCCACTATTTTTTTGGCTTCCAGTTGACTCTTTCGGTCTCGATGGTTTTCTCACCCGCCATGCAAAAGGTCTTGCTGCCGACGTTCACTAGAATTCGATCAGACGCCGGTCGACAACGAGCCGCCTTTGAACGAGCAGTGCGTCTATTCGCGTTGGCAAGCGCACTTACCTGCTGCCTAGTGGCAGTCTTAGCAGAGCCGCTGGTCGAACTCGTTTGGTGGAATGGCAAGTGGAACCAAGCTATCCCGGTAATTGAGATCATGTCATTTAGCTTGATGCTTCGGCTGCTAAACCCGTTGTCGTATTCGGTAATGCAATCTGAAGGCAAATGGTCCGTCTATGCAGGATTTTTAATACTGGAAAGCGTCATGGTGCTCGTTGCAAGCCTCATCGGAACATCGATCGGCGGCTTGCTGGCGATCACGCTTTGCATCGGCGGGTTCCGCTGCGTCTTTCCACTTCTAGCAACATATCGCGCAACAAAGTACGTAGGGCATTCAGGGAAGGCCATCTTCATCATCTTGCTTCGGAGAATCGGTACTGTCTCACTTGTAGCCTTGGCAATTCTCGTGACGTCGCGTAGTTTCCCAGTGACTTCCCCCATCCTAGACTTAGCAAGACGCATCGGCCTGTTGGGAGTCGTATACTGCCTGCTCTTGGCCACTGTTTTTCGGCCTGACTTTGCAGAACTAAGAAGTCTGGTTCGGCGGATCAGAAAATCACCTGGAAAAATCGCGGACCTGTAAATGTCAACTTTGAAAGCTCCGATCCTACTGATCGGAAACGTACGGTCGGGCACGAGCATGTTGCAACACTATTTGTCTCAACATCCGGACCTGACTCCGTGGTATGAGCCACGCACAGTTTGGATCTACGCCGCACCGGGGCGAACCCACGATCGATTTGAAGAAGCTGATGCGACTCCTCGCGTGGTGCGTTACATACAGCGACGATTCCTACGTTACCAAGAAAAATACGGTGGCCTGCGAGTACTGGAGAAAACACCGTCCAACACAATGCGTATCCCCTACGTTCGCCGAATCTTCCCGAGCTCACAAATTGTGTACATCGTCCGAAACCCATTAGACCAACTTAGCTCATCTGAAGTTCAATGGCGCAGCTCGATTCGGTTCAGCAAACTGATCTCACGAATCAAAGAAACTCCAACACTACAGTTGCCCTATTACGCACGTCGACTTTTCGTCGACTTGTTCCGCAAAAAATTGTTGAAGTCGGATTATGTTAGCACGTGGGGAGTACGATATCCGGGAATTCAAAATGACATGCAATCGCATTCGGTGGAAGAGATCATTGCCAAACAATGGGTAGCTTGCTCACAACAGGCTCGCAGCGATTTAGAAGCATTGCCCAACAACGCCTACATTAGTGTAAAGTACGAGGATGTCGTGCGCGATCCAGTCCCCGCAATGGAAAACATCTGTGATCATCTGAAACTTTCGCTTTCGGATGAAATGAAATCGATGATCGAAGAAAAGACCCGCAAGTCGCGACAAGGGATGTGGAATCGACTTCCGCAGGGCACATTGATCAAGTGTGTTGATATTCTTCGAGATGAAATGGAACTGTTGGGCTATGATGTTCCGACAGCTTCCGAGATAGAGCGAATCGGAATTTCAGAGCGGCAAGCTGCCGAAGCTAAGTCACTGAATACATCTTACGGAAGGATTACCGACGATCCGGAGCGCCAAACCGAATGATATCACTCTGAGCTAGATTCAGCAGCCAAAAAGGAAGCCTTGGTGACCTCCTCTATTTCGCTCCAAGGAATCAGAGCGGCACCGCCCTCTGCCACCCGTTTCGTCCACAATTCAAATTGAGCTGCTTGGCCCTTATCCTGAAAGAGCAGCTTCCGATTCCGTTGACCTGACCAACCATACCAGCGCAAGCTTCGGAAGTTATCAATCGTTGCGACACGAGACTGGCTAAACACTTCAACACGCTCCTTGGCAAACTGCTTGGCACCATTGGTAATATAATGCACGGTAGCCTTCGAACCGTCCTCGAATTCGAGAGAAATCGTTGTGTCATCGGCAATCCGATTCCCGCCGACGCCTAGTCCCGAGGCAGTGGTGCCAACGATCGGCCGATCCACAAGAAAGCGAGCAAGATCAATGAAGTGACAAGCCTCACCAATAATGCGGCCACCGCCGACGGCGCTATCCACGGCCCAATGCCCAGCTTCGAGCGCCCCAGCATTTACTGTGTAGATAATATTGATCGGTTCGATGCGTCCGAGCAACGCATGCTTCAGTTGTTCAGTAAGTACCGAAAATCTTCGGTTGAAACCAACCATGAATTGCAGCTTGGAGCAACTAGCAACAGTTCCTCTTAACGCCTTCAATTCATCCATGTCCATTGCTGCTGGCTTCTCGACAAACACATGCTTGCCGGACTCTAACGCTGAAATCGCGAGAGAAGCATGCGTATTGTGGCGCGTCGAAATAACGATCGCGTTCACTTCATCTCGCTTCAATAGCGAGTCGACGTCGGAAGTGGCTTCCTGTATCCCAAACCTTCGCGCCGCCAGTGCTGCAGAAGTACCACCATGGCTGGCAATCACTTTTAGGTTTCCAGAAGACTTGACCAGTGCTGGCAAAATGACACCGGTGGTATAGTTGCCAGCGCCAATGACCCCCAGATGGCAACCGGCATCACTAGGTTTACTGTCGGTCTCGACCTGGACTGTCCGAATATCTTCCACTTCAGAAGTGCTATCGTATTTGAGAACGATGCCGAGAGCCGGACGCTTGGACGCAAGCAATTCATACGCAGACAAGCTATCGTTGAATTCAAAACGATGAGAAATCATCGGCTCCACATTGAGCAACTTCTGGCTCATGAGATTCAGGATCGCTTCAAAATTGCGTTGCTCTGTCCAGCGGACGAATCCAATCGGATAGTCATTCCCTCTTTCTTCGTAACTCCGATCATATCGACCGGGACCGTACGAGCAAGAAACGCGAAAAGAAATTTCCTTTTCGTAGAAATCAGCCCGGCTCAAATCCAGCCCGGCAACGCCAACCAAAACGACTCTGCCACGCTGGCGACACATTTGTGCGGCATTGCTAACCGGAGAGTTGTCTTGGGTTGCGGTCGCAACCAGGACGCCATCAACTACACCTTTCGGAGCCAGTTGGCGACAATGGCGCACAACATCCGTAACATCACCTAAGTTAGCAACCTCCGCACCAAATGACTTCGCCATCTCAAGCCGAGATGGATTGAAATCCAGTCCTATGACTTGGCAGCCGTTCGCGCGCAGGATTTGGACTGCAATCAGTCCGACCAACCCTAGGCCTGTCACCACAAACGTTTCTCCGAGTGTCGGCTCAAGCAACCGCACTGATTGCAACGCAACCGATCCCAGAACGGTAAAGGCAGCCTCTTCGCTGCTTACGTTCGCCGGCACAACGGCACAGAGGTTTGACGGCACGCACACGAGCTCTGCATGACACCCATTGGAAACCACGCGGTCTCCAACGATAAATTGCCCACCGTTGGCTTCAACGACCTTACCAACATTACAGTAGCCAAGCGTGACAAGCTTATCGAGCTTGTTCGAAACAGCCCGATAGGTCGGCAGTAGCCCGTCGGTTTGAATTTTGGCCAACACCTGGCGAACTTTGTCAGGCTGAGATCTTGCTTTGGCTAACCAACCCGACTTACCGAATCCGACGAGCATACGTTCTGTACCAGCCGAGACAAGGCTGCTCTGTGTGCGGATAAGCAGGCGTCCGTTGGGGCAATTTGGTTTCGGAGCATCAATGAGCAGCGTGTCGCCGTTCTTCAAGTCCTGCACGATTTGTTTCATTTCTTAGGCTGTCCAACTCGTACAAACGTCAAAATCAACGCAGGCGCATGTGCTTCAATATTAGCCATCTGAGAATCTGCTGTAAAAGCACACGTGCGCGACGTAACTTTTATCGTCATGACCGTCCAAACAAATAACAATAGTCGAGCCAAAATTCTCGCTGAAAAACAGTTCGCGATTGGTCCTTCAGACTTGCAAATGCTCGAGCAACGCATTCTCTACAGCGCTTCGCCAATTCACCTCAACGCTGTTGACGATTTGAATGATACGCTAGCTGACTTGCAGTTAATAGCTCCGCTGAGCGAGATCGGTGGTGAGGTCGTAAAACTCACCGACGTCGTAGTCGGCGAGGATCACAACAATACACAAATCGATTTAGATGCGGAATTCGACATCGAAGAACCGATCCTGAACATTGAGATTCTGAATATCTCCAACGCAAACCTATTCGACTCTACTTCAATCAACGGTTCAAATCTAATTGTCGACTACGGCAACGATGAATCAGGGACATCTGAGATTCTTTTGCGTGCCTTCACTGCGGACTCATTCGTCGATGGGGTCGTTTCAGTAAACGTACTTCCAGTGAACGACAGACCAACTGCACAAGGATTTGCCGACATCAATCTTCAAGCAGGCGAAGGTGTCGCAACAATCGACCTTTTCGCGGCCTTCGACGATCTAGAGGACAGCGATGAGCAGCTGACGTTTGAAGTCACTGAAATTGAAAATCCGGAGCTCTTTGGTGCCGTCGAATTCGACACCGAAACAGGGATACTGACCTTTGAAATTGCTGCTGACCAGTATGGCACCTCCGACGTTACAATTCGGGCCACTGACACCGAGGGACTTTCTGTCGAAATATCGACTGCAGATGCTGATCTTATAGTCTACGACCACCTTGGCGGAATACCGGGGGTCCATTATCCCGAAAACGAACAATTGGGCGAAATTCGATTGCTGACGAGTGGAGCTTTCTTCGATCTCGTCGACGGCGATTACGACTACACTCAATTCAACGAGGCCAAGTTCCGAAGTGTATTGCAAGGCATTTCTAACAACGGCCAGCCCATTGTGCTCGATATTGAGAACGAATATTACGACAACTCGCCAGAAGGCAGAGACCGATTGGCCGAAATTCTTCTCGTGTTTGAAGATGAACGTCCGGACTTGGCCAGTGTTGGGTACTATCGCCTACTGCCTGAAAGGAACTGGCACACCCCGATCCGATGGTTTCGTGCTCAAGAAGACACTGATCTTAACGTACTCACTACGTATTCTCGAAGCGATAGATTTGCCCAATACGAAACGAACAATCAAGAATGGCTCGGTCGAAACGCGGCCTACCGCGATTCGCCGACAAGCTTTGGCGACAGTGTGGCGGATCATGTTACACAGATAAACGCATCGCTCTACACTTCCTACCGCATAGGGTTCAACTCAACGCTGGCGCCGCTCCTGTTCGGCGCAACCGCAGATGCCAACTCGAATACACTGTCGGTTCCGGACACAACGATCGCCGATGGCATGAGCGTGAGACTGAGACGTGCACTAGATGCAAGCGTGCCAGGTGGCACCCAGGAGCTTCAGGAGTACTTTGTTGTTAACTCGGATGGTACGACATTCCAACTTGCCCTCTCGGCAGACGGTGAACCGATCGATCTAACTTCGTCGGGGGATGGAGAGATTTTTGTCTCGACGCAAAGTGAGTACCTATTTCACGATCCGTCAGTCGTCTATTGGTCCGAGTATGCATCCGCAAATATCGCCGAAGCCAACAAATTTGATTTACCAGTAAATGCATGGCTCTCCCCCAGTTTTTCCGGCAGTGGATTTGAGTTCATTGGCAAGAACTTCTTTCGGCTGCAACTCGACACGTTGCACGAACTCGGCGTAGATGCAATCACGCTTTGGAGCAAATCAACCCCTACTGCCGAAACCGCACTGCTGGAAAATCGCGGCTGGTGGGAAGCTGTTGACGAATTCGTCGACTATATCAACACGCCGACGCAATTCACAATTTCCGTCGAACGACCAGATGCGATTTCTGTCGAAGCAATACCAAACCAAATCATCAGCGTAACAAACCCGTTTCTTCAGTTCGATCTCCCCGACTACTTCGATACAGACGATGGCACATTGACGTACTCGCTGTCCCACTCTAACAGCTCCATTCTCAACGGTGTCGTAATCGACGAAAACACCGGCAACGCTCAACTATCATTCAGCTCTTCGAATTTGGGGAGTGCTTCGATTACTGCAATGGCGGAATTACCCAGCGGTGTTATTTCGGCTACAACGTTCGAAGTTGTCTATGCAAGGATTTTCCAGCCGGCAGCGGCCGCTGAATCAGCTTTTCAAGATATCGAAAGCGGACAAGTCTACCTGGAATTGAAATCGCACTTCGCCGAGGCAGACGACGAGCAGATCGTAGAGGACGAATCCTGGGTTTACTCGACTTTGGTTAGTCAACGATTTGGCGATGCCGATTTTCGCTGGCAAGGCTCGCCGGACACCAGTCCGCCGTCTAGAAATTCCATATGAGCCCGTAGTTCTTCGCCTTCAAAGCGCGCACGCAGCTTGGAATTGGGTATGCCGGCATGAATTTCAAGAGGCGGTACATCGCGGCTAACCACAGCACCGGCGGCGATTACGGCGCCTCTCCCAATCCGAACACCGGCAAGCACTGTGACTCGAAATCCAATCCAGACGTCATCTTCGATGACCGTCTTGCGCATTGGCGGCCTGCCAGAGAAAATCGCCGGTACACCGGGGACATCAATTCTGTGATCAGCACCCACGACAGCGACTTCTGGACCTAGCATAACATAGCGCCCTAGTTCTACGCATGGACCAATTCGGCAGCCCTGGTTCATGAATGAATGCTCGCGCATGATGATATCACGATGCACTTTGCACCTTATACCGATGAATGCGGTTGGGTGCACGCCCGTCATTCCACGCAGGTTCCTACGATACCAAGTCATACTTCGGCGACGGAGCTTTCCTAGACTCAATTTAGAGCTCCTGATTGTGTTTCGTTACACATACATCAACTGCTAAACCGTTGGCGCACTCGATCGCCTTACAGATACCGTTTAGATAGGTCTTCACGTTGTATCGTTCCCGAATTGCCGCAACTGCACGATTGCTGAGTTCCAACCGCAAATCGTCATCTGTCAGGAGCAGCATCAGCTTCTCAGCGATAAATCGCTGTACTTCTGCGTCGCTGTCCGAATCGATGCGATACCCGGTTGATCCGTTTTCAACCAAGTCCACCTCGCAACCGTCCCCTCGGCTACAAATCACTGGGAGCCCATGGGCCAAGGCCTCGCTCACCACCAGCCCACCTAGTCCTGGCATTACCAATAGATCGGCGACCTCGAAGTAGTCAGAGATGCCATCAATGATTTTCCCAACAAAATCAACAGCCTCCGATAGCTCAAGCTGTTTCGTTAGTTCTTGCAAGGCTTCCCGATGTGGCCCGTCTCCTACTAAAATCAATCTCGAGTTCGGCAACTTTCCGTGAATTTCGCTAAATGCCAATATAAGTCGTTCAATCTTTTTCGTCTTCGTAATGGCACCAACGAATAGTACGACTTTCGACGCCCCCAAACCAAGGCGTTCCTTCAGTCCTTCTGCTTGCGGCTTGCGAGTAGCAATTTCGGCGTAGACTTTGTTTGTGTCAACACAGTTCACAGCACGAAAACACCGCTCTTCGTTGTACCCCATGCGCCGAAAGTAGTCTAAAGCAACGCTGCTGTAGCCGAGCCATACCGATGACCGCCGCTCTTGGTAAAGTACGATTGCTCGATACATTCGCCGGAATATCCCTGTTCGCTGCTTATCCCGTTTGAGTTCGCCAAGGGTCCACCAAATTGTCGGCGTTTTCGTCCAACGCGCGTAGGGATAAACAAGCAGATTCGTTAGACAATTGCTCCCACCTTCACAAAGAATTACATCTGGTTTCAACCGAAAGAGAGACAGCATAATGAATGGATGAAAAACCCAGTTAATCCCGCGCCAACCAATCGTAAAATGTTTGATGCGTTTGAAACTATGAACGTCGGGACCGTTCACGAGCTTCGTTTTCGGAATGTCTCCTCCGTGCAACACAGTAATACTCAGGTGCGGGCACTGATTGAGCAGTTCAAATATTTTGGCCCGCCAGTGCTGGCATACACGATAAGTAACCGCGACACTTATTTGTGACGGAGCGTTTTCCTCTGCGGCCTGCCTTTTAAGTGTCACGAGGGTTCTATAGCTCACGTATTAAATCTGAGATTGCTTGACCAGCGTATCTAGGAGCGATGCGTAACGACTCGCCAAGAGATCGTAATCGTAATTCTCGCACACGTAGTCTCGACCTGACTCGCCGAACGAAACACCACGACAATCCATTTGCCGCAACGAATCAACTGCGTGCAAAAGTTGCTCCGCAGATTCTGGTTGAAAACATATCCCAGCACCTGCGTCTGTCAACACGTCAGCAGCGCAACCCTTCACTCCCATTAGGATTGGCTTTCGCATGGCCGCGGCCTCAAACATCTTGCTCGGAAGCACCGTCTTAAACAACGGTCTGTCTTTCAGGTGAATCAAACAGGCATCTAAGCTCGCCAACCACTCGGGCATCTCCGCTTTTGGCCGGCGCCCGACGAACCTAACAAAGCACAGCGACTCTGACTCACAGATACCACGAAGCGACTCGTATGCGGCACCGTCGCCGACGACGACGAACCTGACATCCGAGCGACCCGCAGCTTCTAACAATCGTGACGCCTGAAGCAGAACGTCCAAGCCGTGCGCCAAACCAACGGTGCCAATGTACCCTACAAGAAACTCGCCATCGATAACTCCCGCCTGCTTTCGCAATGAATCGGATTTTGTGGCCGCTACAAATAGGGAGGTATCTACGCCGTTCGGAATGACGCGAATTTTTTCTTGAGGAACGCCTTTAGCTATCAACTTGTCTTGATAGCCAGAACCGACTGTCACGATACAACATGCAGCATCATACATTCTCCGTTCCAAATAGCCGAGGAACGAAAATGCAAAGCGCGCCAGCAAACTACTACCTCTATTCATGACGCCGACGGCCTCAATCGACTCCGGCCAAATATCTCGAATCTCTAGAACAAACACTCTCCTCAGTAGCCGTTTACAAATCACGCCGGCGATGCCATTAAAAAACTGTGGCGACGTGGCAATGAATATGTCTGGACGAGGCATCCGCCATACTCTAAAAATCGCCATGAACATAAACGACAGATAGCTGGCAACTCGCTTCACAACTCCAGTGTTGGCTGCCAGATATGTACCGACTCGTATGACATTGACCCCATCAACAACTTCTTGGCTGTACCAATTGTTTTTGTATCCATCATACACCTTGCCGTTGGGTACATTCGGTGCGCACGTTACCACGGAAACATCGTGGCCGCTGGCAGACCAGCGTTTGCACATGGCATGGACACGAGTCGCGGGCGCGTTCCCCTCTGGGTAAAAGTAGTGGGAAATGAATATGATTTTCATGTATTATTTCAAATACTATTAGGCCCGTACTTTCGCACGAGCGTAACTGCGCCGTATTTGATCGACCAGTTCGATTGATGATTTCCAAATTCGAACAGCGGGCCATCGGTCAATCCCGACAACCGCCAGCCGATGGCGACCTGCTGTTTCTCATGGCTACTATACATTTCGATTTTTGACGTCGAAAACCGGACACCCATCCGCGGACAATAATGGGCCTCACCTATTCGCAATTTCGATCCCAAGGCCGTCAATTGTAGAGTTTTAAATCCAATGGAAAGGATCGCAATTTGGTCGTTTAGTTGCTCTACCCCCACAGATGGATGAAGCACCAGGCGAGAAACCAGTTCTTTGGAATCACAATTCGCCTGCCGAATCCAGTCAATGCATGCCCAGTCCTTAGCCGCGAATCTAATGATCCGACGCCCTGTTTCGAAAACGCCTATCCGTCGATACGCGTTATGAGTGGCTTCGCTCCATTGAACACTGCCTTCGCTCCCTATTCGCAACCCGTTCGGATGGCCTCGATAGCCGACGCGAAATCTAGACCACAGATCAAACTGGTCGAGTCCGTCAACTTGCAGCACCGAATGAGACTCTGTACCTCGACAATAGTGCCGCATTTCGGTATCCGCATATTCGAATACCCCACAATCCACGACCATTGGCTTGTTATCGATCCACATTTCGATGCCTAGCAAATCGGCATGCATATGCGCCGGTAATTCATCGGGACCTGCTCGTCCGGCATCGAATAGTAGATAATCATTTGAGTCACGCCAAACGACGTAGTCGCCAACACGATCGAAATCATTTCGTTGCCTGTCTGATGAAGTTTCATTTTGCCTGAAGTTATCAGCCAACGAGACAACAGCTTTTGCCGGTAGTTTCGTGGAATCGCCCAGCAATGGCAAAGTTCCATCCGGACAGGCAATTCCGCATGCAAATTGAGCCATACGTTCGACTGCCGGATCGCAAATTTCGTAAAGAGATTCGCGGACATCTGCGCCAATCATGCGCAAGTCTGTGAGGAGTTGCCAAACCTCAAAATGGTAACCTGTAGAACGTTCAAAATGCTCACCGTGGGCGAGAATTTGGCGATCGAGTTCGATAGCCAATAGCTTTTCCGCGTCCTCCAGCCAACTCGCCGACTCTTTCGTACTGAATTGCACACTGGCGAAAATCAACGCATGGAGATTATACAACAGGTGATTGCCACCGATATCGAACTCAAGATTCGCTCGTAGGTAACGGGCCTGCTCATAGATCGATCGATAAATCTTCGCTTGATCTTCGGAAGAATTCCATTTTGCCTGCAGCATACACCAGACTGGAATTCTCTTTGAAATGCAGAATGGGTGCCATCCATTCGTCCGGTTTCGATTTTGATCGATTCGGTAGTTTGCGATCCAGTCTACGATGACCTCATTCAGAAACTGCGGATCATTTGAATACTGTAGCAAGAATTCGTGATAGTGCAGGTGAAACACCCATAACTGATCAACACCAAGATGGTCGGTACTCCACCTGATGGGAGAACCCACGTATTGTTCATGGCCGATGAATTCTAATGCACCTGAGAATTTTTGCTGTTGTTCTAGATATGGAAGCCTAATTTCCAGACAATGGTTGAACGATGCAACAGAAGGGCACCAGTCGGAAGCGGCAATTTGGACGTTTGACGAACGACCGTAGAGCGGCAGATTCACCCGCATTCGGTTTTTCAATCGAAAAGCGAATTGTGACAGTTTATGATATCGTAAGGTGTAGAAAGCTCGCCACAGTCCCGAAGCTCTTGGATGGAAGCGCATTGCAGCTTGCTAACTTAACTAGTTCCGAATCCCGCTGACGGTCGGTCCACTACCGTAAAAACGGGAAGTGTAGTTATACCCTGAAGGATGCCCTGTTTGGAAATTCACTCCCGCCCTCTGGACTGTGTTGAGGTTCGGCAGCCTGTTCATATGACTAACAGTCGTCGATGTCGCCCCCGTGCGAAGCCGGCGAGATTCGATAGCAGCACGCTCTGTTTCCAGACTTGCTCTGGCGCGGGCATATGGATAGAAGGAGTTGGTTCCGTAGAGGGTATATCGACTGAGTGTTCCGCGTGACCTGCCGATTGTCGCACCGTTGCTATAGCGACCGATACTATTCGTGACACGTCGTAAAGGCGATCTACTAAGGCTTAAGAATTCGGACACATTGCTTTGATTGTTTTGAGCTTCACACGAGCCGGAAACCAAAAGCATGCCCACAAATAGGAACAGGAAGGGAAAATATCGCACTTGGCATCTCCTGATTACGATGAATGTGAGGGAATTAAGAGTGCTTGACCATACGCCACTCTTTTCCGCTTTAACTTATTGTTCTTCTTGGTGACCAAATGGGCAACCCTCGCCACAAGTAAAGGCCACAGAAATGGTGCGTGTGCACCTGAAATCCCACCTTGCTTGAACGTCAAAATCATTTCGTACAGAAACAGTCCTCCCAACGTGGAGATAAAGGCACGGACTTGGACATCTGATCCAGTAGCACGGAAGGCCCTGATCCAATTGACACCTGCACTGATATGAAACAGTGCCCAAAGGAAGGCGCCAACTATACCAGCCTCAATAAGTATCTGGATGAAAAGTACGTGTGGATAGATTCCAAGAATGCTCCAAGAGGCGCCAAGCCCTAACCCGAACAACCAATGCATTGGAGAATGAGCTGACCATTCTTCAAGAACGCGGCCGCACATGTAAAATCGCCCAGAAACATCTTCTACGGATCGATCTGCGGCCCACCGACCTGCACTGCCCTCTTGAATAAATGAAGTTGCAAACCACCCAATCAAGACCACAATCCCTGTGCCAATGACGGCAAACGCCAAGTGCTTTATCCGCAGCCTTGGCGACGCCGCCACGGCGACGAGTGGCACAACGGGAATCAAAGCCAGAAGCTGGCCGCGACTGCCGGAGAAGAATACGGTCGCCATCCCTAGTGCTACTAAGCTCCAACGCAAAACGACATTCCAAACCAAGGAAAACCGAGCGAAGCGAATTGACATCGCAGCAATGACGATAAACCCACCAAGCGTTCCTACTGCCAAAGGGCTTCCACGCTCTTCGACTTCACCATAACGGTTGACGGCACCTTCGGCCAATTCGATGGAACGACCGCCCATTAGCGACGTCCCACCGAACAAAAGTAATACTGCAACGATGACGCCCGAAAACAAGAGTCCCATCATGGCGTGCTTTAGATCATCAGTCGAATTGATCGTGAGCGGCAAGAGCCCCAGGTATAGCAATGCGTATGGTGCACCGTGCGTTGCAACGATGCCTACGTGCGGTCGACTGATAGCCCAGAAATAACTCATTGCCAGCAGTCCATAAAACGCATAGAGAACCCATGGCGGGCGAGTTCCCAATGGCCTGTCACCACGGATAACAGCTACCACAAACGCCAGCACAACAAGCAGCGCAGAGGCATAGTTGAGCAAGATTGGATTGGAACCAAAATAAGCGTCACGTGCAGCAGCCCACTGCTCTAGTCCTAGCGAACAAATGACAAGTCCAGGCAGCGAATAGCCCGGGCGCCGCATGATAAGCAACGCAAAAATCAAGAAGTACAGTGCAATGACAATCTTTACCATCTACGTGGCTCCAATACTGGATCGTGCGTCTCTCTCAAATCCTCTGGTCAAGCTGACTCTAAGGTCAGTCAATTTTTCAAGCTCAACCGATTGGAAGAAGACACAACATCCTCCAATTCTATTCTAATCGGACGACTAAAACTAATGGCCGATTTTGTCCTTGATGATACGGAAACTAACTGGATCTCAGACGGCCCACTACCTAGCAACGCCACTGGAATACTCAACTCGCCCTGGGGTGTCTTGAGGACTCCGACGAGTCGGCGACGGCACCATGCCTGGACACCATCGCCACCGTTGGAATTCACACTGATCAAAACGTCCTCTCCTC
>CAZDBE010000079.1:0-19184 GCA_964503675.1 uncultured Pirellulaceae bacterium | reverse complement strand
ATCACTCCGCAACACCTCAAGGGTGACTTTGGCTCCGTCCGTTTTGTCGAGGCGCTGAAGGTGAATCTTCAACTTTCCGACCGAGGAAGTCTCCGATATTTCGTTTACCTTGAACTGTTCTGGCGAGTCTATCTGTACTTGATTGTGTTGGGGCAATTGATCCAATGGGCTGGAAACGACCTGATGGCGTATCTGAGCCAGTTTGGTGTAGATGGTCGTTGTTTCAAGTCGTTGGTGCCCCAGCAATTTTTGGATAAAGCGAATGTCTGTGCCGCTTTCGAGAAGATGGGTCGCGAATGCGTGGCGGAATGAGTGGGGGGTAACTCGTTTTTTCACTCCGGCAAAATCGGCGGACAACGAAACCCACCGTTGCAGAGTTCGGGGCGACATGTGCCGACCGTTGCGTCCGTTCAACGCCGAGAAAAGCCAAGTTTCTTTCGGTTGGTCGCGACAAATGAGCTGAAGCGCGGAAGTAAATGTCTGCGGTAGCATCACCAGTCTGTCGCTGGATCCTTTCCCCTGATAGATCCGAATGGTGTTGCGGTCGAAGTCGATGTGCTGGACCTGCAGGCGGCATAGTTCGCTGTTGCGCAACCCTGCGGCGTAAAGGATTCCAATGGCCAGTTTTGCGATTCGGGTGGGGGCGGCGTTGAGTATCCGAGAGACTTCTTTGGTGGATAAAATCACCGGTTGACGTTTCGCTTTACGGGGCGAGGCCAGTCCGAGCGTAATGTCACGCGCGCACAATTTGTCGAAAGCCATGCGGATCGCGTTAAGACAGCCGCTGAGATGAGATGAACTGGCGCCGCCATCAACCAGCAGTTCGAGATAGTTGCACACGTCCTGTCGTGTGATGGTGTGGGGTAGATTACCGTGCCATCGCAAAAAACCGCGCAGGTGACTGAGATAGTTCTTCTCAGAGTTTCGCGCGTACTTGCGAATCTTCAATTGCTGGTGGACAACGCGCAGAAAATCCGCTGATGAAGGGCGACCTGAGATCACAGAATGAACTGCTGGTTGCCGCGACTCGATTGGTTGCCTGATGGCATCGCGGCCACGCGCGGCAAAATAAGGTTTTCCGTTGTTGTAGGTGTGAATCGGCGCGCTGGCGTTGGACGAAGACGAGTTTCCCATGCGAAGGTTCCTCAGTGAACTTGGACGGCTAGATGAGTCTGACCTGCGACCGAGTAGAATGCTGGCAAACCTATCGTTCGCTAATGCGAATGTTTTAGCCCAAATTGTGTACGTTTGTATACGTCAATATTGGAACGGGCTGCCTTTCACTCGACAGCAATGCGTTAACCGTCGCTCGTGGCCTCCTGTGTAAGCATCGTCGAATCAGCGAATTGAGAATTATCGCACAAGAAAACATGGACAACCAACCCTGCGTTTTACCAGCGTTGGCCATATGTACTTTTTCGAATTCAAGGCATTGGTCCCTTATGGGTTCGTCCATGCACTAAAAAAGGCACCCCGAACGTTCGAGGCGCCTCTTGTAAATTCGATTGGCAACGACTGCTGCCGCTAGAAAGGCATCGTCATTTCCATGTCGTAAGGATCACGAAGTCCTTCGCCTAGCTTCTTGAGCGCCTCGGTTTCAATCTGACGGACACGCTCACGTGTTAGGCCGAGTTGCTCACCGATCTCTTTCAGCGTGTGTGGTTCAGTGTTGTCTAGGCCGAAACGCATCTTCAACACACTGGCTTCGCGTTCGCCCAAATCTCCCAACATCGACTTAACGTGTCGCAGAACATCGTTCTCCAGCAATGTGTCCGCTGGGTTGCGTGTTCTGTCGTCCGTCACCATCTCGCTTAGCGACCAACCCGAATCGCTTTGATCGGTCTGCGGAGTCGAGTTGTAAATCTGGATTGCCTTCTTAATGATTGGCAGCTTCCGTTTTGGAAGGCCCAACAACCGCGCCACCTCTTCGGGAGTTGGGTTGCGTCGAAGTTCGTCAGTCAGGCGAACAGATGCCCGTCGCCATTTGGACAGTAGCTCCACCATATAGGCGGGGATGCGAATAGTTTTGGCACTGTTGATCAAAGAGCGCTTGATCGATTGCTTGATCCAGTAACTGGCGTAGGTGCTGAAACGCGTTCCGACTTCCGGGTCAAACCCTTCCACCGCCCGCAACAGGCCGAGGTTACCTTCTTCAATCAGATCTTGCAGGCCAAGACCTTTGCCGGTGTAGCCCCGAGCGATGTTGACTACCAGTCGAAGGTTGGCACGTACCATTCGGTCTCGTGCTCGCACGTCGCCTTGGGCAATCGCTCGCGCCAAATCCTTCTCCTCTTGGGCGCTGAGAAGTGCGGTCTCGTTGATCTCACGCAGATACGTCTCAAGAGGACTTTGCAAACTGGAGGACGAAGTGCGTTTCTTCCGCGCTTTTTTGATCTCCTCTAGTTCCGAGGCCACCTGAACTGGATCTCTTGATTCGTTTTCTCTGAGCATGATTGTTACTTTGAAGCCGGAGGAGTTTGATGGATGTACAGCCGTTATCGTCGACGGTCACGTAAAGTCTGCAGCGTTGGCAAGCTTTACCGATTTGCAAGGAAGCTAACGGTTGTTCCACTTGAGGAGTTACGGCGATTGTTACCGATTCCTGTTTTCCGACGACGGCACTTGCCGACTTTGGAGGTGAAATGCAATATTTGCTTCCTCGCAACAAACCTCTCTGACGATTAATTCGGTTGTAGTTCGATGTCGGAGCGTTTCGCGCAGAGCGACGCGTGCCTACAGTCATCCGCGATGCAAAATTGCGAGCGCGGGATGGAGCGACTGATGTTCTAGAAATCGGAAAGTGATAGCACTTTCTGAAGCTGTGCAGATGAAGAGAAGGTTAATCGTGTTGTTGGGCTGCGACCGAATGTACGGGCGAAGGAGTATTACTGACTCCATACTAGCCCATAAAGTATGTGATCGCGAAGTAACCAACCGCTCCGCCAACGAGCAAACTAATGATGGTGATCAGGGTACCATGACCGGGTTGTATATCTGGCGTGGTTGCGACGGCGTGGCGGTATTCGTCAGTGAAGACCTGTTTTCCTTTTTCAGAGTGCAGCACCCACAGATAGAATCCACCGAATGCTGTTCCGAACGGAATACCCAATAGGCCGACAACCAAAAATATTGTAACGACGATCTTCGCCCAATTTTTTAGCTTGAAAAGGTACCAGCCCACAACAAACCCCGGTATGCTACTGACGATCTGCACTACGCCGAAGATCACTAAAAAAGTCGCGCTCATCTGAATCATCACACTGTCTTCGGAGGCCATCATAGACATGATGATTGCAACGATTCCGGAGACGACTCCCAACACACCAAAGATCATGTAAATCAGACCTAGGCATTTAACCTCACCCTCATGCTTCAATAGACGCTGCCGCAGCTTTCTGGCCTGTTGTTTCCCGCCCTTTGAGCCAGATCCAGACGGCGATGCGTAGGGATTTCTCCCCTTCAACGCCGGGTTGTTCATCAGGTGCTGCCGATCGGCAAACATGTCGTCGTCACTATCGCCATCGTCATCCTCTGGGTCAGGAAGCTCCAGCGCTCCAAACCCCGGATCTTCCAAGACAAAATTTCCCAGTGGGTCGGGCGCTCCTGGCTTAAGAGGCGCTGATGCAAACAACTCGTCCTCAAGCGTCCGCGGAGTCTTTTTCGCGGGGGCCGCAGGTTTGGGTTGAGGGGTCGCTTTAGTAGATTTCGCCTTGGGCTTGGCGTTAGGTTTCGCCGATCGTTCCGCACCGGCCGCTTCCGGCGCAGCGGTCCGAAACTTGGCTTGGCACGAGCTACAGCGCACCGCTTTGCCGAGCTGATCAGAGGCCAGCTTGAATTTTGTTTTGCATTTTGGGCATGCGACGACCGGCATTGACTAACTCCATCACCTTGGGGACACCGTGTAAATCAGATTGTACTTAATGGCGGCCAATGTTCGAGCCTAGCTTGGCCCGGTCTCGATTACTACCTTGGCAAGACGCACCGCAAAATTGGGTTCACCACTCCAACCCCTGAAAACCGACCGAGAAAAGGGGCAGGCATGGACAATCGACTGGCTGAGACCTCTTTTTCGTCAAAATGTTGTCGATAACCACAAAATGGGAATAATTCTACCGCGGCGGCCCGGAAACATCCCGCAACCGCCCATTCCTTGAATAAACTTGTGAAGTTAAACCATCGATACTTCGGAGATTCCGCCAGATGTCCAAAACAACTGGATCTTTCCCATCTAAATTCCCGCTGGCTTTTTCTGCATTTTCAACAATGACAGCCAGCGCCGTGATCACTGCCCTGTTGTTAGTGTCCACCGGTACTGCATTGGCAGCAGATTATTTGGTGCCGGATGGAGTCGCCCACCGGGCCGGACTGAAAGTAGAGTGGAACTCGCAGATGCAAGTCGGTGGAGCCAGTAAGATGGTCGATTGGTTCTTGCAGATCAACGAGAACCTATCGACGACGTATTTCACTATGGAGTCTGGTCCACTGCGCGAGGTGGTCTCCAACCGCCAGCTCAACTTCAAAGGCGAGCCTTATGGAATGGACGGTGCGAAGGAAGAAATTGACTTCCGTGCAGAACTTCTAGAAGCGCGTTATAAGAAACGTGGCGTGGAAGGCTACGAGATTAAGCGTTCCAGTTACTCTTTGCCAAAATCCGTTCTATATACGCTGGCCAGCAACGGCATGGTCAGCGCGATCGACGCCGACACGGGCGTTCATCATTGGGATCGCGTCATCAACTCAAACTCACGCGTTATCGGCTTGGGCGCCAGTGACAGTAAAGTCGCAGTCGTGATCGGAAGCCGCGTTTACTGCCTCAATGCGACCGATGGTCGGGTACTGTGGGATCGACAGACGAAGTACTCACCAGGATCATCGCCAGCAGTATCAGACACTCACATCGTTGTGCCACTAGCCAATGGCCGTTTGCAATCGTACAGCATCGAAGAAGAAGGCTTGGGCTCGAATTCCTATTTCGCCAGTGGATTTTCATCGGCGCGGCCGCTGGTCACGCCGTCGGGTGTTGCTTGGGTGACCGACAACGGCCACTTGAATTTTGCCAATCCTAAAACCAGCAGCGCCGTCAACTTTCGTTTAAAGGCATCCGACGCAATCATTTCCTCTCCCACTGGCAAAGGTGACATGATCTTCTTTGCTTCGCTGGATGGATATGTCTACGGAGTGGACCGCGTCAAAGGCCGAGTTGATTGGGAAGTCACCACAGGATCAGGCATTTCAACATCACCAGTTCCTATCGGCGACGCATTGTTTGTGGTTTCCGACAGAAAACAACTTTACAAGCTCGACTCCCGCACCGGTCTTTACGCTTCCGGATGGGAAACTCCAATGGAAGGCGTTGATAAATTCTTGGGCGCGACACGTAAATCTGTCTTCGGCCTAGACTCCTTCAACCGACTGGTAGTGATCGATCAAGCGTCAGGTCGGCAAACCAGTTCGATTCCAGTTGGAGATATCGCGCTTGTGTTGACCAATTACGAAAGTGATCGCATCTATGTGGCGTCAGCTCAGGGACTCGTGCAGTGCGTGCGAGACATTTCCAGTCCCCGTCCCATATTTCACTCGTCTGAATTTGACACTTCTGTAATGGTAGACGGCAAGAAGAAGCCGATGTCCAAGAGCAAGGAAGAAGACCCGTTTGGTGATGAGGAGGATCCGTTTGATGACGGTGGCGACCCATTCGGCGACGATGAAATGTCTTCCGAGGAAGATTCAGGCGCTGACGATGAGAATCCCTTCGGTGCAGATGACGAAGATGATGACGACGGCAACCCTTTCAACTAGCGGAAACAAAAGAGAAAATCTCCTGTCCCACTTGGGGCCAATCCTAGGCTCGTCGATTTGGCACGATTTATTTCGGACCGAACCGCGGGCTTTTTTCGTGCCGAGAATTTTGTTCTCATCGCAAAATAATTCAATAATTGGACACGGTGAGCACAAGGACGTAACACACCGGTAACATAGGAAGTCTATTGTGACACCTGTCGCAATCGGCTACGAGCTTTGCGGCAACGCATTTACCTCCGTCTACACCAAAGGGAGCAGTTCCAATGTTACAAAAATCAAACTTCGCTAGGCCACGTCTCGACCAATCCTTAAGCTCACTCCAGACTAAGGCTCGGCTATCGCTGATGAAATTCGCGGTCCTGATTCTGGCCGTGTTGTGCGCGGTGGGTGCGTCTGCATCCTCACACGGCAAAACAATCTTAGACGAAGGGCTTGAAGGCGCGGTCTATCTTGAGGAGACGGTCGGCGATCTGGATAAGGCCATTGAGGCCTACAAGAAGGTGATACAAGAGAGTAAGGAACAGCTTGCGGTAGCCGCCGAGGCTCAGTTTCGACTCGGCAAGTGCTATTCTCAAAAAGGGCTGGCAGCAAAAGCTGAAGCGGCATTCGAGGCGGTCGTCGACAATTACCCCCAACAAGAAAAGTGGGTGGGTCTAGCAAAGTCGAAACTGGGAGCTGAATTGACTCTGCTACCGATCCCTTGGGGTGATGGCGATGAATTGCAATTGGAAATGAGTTTGCCCAACGGCATGACGATCGGCTATCAGGTCTATCGAATTCAAAAAAGCCTGCACGATGGCCAACTGGCTTGGGAGTGCGACGCATGGCAAACCGTCACAATAAACAAGCAGCGCGGCAAAAGCCACGTTTTGGTGGACGGACAATCGTTTACCTCAATCAACAGCCAGTGGCGACATAGTCTGTTGGGAGATGCAGAGGCGATTTACGAGGACTCCAAGGCGACCATCAATATGAAAGGAAAAGACGATGCGCGCGTTGTAGAGTTTAACGAAACCGTCTACGACAACGAGCAAGCCGCGGAAGTTTTCCGTCGCCTTGACCTACAGGTTGGATTCAAAGGAAAAATAACAGTCGTGACATCTTTGGGAATGACCAAACAGACGATCGGCCTCGAAGTGCCAAGAATGAAGACGATCAAAACCTCGTTGGGCGAATTTGAGTGCTTCGAACTGAAACTTGACCTTGGTCAAACGTTCTACATTTCCAACGATGCTAACCGCTATATCGTTCAGTTTCTTGCTGGAGGTGTGGAAGCAAATTTGACAAAGGTGCGCAAGGCGGAAGACTTCGGGAAACCGCAAAACATCGAGACCGATCATTTCTCTTTGACACTGCCAGATCGTTGGCACACGTTTAGTCAAGCGAATCCAGAACATAAGAAAGAAGCGCGCACTTGGTTAATCGACCCTGAAAACAAGATAAGTGTTTGGGTTGAAGCGGGGCCAAAAAAGTCAGTGGCGAAACATCACGATTTTGATTCGCCCCAGAAGTGGCTGGAGAGTATTCTGGACAAGGCGGAGGATAAATTTGATGACGTCACTCTTGATCCTACCGGTATTGTTCAGGCAACACTTGGCCAACATGACGCAATGGCGACCAAGTTTGATTACAAAGAAAAAGATCAAACCATGGTCGTTGAACGCAAGTCGGCATTCGGATCTTCTGCAGCCGTTTCAACCGGGTTGATCTACTCCAAGAACAGTGAGACGGATTCCAAGAGTGTCGACGATATTTTTGCCAGCTTGAAGCTCAAATAGTTTTAGGAAGCGCTAATGAAGAGCGATCGTTTCGCGTGGCCTATATTGCTGCTGCTATTGACGGCATTGGTGCCGTCCCTAGGTGTGGTATGGATGATGCGCGAGGCGGTCAACAATGATCGGTTGGCCGCCAATCAGCGGCTGACTGACGCCTATCGGACGCAACTTCAATCGGCCAGCCACGTCGTTAAAACGCGCTGGCAGGCCGATTTAGTTTTACTTCAGGACGCGGTTGATCTTGCCTCGCCAGCTTCCTCGTTTGAAGCCATCGTTTCCATGGGCAAGTGCGACAGCCTAGTAGTTGGAAATCTGGATCCGGAAGCCGACGAAAATTTTGATTCTTATCCACGCATTGCTGCTAACGACGATCCAGACAGTGCCGTCTTCGATTCCGAAGCATGGCGAATGGCCCGCAACCACGAGTTTCGATTGGGCCAGTTCGCTGCGGCCGCTAAACTTTACAAAAATGTTTTTCCGGTAGCCAATGGCGGGATTGGCCCGGCTAGGGCGCAGGAATCCATGGCGCGAAGCTTGATCAAAGCAGGACGCACCACAAAGGCGGTTGAGGCCCTCCTCGCACAAGCGAAATCAACGACTCTCGACGAAGGAGGGCGTTCCTTTGCGGCCAACGCCGAACTGCGATTGCTACAGATACTTCCCGATGATTCTCCAATTCGAGCTGACGTTTTAGATTCCCTGACACGCCGTCTCAATGACTACAAACGTCCGATCGTGTCACGACAGCGATGCTTCTTGATGAACGAAGTTATAAAACTGATGTCTGAGACGCCGCATTTCCCTACTCACGCGGCTGAGGCGACTGCAGTGAGGTATTTGGAATCGACGCCCGTGACACAGCAACAATCTTCAGACAATCAACTACGTACAACGCTCATCGACGATCTCTGGCGACAAGCGTCCCCTGACCAGAGCCTGACGGTGCTCTGGAAAACGGAAACGATCGGCAGACGGATAGGCGAAATCTGTGAAGAGATTCCGTTGCCCAAAGGCGTGCGTTGGACGACGACCCAAACCGGTGGGGAAAGTAGTAGCCTCGTCGATGTGTCACTCGGCCCAACACTCGGTTTTTGGAAACTTGGAGTGACCACGGATCACGACTACGAAAGTGTTGGCGGATCCAAAGGCCGATCAGCAATATACATCTGGATTGCCCTCTTGGTGGTTGCCACCACCACCGTTCTCGCATGGATACTTTCGGGGGTAGTCCGAAAACGATTAGAACTTGCCGAGCAAAAAAACAATCTTGTCGCCAACGTATCACATGAGTTGAAAACGCCGTTGACGTCGATCCGTCTTCTGGTGGATACGCTGTTGATGAACCAACAATCTGGTGGAAATTCGACAGACTCTAGCCAACAACAAGACTATTTAAAATTGATTGCCCAAGAGAACACTCGACTCACCCGCCTCATCAACAACTTCCTGACATTCTCGAAACTGGATCAGGGCAAGTCAAATCTCAACCTACAAAACACCAGTGTGTCGGCAGTGGCCAACGAGGCAATAGACGTCTTCAGCGATCGCACTCCCGAGGCAGTTAGCTCAATCCAACTAACCGTCTGCCAAGATTGTGTTATCGCAGGAGACTGCGACGCCCTAGTGACCGTGCTGGTCAATCTTCTTGAGAATGCATGGAAATACAATTTGAAAGATGAGAAAGAGATTCGGGTTTGCCTTGATCAAGTGAATTCACAAGCTTCGATCTCAGTCTCTGACAATGGAATGGGTATTGACACTCGTACACAAAGAAAGATCTTCGATCGATTCTACCAAGCCAATACGTTGATGACCCGCGAGCAGACGGGATGTGGACTAGGGTTGAGTATTGTTAAGGCGATCGTTTTGTCTCACGGTGGCAGCATTACCGTAGAAAGTAAAACCGAACGCGGAAGCAAGTTTATAATTCTCCTTCCATCGGTAGAGGTCCGACAGGAAGAGAAACAAGGACAGGGAAAAAGCGATGCATGACACCAAAGCGGCAACGAATCAGGTAGTCGGAACCCAGATCTTGATCATTGAAGACGATGCTGCTTTGTTACGCGGACTGTCGGACAATTTCGACGCCGCCGGCTATGCCGTCAACACCGCAACCGATGGGCAAGTCGGACTTGCAGCGGTACTGTCGCAGCGACCAGACCTCGTGATTCTTGACATCATGCTGCCTTCGATTAACGGATTTGATCTCTGTCGCAGGATCCGCAGTGAAAAACTAACGATGCCCGTGTTGATGTTAACGGCGAAGGGCCAAGAAGCAGAGATCGTTCGTGGGTTGGAATCGGGAGCTGATGATTATGTCACCAAGCCATTCGGTATTCGAGAGTTATTAGCGCGCGTGAACAATCTTCTCCGTCGCGGTGACGTGCAGGCACAGACAAAGATAGATTTTGGAGACGTTTCACTAGATCGAGCGGCCCACACATTACGCGTCAAAGGGAAGCGTGTGCCGTTGACGACGAAGGAGTACCGTTTGCTGGACTTGTTTGTAGTAAACCCTCATCGCGCGTTGACGCGGACGGAGATCATGAATCGCGTTTGGGGGCGATCAGTGATTGTCAGCTCGAGAAGTGTCGACCGTTGCGTGGCGACCTTGCGAAGCAAAATTGAACCAGCCCCTGCACAACCCCGCTTTATTCACACCGTCCGTGATGTGGGCTACCGCTTCGAGCCAAAGCTTGAGAACGATAGAGAATAAATGGACTTGAGGGACAGGCTTTACTCCCCCACTACGCTGTCGGACACAGTCTATAAAGCAAAACAGCGACCTGCATCAGTGCAAGTCACTGTTAGGAAGGTCACGTTTTGGTGGTATCTACTTGGGACACACAGAGCCGGTGCTTGGCTTACTTGAACTTGAACGTCGCCATTTCGGCAAGTTCGATCAAGGTAGCTCCAGCAACGTCGACACTGGCAAGCAAGATTGCCTCTGCTTCAGCGTCGATTTTGACTTCGGTAACTGCTTCAACCTCTGGAACGAAGAATGGGTTGCGAACCCAAGTCGTTTGGTTGTTCATGTTCTTGATTGCCTTCTTCGTGCGGACCGGTTGTTTCTCAGGAATCGAAACTTTCACAGGCTGCTTGGAGAACGGATTGCGAATCGTTACTGGCTTGGCAGCTTGAATCGGCATGCTCATCTCAACTGGCCTGATACCCGGAGGGGCCGCGTATGGGCTGATGCCATAAGGTCGGCGAACGATACCACTGTAGTAAACTGGTGGATGTTGCGCGAAATATGGTGGAGCAGAGAATCTGCTGCCTCCAAGACCGCCGCAGAATGATTGGCCGACGCCGGTTCCAAAAGCGTAGCCGTTGTTGTAACGTTGAGCGGAAGCGTCAGTGGTGGTAAATACCAGTGCCACGACCGCGACGGCGAGGATAAGCATACGTTTCATGTGATTGCCCTTAGTTGGATCGAATGTTGTGGGTCTAAGTTGAAGTTCCGTTGAAGTTCCTCCAACGAAGCTAATGCGGGCCTGATCAGTTGCCCCAATTCACACTAAACACAACTCCCGACGATGCAATACACTTTGTCCAGTGGTTACCCCTCTTTTTTATGACCATCCTCCATGCCTAACCTGTCTCAATCGACACAATCATTAAAATCAGAAGCCCGCAGGCTGGGATTCGAGGTGTCTGGCTGCGCACCGGCAGATGCTCCAAGCACTTTCCCACAGTTTCAGGCGTGGCTGCAACAACAATTCCACGGTGAGATGGAGTACATGGAGACGCGTCAGGAAGCTTACAGCGATCCTGATTTCGTCATGGAGAAATCCGTCAGCGTTTTAATGCTGGCAATGCCGTATCAAACTTGCCAGCCCGTTACCGATGGTCCGCTCACCGGACGGGTCGCAAGGTACGCATGGGGGCCAACCGACTATCACGACTTGATTCACAAACGGCTGAAGGAACTTTGCAGATATATCCAAACCGTTTTCCCCGACGCCAAAGCGCGTGGTGTCGTCGACACAGCTCCGCTACTTGAAAGGGAGTTCGCCCGCAGTGCCGGCATTGGGTGGGCTGCCAAGAATACGATGTTGATCAACAAACAGATCGGCAGCTACTTCTTCTTGGCCGCAGTGTTGATCGACCAACCATTGGACTGGGATGACGCTTTTGAGACGTTCCACTGTGGAACGTGCACAGCCTGTATTGACGCATGTCCAACAGACGCCTTTGTCGGACCGCATGTGTTGGACGCAAACAAGTGCATCAGCTACTTGACGATCGAGCATCGATCGCCGATCCGGGTCGAGTTGCGTGAGCAAATGCAAAACTGGATCCTTGGCTGCGACATTTGCCAAGAGGTATGCCCATGGAATCGCAAAGCTCCATTGGCGACTGAGCCGGCATTCGAACCGCAGCCGGGGCACAACGCGCTCTCTCTGCCGGAGCTGTTTGAATTGAGTGACGACCAGTTTCGGGCCCAATTCCGCAAGACGCCACTCTGGCGACCCAAGCGACGAGGTATCTTACGTAATGCAGCAATTGCGTTGGGAAACGAAGCCAATCCAATATCAATCCAGCCACTAACGCTTGGCATTAACGACGACGAACCGCTAGTTCGTGGAGCAAGTGCGTGGGCGCTGCGGCAGATCGAACATGCAAGCTCGACAAACGCTTTAGCGGAGCGTAAGAAAGTTGAAACCGACGCTTATGTTTTGTCTGAAATTGAGGGAAGATATAGTTAGTCGCATTTCACTCCGTGAAATAACGCAATTTGGCGAAGCGAAAGTTTGATACTAACCTAACTGAGGAATACTTCCCTGTGTCTGAAAATAGTCTTTTTGATCTCTCGGGTAGAACAGCATTTGTAAGTGGCGCCAGTCGTGGGCTGGGGCAGCAATTTTCGATCGCATTGGCCTCCGCAGGCGCCGACATCGTGATGACGGCGCGGAAAGCCGAGGATCTTTCCGAGACTGCGGCAATGGTTGAGAAACTTGGTCGCAAAGCGATGCCAGTTCCCTTAGAAGTACGGGATCACGAAAGTATTAAGTCTGCAGTCGCCCAAGCGTGGGAGTTGGCTGGCTCGATTGACATTCTGGTCAACAACGCCGGTTGCAACGTCAGAAAGCCCGCACTTGAAATTACATGGGACGATTGGAACCTTGTTCTCGAAACTAACTTGCGCGGTGTTTTCTTTGTCGCTCAGGAACACGCCGCGCGTATGGTAGAACGCAAGTACGGACGGATCATCAACATAGGGTCGGTTACTTGCGTCAACGGGTATGCTGGTCTGGGGCCTTACTGCGGTAGCCGGGGCGGCGTGAAGCAGTTGACGATGAGCCTTGCCGACGATTGGGGACCACACGGCGTGACGGTTAATTGTTTGGCACCCGGTTGGTTCAAGACCAAGCAGAACGCAGTGATGTACGAAGACGAGGGATGGGTCGATTACTTGTCGGACCGAATTCCGCTTAAGCGTCCCGGTGCGTCCGGAGATCTTCACGGCGCGGTCGTGTTTCTCTCGTCAGACGCCAGCGCCTACATGACGGGGCAGACGCTGCTGATCGACGGTGGAATTTCGACCGGTGCTGTCAGAGCGGTACCAAAGTAGCAAACACAGCCTGATTCCGTGAGGACGCAGAATTACATTGACTTCAGCTGCGCTCAATATGACAATGGAAAGAGCTTTTCAAAACTTTAGGAGTCGACATGCTGCGTCTGTCATTCTTGACATACACATTTAGCTGGTGCCCACGCATTGTGCTGGCTCTCGCGGCGATTTTCGCGATCGGCGAAGTGGTTCCTGCGTTCCATTCGATCGCCCTTTGTCAGGATCACGATAAAGCCGCTCTGGCTGACACCGATATTAAAGCGCGACGACCGTCGCGTGCTTGGGGAAAAGACGCCACCGCTTCCCGCATGAGGAAACTCAGCACGGCAATGGATCTATTGACGTTGGGCGATATTCCCGTCGTGGGAGAACTACCCAGTGGCCTGCCCAACAATCCTGGTATGCAGATTTTTGCCGACCGTCTCACGCTGTATTTGCATCCCGAGATTCTCAGGCCCGAAGTCAGACTTGGAAATATAAATATCCGGACGATGGCGACTCGCCTCCTCGGCAAATCCAAGACAAAGCCATACGTAACGTACGGGGGCAGAGGTTGGCGTGGCGAAGATGAGTTTCAACGCAAGAGGAGTAAGGAGGCTTTCTATCGAGACTTGGTTAAGGATTTGAGTAAACTAGCGCTCAAGCCACCGTTTCGATTCCGCACCGTTAACAGGGCCGGCGTTGGCGAGTACGATTTTGGCAATGAACGATATACGATTGACTGGCGTGGCGATCAAAAAGCTGGCGAATTGCGTCTCTCGTTCGTCGGTGCGAAGCAACAGAAATTGCTGGCGAACCTTACGCTACCTCAATCGCTGACCTTCCCCAAACACTGGGCGATGACACCGATCAAGGCGGAGCAGCTTTCAATTCTACTTCGTAAGGAAGGTGACAGAAATCGCAGCGTTTATGTCTCTACGATTTTCGATGTGGTTGATCGTTCTAACCCCAACGATCAACCGGACGGACAATCGCAGTGGGGGGCGCGATTTGAGATTCGCCCACGGCACAGCGCTGTCTTCGCCGACATCAAATGCAAAAACAAGCTCTGGGAGTTTCCTCTGGTGCTTCCTCCTGCGGGGATATTAGCCTCAGGCGATTTGTTGGTGCCTCAATCGGATCCCCTTTACCTTTGGCAACCCGAGGTCCAAGTTGCGCTGGCTGCCGATGCTGCCCCCGAAGCAATCCAGCGCAGAGACTGGTTGGCGGCCGCGTTGAGCGTTTATCGAGAGGACACAGAGTACTACAATTATGGCACCATGATCCCACGCCAAATTCAGGGTAGCGATCGGGACCGAATGCTGCCATCGGTCGTCACGTTGAAACAGCCAACGAATTGGGACGACAGCTACCTGCCATTCTTCCCACGTGGATTTTTTGGGGAAGGAAGATTGGACATAGCTTCCCTTTCGAAGCGGAGAATTCGAACTTCGCAACTTGCGTCGTTCAAGCGTTGGATGAAGTCTCGAATCGCGGCCTCTGGCGGAGAGTTCCGGATCGAATGTCAGATTAGAGTTGATCGAGAGAACAATGTCGCCAGCCTCATCCCCGGTGCCTCCACGAAAGAGAGTTTGGAACTGGAATTCCCAGACCGGAAAGACTTCGGCCACGTTGGACGCCTGAAATCTCCAAAGACCAACATTGGCGGCGGCGTGACTGAGAATGATGATTCCGTCGGTTTTTCAGTTGTTTACCCCGCGCTGGCATACCATATGAATTTTGCGGTCGATGTATCCAGTCTTCCGCCAATTCAAGGCGGAAAGACCATACAAATCTTCGGCGGTGATCTTGTTGTTAAGACTGGAGAAATCCAACCGGTGGCTGCCGCAGAGAATTCGCACATTCTATTGCACATCGATCCGGTTCGTTTCGACGCCTTACGTGCAGTGCCTCAATTGGACGCGGAGAACAAAAGAGTTGTCGACGTAGCAAAAGCCAACTTCAGCTTGCCGGTTACTATTCCCCGATACAACGGACATGATTTAGCACGTGACCAAGCCGCCGCTCATGCGTTGGAAGTTGCCAAACAGGCTAAGATTGAACAGCAGCGCATGGCTCAGCAAGAAAAGCTTCGACGGGAGGAAGAGGCCAAACGTCAAAAGGCCAAGAAAGAACTTGCTCGAAAACGCGAAGCGGAAAAGCAAAACAGATCTCTCAACAGAGAGAAGGAGCGTATAAGTCGGCTTCAGGAACGCGGGCAAATTGACCGAGAGCAGGCCGATGCCATGCTGAAACAACAGATAGAAATGGAACAGGGCAGAGAACGCGTCAAGGCAGCACGAGAGGAAGCACGTCTTCGGTCAAATGAATTGTTGCAGCAAGGATATTCTCATGAGCAGATCGACTGGGAAACTGGCACGTTGCGTCCCGCGGTAGTTGAGGTGCAAGAGGGAATTCGAACATGGCCACTGCTGCTCGCTCTACTGACGGCTTCAATGGGACTGCTGGCGGTAGTCGGTTGGAGGTGGCGTCGTGGATCTCTTCGGGACGATGTGACACGTATCAAGGAGCAGATTTTCGGTTCTACCCGTACCTACAAACCGACTTCGCAGAACAGACGTCTGGCCAAGATTGACATTCCCAATGCGAAAAAGAAGCTGGGCCAAGCGATGTACCATAAAGGAGTCGGAGAGGAGGAGTTCTCAGGAATCCACCGCGAACTACGGCAGATCTATTCCCAGTTGGCAAAGCTCCAGACAGAACACCCCACAAACCAGACCACAGATCTGGGAGACAGCAGCAGCGAAAACGCGTTAGCCACGTTTTATGAGACATCCCAAGGAATGGCATTGGAGCTTCAGAATCAGTTGGCTGAATCCAAGCTTAAGTCTCGTCGGCGCGCGGCATTCACTTTTCTGGCTGATCGACTTCTCGAAAACCCTTCACTTGATCCTCGCCGACAATTCGATCGACAGATTGAGAACATCAGGATGATGTATGACCAGATGTTGAGTTCCGAATAATCGGCCCCGATGGCATTCTAATCCTCAACCAGTCTTGATTCTTGAAACAGCAAGAAGTGGTAGCCTGAATCGTCGCTAGTTACGAAACCGCCAGAGGTCGGAACGTACTTTCGGAAGAAATCGTAGTCCGGTAGCGGATTTTCATCGAGCGCCTCTTTGAGACCTTGAAAGTATTCCGGTTTGCTCTCCGCTTGCTCCGCGAGGAACTCTTTAATATTGTCTGCTCCGATAGCGCGAGTCATCACGCCCAACTCTCGGGCCGAGTCCGCGAACATCATTCCGGCGGGAACATCGCTATTGAGCAGCTTTGTCATGTTTTCGGCATGACGCTGGAACTCTTTGTCGTCCACCAGTGCTTCGCCGTTGCCATTGTAAGTATCAATCGCGATTTGAATGAACTCTTCGCTGTCGCCAAAAATCAGGCTATCGCCCAACACGGCACATGATGGCCTCGACTGACGCATGTTCTTTCTCATCATCTCACGTCTTGCCTCTTTATCAGCGTCAACCTTCCGACCACTCTTCTTCAGCCATGCTTTACGACGTTCCTCAGAGCGTTTTCCGACATCACCCATCGTCCAGTATTGGACTCCCTCATGCTCGGCCGGCGACCAGTTATCCTTGCTTTCATCGCGTGTAAACTGAGCCTCCAAGAATTCATCGAACTTTTCTGGATCCTTAAGTCCCATTGCGAACACGTTTCCGATAGCATTGAACTGATCGCCCGTCAGAATAGGGCGAATGACAGTCATTCTGCCGTTCATTTCGTCGATGATCGCTTCTTTTAAGTCAAAGCCACCCGTTTTTGTAACGCCTTCGAGAAACTTATCAAAGGAACCTTCGGAGAGAGTGTTGGAGATCTCTTCGATGCCGGCGTACATTTGTTGGGCGTCCCAACTCGTGGTCATGTACGACCCCACATTAACCGGCACCCACTCCTGAGGTTGGTACTCGCCGGGCTTGAGCGCAATCGCATCGAATAGCCCCTCTCTCGGAGACGCCAACATCACGTGACCATGCATGATCGTTTCGTAGCCATCTGTTTGTGCATAAAAGTTCCCACCAGCGGCCAGCAAACCGTCCAGCCCAAATGCCGGCAACACTGCCACAACCATCTGCATCCCCGGCTTACCTTTGGCGTTAGCTTTGAAGATACCGATAGGATCAACATAGAACATCGCATCAGCTGGAAATTCATCTGAAGCTGAACAGCGATTGCTGATCGTGATAAATTTTCGGTTCTCCGACAGCGGTCGGACTTTCTCGTTCTCGCCGCCGGACCAACGAAGAAAAATATCTTCCAGCACTTCTTTGGAAGACGATCCGACCATCACACCGTCGTGACGACAGAAGAAGACCGGATTACCCTTGACGATCCCTTTCTCAATTTTGAGATCTTCGAAATCCGACGTCACGTCCTCAATACCATTCTCCCCTTCGAAAAGCTCCCTCGCTCGCCCGAGGGCTTTGTCGACGGCTTCGTTTTCATCATCTAATTCAATGATTACGACGACCGCTAGGTCCTTGCGACGCGGCGCGACAAGAGCAATTGTCATTTCTCCCGACGGCAACGATTTAAGCTCATCCAATGACATGCCCACGGTTTCCTCGACACGCGCGTACTGGTCTTCGCCAACCTCGTACAACCGCTCCACTAACGGAGCAAGACTCTCGTCCTCGATCATCTGCGCGCCGAGGCTAGTCTGCATCTTCTCGAAAAACTCACCGAAGTTGTGCATCTTCGCCAACGCGATCGTTGTCTCAGGAAGCAACTCTTCGGTCGCAGGGCGGTCGGGAAGCTCTTGAGCCACGGTCGGGCTGATCAGCAACAAAGAAAAAGCCAAGCAGAAACTTGCTGTCGCTAGCGATTTGAATGCTGCACTTTGAAACGTAACTAACCCGCTGATTGATGTTAGGAAATTTGAGGTGCCGAGTCGTTGGAGAGTCGTTGGGATATTTGGTGACATTGTTGTGGTTCTGTGGTTCTTGAATAGTTGGGTGGGTGATTATGCCTTAATTCTAACCCGACGAGGCCCTGGTTAGTTTCATCACTGTGAGTAAAATTGTGCAATCAGCGGTAAACTTTTCCGATCGCGGCACTCCTGCGGAATTAGAATCGTTAAATATAGTCGAATTCACTTTTGCTGGGTCCTGAGAACCGATATGAATCGTGACGTACTCCAGATTCCTAATCACGCGTTGTAAGCCATGATTCAACAGTCCAAACACACATTTTCTATGATCACGAACTACCGATGCTGGGCCATAGCCGTACTAGTCACGTTCACGTGCTTGCCCCCCTCACAGGACACGCTCGGTCAAGATCTAGGTTTGGGCGATACCGGTATTGCTGATCTACAACAGCTTGACCAGCAACAGTCCCAAATAGGGGGCAACACCGGGACCGGCAACGGTGGAGGAGATGGAATTGACGCGTTTACGGCCGAGGACGCAGACCTGTTGAGTGGCGTAAGTTCCGATGACGTCAGGAATCAAGGTTTCGTTGGTGCGACGGGGGAGAGAATTCAGGAACTGGGGTTCGTGGGCCCGCCAGGAGAAACTTCAGGGCCACCTTTGGCCGACGGCGCTTCGTTTGGAGGCGGCGTGAATGACGGTGGTGGTGGAGGAGGATTTGGCGGCGGAAACGCAGGACGCAATCAACAGAATGGATTTGGAGGCTTTGGCCAAGGCAAAGGATTTCAAGTCATTCGCAAAGGAGTTCGTACCGCGCTTTCACCTCGTTTTGCTTCTCCGACACGCAGTAACGCTGAAATCTCGAACCGATTTAACAACAGGATCGGGCGTTTGCCTGTTATGGCCAACGACGGCGGAGGACTTTCCGTTTCGATCAATCAGCGCGTCGCAACCGTGACAGGATACGCTCAAACTGAGGCAGAGCGCAGCCGTTTCATCCGCCAGTTACGCCTCGAGCCCGGCATCGATCGAGTCATTGATCAGGTTACCAGATAGTCGACAGGCAGGTCACGCACTTACAGTTCGCCCAATCATTTGTGCCCTATCCCCCAATGCAAGTTAGCATCCGCAGTTTGGCGAATCTGATCTGCGGCC
>CAZDBE010000078.1:2966-19206 GCA_964503675.1 uncultured Pirellulaceae bacterium | reverse complement strand
GTTGTGAACGTTTTCGGAGTGGGTGAGACCAGTACCGATGGATACCGGCGGCTAGCGCCGAACCGCTCACCTAGTCTCACTCTTTATCGCGAGCTGCTCACAAATTCGCGTTTGTGAAGCAGATTGGATGTCGTCGTAGTAGTCGTACATGTTGACGACCGGCTGACCGAGCATTGATTCGAACTCGGTTTGGGAGTCTGCCGTCGTAACGCCGACGTTGCTCACATCATCGAGCCCGATATTAGAGTTGAAAATATTGGTTGCCGCGGGGCCAAAAAAGTCTTCGTACTTCTGCGGAACCAATGTGATGGTGCCGTCAGAGACGAGTTGCTCAAAAGTCTGGTCACCGTCGATGCGTTCTGCGAGACACTCAAAAGTAAAATAGGTAAGTTTTTGACTCCAGCATTCAATCAAATCGCTGGGGAAAGGTTCTAATGCCGCGCCCATTACTTCGTAGTAATGATCTGCATAGCCCACATCGCCTTCTCGCAATGTCAACTGCTCCTTGCCTTGGGCGAACAGTTTCTCAAACCACAGTCGTCCCTTGGGAGTCAGCGCTATCAGGCGTTCCTCGAACTCGACAAAAGTCTCTTGGTAATCAGCTTCAATGTAGGTGTCACCATCAGTTGGGAATTTTAACTTGACCGGCGGAGCCAAGCACGAGGTTTGACGCAGAACGACGTCTTTGCCGACAGGCCCCTGCCAGACGGGGATAGTGTGGATGCCGCGCAGTAACATTTGTCGATGCGCTTCCGGTACCGAGGCGACCGAAGGGGTCAAATGATTAAAGGCCAGCGAGTTTGTGATCAATACTTGAGCAGTCACTTTGTTGATGGAGCGCAACCGCTCGTATTCTTCCATGCTGACCATCGCAGTTTCGGGACGGGTAAACAGTCGTACACATTCAGCGATAAAGAGATGGCTGCGCGTTTCGTCGAGCCCGCCCTGTTGTTTACCTGCCGCGATCAGATCGGTCAGTGCCGGGGAGAACAGATCACGTCGCGCGATGATCGAAAGAACAAAAGGACGTTCTGATTTGTCGATGCAGTCGATCGAAAGCATTGAGCAAAACAGACGAAAACCATTCCGTTGGATGTCTTGCGGGCAGGTCGGCCGAAACGCGGTACTCTGCACCGAGACTTTCTCGCGCAAGTCATAGTAGTTGACCGGCTCGCAACCCATCAGGGCAAGAATGTCTCTGATCGTCCGTAATTCCTGCGGCGACGCACACCGGATGGCTGCGTGCATGATTCGGCCAAGGCGATTGGCCTCGTCTGGGCCAGCCGCGTTGTTGATGTCCTCAGCGACCGCCATCATGTCGGCGTAGATCGGCATGCTCTGCTGAAAACTGGCGAGGATCGCTTTGACAATCTGTTCACGAATTACGCTTGTTGCGATCAGTTTGGGCATGGAACACCTGTGCGTTGTGATTTGTCCGTCGTTTTTGTGGCGGTGTCACTCCGTGACAGTGAGTGACCGGACCACTTCATGCTAATCGGCTCGGTGTTTTTCTTCAAAGCAATTGATCACCAACGCTGTCCAACCGGTTTGATGGGATGCGCCCATGCCGCGACCGGACTCGCCATGGAAATACTCGTAGAACAATAAGTTGTCTTTCCAGTGGGGGTCTTTGGCAAACCGTTCGGAGAAATCGTTCATCGGACGATGTCCCTCGCTGTCGGGCAGGAACAGCCGTGTCAGTCTGGCGGCGATCTCTTGAGCCACCTGTTTGAGGTTCATGAAGACACCGGATCCCGTCGGACACTCGATTTGGAAATCGTCGCCGAAAAATTCATGATACTGGTGCAGGGATTCGATGATTAGGTAATTCACCGGGAACCAAATTGGCCCTCGCCAGTTTGAGTTACCCCCAAATAGATACGAATCAGATTCTTGCGGATTGTACTTCACCGAATAGCTGTGACCGTCCGCTTTTAATTCAAACGGATTTAGCTCGTGTGTTTTCGACATGGACCGAATGCCAAAATCAGACAGAAACTCAGTCTCGTCCAACATATACTTCAGCATTGCCTCTAAACGCTTGCGGGAAGGCATCGCCAGCAACATGATGGATCGCTTGTCATCACACTTCTTAAAGGTAATGTGCTGCGAGAGGGCTTTGCGATTCTCGAGAAACCATTGTAGGCGTTTGTTGAAGCCCGGCAGTCGTTCGATCACATCCGAATCCAGTACTCCAACGGCAACCATTGGCAGCAGTCCCACCAAAGAGCGGATCTTTAAAGCGATCGTATCGTCGCCTCGGCTTAGATGATCGTAGTAGAATCCGTCGGTCTCATCCCACAAGCCGGCGCCGCCGAGTTGGTTCATTGCGTCGGCGATGGTGACGAAGTGTTCGAAGAATTTGGACGCTACGTCTTCGTAGCTCTCGTCCTCGCTGGCAAGTTCTAGGGCAATCGTCAGCATTGTGGTGCAGTAAAACGCCATCCATGCTGTCGCGTCTGCTTGGTCTAGCCGCCCTCCGATTGGCGATTCGCGTGACCGGTCAAACACACCGATGTTATCAAGCCCTAGAAAGCCGCCTGAGAAAATGTGGTTTCCATCGTTGTCTTTACGATTAATCCACCAAGTGAAGTTAATCATCAGCTTGTGAAAAACGCGTGCTAAAAACGAACGGTCACGTTTTCCCTCGGGGCCCGACATTTGATAGATCTCCCAAGCCGCCCACGCATGAACGGGCGGGTTGGCGTCGGAGAAGCTAAACTCGTAAGCGGGAATCTGGCCGCTGGGGTGCATGTACCACTCGCGTAAAAACAAGAGCAGTTGCTGTTTGGCGAATTCAATGTCGATTCGGCCGAAGGGCAACATGTGGAAGGCCAGATCCCAAACTGCGTACCACGGATATTCCCATTTGTCGGGCATGGAAATTACATCTCGGTTGTAGAGATGCGTCCACTCGTTGTTGCGACCGATTCTGCGTTGGTCCGGTGGCGTTGGACCATTGGGGTCTCCCGCCAACCAGTCGCGCACACTGTAAAAGTAAAACTGTTTGCTCCACAGTAATCCCGCGTAGCCCTGGCGGGAAATCTGTTTGGCATCCTCGCCATCAATTTTCTCTAGCACTGCGCTATAAAAGTCATCCGTTTCGGTGAGGCGTGCTTCAAAGACACCAGCGAAATCGGCACCGACGCCGACGGAAGCGGCGGGAATTTTCTGTTGAGTGACAGCGGCTTGATAATTCTCGTCGCTGATTAACCTTAGTTGGACAGTTCTCGATTCGCCTGCAGGGATCGAGAAATTGTAATGCGGTGCAGCCTTGGTGCCGTGGCTTTCGGGATTGACAGCAGAAGATTCGCCGTTGACCACACACCGGTGAAAAGCGTCTTTAACGTAGCGAGTTGAGTTTACGCCGTTGTAGAGCTGTTTGAAATTTGATTCGTTATTGGTGAACAGGGCAGGGGGAGGTGATTGGTCTCCGTCAGCACCCTCGTACAGCATATGAAATCTCCCCAGCGACTCATGGTCGGTGATCATATGGCCGGGGGATTCCAATTCGATTGTTGGTTCTGGCCAATAGCCTTCTCCTGTTCTGCCGGTCCGCCATGTGTTGCGATACCAAAACGTTGGCAGCAAGTGGATGGGTGCTTCGTCTGGCCCCCGATTGGAGATCGTGATCCGAATCAGCACATCGTTGGGGTCCGCCTTGGAGTATTCTGCAACCACATCGAAGTAGCGGTTGTCGCGAAACGCGCCGGTGTCCTGCAATTCGTATTCAAGCTGATCAAGCGACCGTTTTGCGTTCTCGTCTCGCAATTTTCGATAGGGAAATTCGGCTTGGGGATACTTGTAGAGCGCTTTCATGTAGGCGTGCGAAGGAGAGGAATCCAAATAGAAGTATGATTCCTTTACGTCTTCTCCGTGATTGCCTTCGGGCCCGGTCAGCCCAAACAGACGTTCTTTGAGGATCGGATCCTTTTCATTCCAAAGTGCTAAAGCAAAAGAAAGTCGGTTTTGTCGGTCGGTGATCCCCAACAAACCGTCCTCACCCCAACGGTAGGTACGGCTGATCGCTTGTTCGTGAGTAAACGACTGCCAGCTGTCGCCATTGGCGGAGTAATCCTCTCGAACGGTTCCCCACTGTCGCTCAGAGAGGTAAGGCCCCCAGCGTTTCCAGTTTGCTTCTCGTGCGGCGCTGGCACGGATTCGTTCGGTTTCAGGGCAGTTCTTTCGTGCGTGATAGTTCATCGCGTCCGACGGGAAGAGGAGTAATCTGGAAAAGCACGATTATAGCGGAGGTTCCAGTTTGAACCATTGTGGGGAAAATGCATGAGAAAGCCCGGCCAAGTCCGTTGGTGGTGTGACTTTGCGTTTTAGCGATCGTAGAAAGTCGAGTCAGGGCAGCGGTTGGCTGCTATCACGTTCGACTGGTTTGGGAGCAAAAACTGGCCGCCAGCGCCACTTAATCGGTACAGACTAACAGATTTGAAAGGCACATTCCGAGCTTTGAGATCGACCGTAACAATCGGAAAAGTCGCCTGAACCAGAACAACGGGAACACGTGGCTAACCGCTAATAGCGGATCAACGAGATGTCCGAAATGATTGGAGCAAGGGATAAATCCCGCAACAAGATAACAACCGACACAATCGTTTTCTGGAGACCACGACCATGCGGTCAAACCTCTTAAATTTCAAAATCGCTTCGGCGATCGCCATGTGTTGCTCAATGAGCATCGTTACCGGATGCCAGTCATCCATACCATCGGAAAGTCTTATCCCTGCTCAGGAAGTGCTCAACGCAGCCTGTTGCAAGCCGGATACGACTGAACAGATTAACTTTCTGGCCCTTCGCCAGACACCACCTGAAGAGTATACGCTCGGAAAAGGTGATACTCTTGGAATCTATATTCAGGGTGTAACCGGAGACAAGGATACTCCTCCTCCGGTAAACTTCCCCGACGATCCAGGTGCTCAGCCAGGGCTGGGTTACCCAGTTCCGATTCGCGACGATGGTTACATCTCACTGCCTTTGGTTGCTCCCATTCGAGTTTCCGGATTGACCTTGGCTGACGCAGAACGCCGAATCGCCGATGCGTACACCAAGGACAAAGAGATTCTCTTGGAAGGCAACGAAAAAATCATCGTGACCCTGATGCAGCGACGAACTTACAACGTCCTTGTCATTCGCGAAGACATTGATAACGGAAACCAAGTCAATAGTCTAAATCGGAACCAAGTCTTCTTACCACAAAGCGGTACGACTGAGACAGCTTCGATCCAGCTGCCCGCTGGCGAGAACGACGTTCTGCATGCGTTAAGTGAAACAGGTGGCATGCCGGGCGAGCGCGCTCGCAACGAGATTCTCATCTTCCGCGGTGGTCAGAGTGGCGATGTTGATTCATTGGTCAAGGAAGTCAACGCTCCTGGCGGCTTTCGAACAATGGGCGGGGATGATGCCAACTTGATTCGTATCCCAGTTGAAGCTGAGCGTGGACAGTTCCCTAACCTGTCTGAAGAAGATATCACGCTGTATGACGGCGACGTTGTTTACATCAAGGGACGCGAAGAAGAGGTCTTCTACACTGGTGGACTGCTTGACGGTGGACGGTTCCCGTTGCCCCGAGATTACAATCTCGATGTGCTCGAAGCCATTGCGATTGCGGGTGGATCAGTGGCTGGATCTGCCGGTAGTAGTGGAATTGGTCGAGCATCGTCCATCCTTCCTGCCACGCAAATTACCATTTTGCGTAAGTGCGGTTGTGAGCAGCAGGCGATCGATGTCGATCTGCGATATGCTCTGGCCGATCCAAGCGAACGAGTGATTATTCAGCCGGGTGACTTGATCGTTTTGGAGTACCGTAAGAAAGAGCTGTTTACCAATACGATCGCTCAGATCTTCACCTTTGGTGGAATCTTCAATCTCTTCCGTTAGAAACTACTGCAAGCTTCCGACATTTGTTTGAGTGTTGATTGTTTGATTGTTGCTGAAAGCCGCTTGTTGAATCCTTCTTCAATAAGCGGCTTTTTTCGCGCGCTATCGTTTGGGTTTTAGAAGGCTCCCGAGACTTCTAGCACGAGCTCCCAAACGCGAATATAGGCATTCTCGAATGGGTTCTCACGTAGAAAAGTGGTTGGCGATTTTGGGTCGCCAATGAATGGCCGGAGAACGTAGCCCATTTGAATTCCAACAAAGGCAAATACGAAGATCCAGAGTACCATCATGCCGCGGTGACGAGAGTTCTTTTCAATCAGTGGTGCATACCACGATGCGAGCAGGCGTTGAGCTGATATGCTGGCGACGGCGAACATTAATGCGTTGAACAAAATGGCAGCGGAATAGGATGTTGTTGCCGTATTGGACACGTAGAAGAAGAATGTCAAAGGTGTTAGTGATGCTAGGATGATCACTAGGCCGGCTTGGGCCGATATGACCGCGCGAACAGCCTCTCGAAAGTCGTCCCTTAGTCCAAACAGTGAGTTAAGCACGAAAAAGCTGGGGAGCGATAGGCCGACGGTTGTTGTGATTAACAGTGGAAGTTTCAATCCGGAATACAACATTTGCAATGCCTGTTGGCTGAAGCTGCGATGCCCATCGATCCACGCGTAACTTCCCATGGCGATTCCATAGATTGGACCGACAATACAGACCATCCAGATTGTTGTTTTGATCCATGCTCTGTCACTCGATTTCTGACGCGTCGGCTTGGTCTCGGACGAGCGATGTTGGACGTCGCCACCGGGGCGCAGAACGCGGTCAACGGTATGGAACCCTTGAACCACGCCCTGCAGGCCGCAGCGAAGTTGTTCTTTAGTAAAAGGCATTGATGGTGTACAGGTTTCAGGTGGCGACGTTTGTCTAGAAAATCAGGTTGAATACGGCCTCGAAAAAGTTTGAGTGGCGGGAGCGAAACCATTCAAAGGGAAGATCTGGGCTGCCAATGAATGGTCGCAGCACCCATCCCATCTGGCAGCCGACTAGACAGAAGACAGCCAACCAGCAGTAGAAGACTCGCCACACGGAGCTTCCTAAGACCATGTTGGCCGGTAAGTCCAACGGGCCAGTTCTTGTGTGGTGGTAAGTGCTGGTCGGGTGCTTTGACACGGGCGGCTTGGGTAAACTCTCTGGGGTCCGATGCACGTCAGTCGGAAGTGGAACAACGGTAGCAGCGCTTCCGAGGTTAAGTTTAGTTTTTTCTGACGCTTGGTCAGTTAGCCGTCCAAGGGTTTGAATCAAGAACACGAGTCCCAGTATTCCAGCGACAGCGAAGACGATCACATTCAATAGAACAATGAATTGATAGTTGGGTGTGCTTAAACTGAAAAAGGCAAGAATTGGTCCCATGGATGCCAACACGGCAATGTTGACCGAGAGGGAAGCGATCAACAACTTCAACACGGGAACCATTTTCAGTTTCGACCCAGCCAAAGCGTTGAACACGTAGAGCGAAGGAAACGTCACCAACAACGTTAACATGAACAGCAGAGGTACCTTGCACATTGAGGCGCTCGTCTGCATTAGCGCCGACGCGTAAGCTGAATTTTCAAATCCTCGAACTAGTGCAAATACTCCCATGCAAAACCCATACACGATCGCAAGGCAGATTATCGTTAGCGAAATGCCGACGATCGGAATCTCGATTTCTGCTTTCTTTAAATGCTCTGGGCGAGTTGCGTCGCCACGTAGAATACGATCTAGCTGATAGAGATTCTCGTAAAAGGAATTTCGTTTAAGGCTGGTTGGTTTCATGACTGCCTTTCTCGGTGTGAATTAATGAGGAAGCTTGTGTTGTATTAAGACTCTGCATTGCAGAGTATAGATGCGAGTTTGTCGTCTGTTGGTTCAGTGATTTAGTGCTTACCCGGAGGCGGGGGAGAGCCCGCCGCCTGGTTTTCGCCGAGTCTGGGAAGGTTCTGGTGCGTTGATTTGAGCGGCGTTCAGGATGGTTTCGAGCGCCGCTAGGTAGTGCGAGAACTGCTTCCTGCCTTTGTCAGTCATTCGATACTGACTATTGGTGTTCCGGCCGCTGCCCGTTTTCTTGACGGATAGGATTTTGCTGTCGATCAGGACTTTGAGGTGCCGGTTCAGATTACCGTCGGTTAAACCGCACAGTTCCTTGATCTCGTTGAAATTCAGTTCGTCGGGAGTGGCAATAATAGTGGTCAAGATTCCCAGCCTTGCCTTTTCATGAAAGATCCGGTCTAGCTCTGACATGGCTTGCCGAGTTGTACCGGGGGCTGGTGCAGCCGAACGTGTTGATTCGTTCTTCTTTTTTTTAGCCACGATGTCGCTCCATATTCCAAAACAAAATGGCACCTAGAAAAACCTGCCCTCCACCGAAGAGAACGGCCATCTGCAAATTGAGGCGATCGATCGAATGGTGTTCTAACGCCAAGCATCCAATCCCGCCTAGAATGAACCAAGCAGCGACCCATCGGGCGGCGCTTGGCAGATGCTGCACGCACGCGACCAGTCCCAATCCGTAGACCATTGCCCACACGGCGGGCAACAAATGGTGTTTCGAGTCAGCGGCCTGCGAAACAAGGGGCTCTGATGGGGGCGAGGTGACATTTGAAATTGGGGGCCATTGATTCCCACTCAAAATAAACGTCATGACAGCTCCGACCACCAACGACGGCACTAGTTGACGGGCTAGATTGGAGTGCATCTTCCAATGCAGATTGGCGTCACCCATGGTGGCCCGGACTTTCATCTCCGTTGCCGCCAACGCCACTGACACTAAAGCAATTGATGTCCACGCGCTGATGAAATGGGAAACTGACACATCAGTCGCCCACCGATTTAGAAATATGGCCATTGAAACCACGACGAAGGCCGAAAGCAAAGTCGCTAGGGACCTGAATCCCCGGTGATTTTGCGTGCGGTCCAATTGAGCCTTGATTTCCGATATGTCAGAAAGCGCTCGATGTAAATTCATTTCCGCCCTCCTGAATCGCAAGATTTAACCCGACGTCTGCTTAATACTCTGCGTTGTAGAGTAGACTGCGGCCGTACGCTTTGCAATGCAGAGTATGGGGCAATCTGGATTTTTCATGAAAATATTGGTTCGTGAGAAGGGCAGCATGAAATGATGGCGAAACTTCGAGTCTGAACGCTTCTTCGTTACCCCTCAACTGGCGCAAAGATTTCTCCTCGGCCGCCTTCATTCAAGTCACCATGCCATTGAAGAAACTTTGGCTTGAGTAGGCATTGGTCGATCGTTTCGAGCGGCATCTCGATGTCACTCTGTTTGAGCCACTGGGCGATCATGGCGATCGTCTGGCTGCGAGCGGCGGTGCCCTCGACGAAAGTATTGCTTAGATTGATGGACGTGGCTAATTCGCCTGCGCGAATGATGGTGCCGCGCTTCATGTCTAGGCCAACGTGTTCTCCAGCGGAACCAAACACCAGAATCGTACCGGCCAGCATTTCCCATCCGCACAAAGCGCCGACTGCTCCTTGGGCGACGATCGTCCCGCGACGCATTCTACGTCCCAGTGACTCTCCAGCGGATCCGCTGATGAAGATGGTTCCACGATTCATGCCGTATTTACTGCCAGGAGGATTGGCACCGACGTAGTTACCAGCGTCGCCTCGAACGACAATCTGACCACCGGTCATCTCTGCCCCAAGATAGTCATCTGCGTTTCCAACGACGACGATTCTGCCCCCCGACATCCCACGTCCAACAAACGGTCCGGTGTCTCCTTGCACCTCGATCGTGCCACCCTTCATCGCTTGGCCAATTCCATAGACGTTCTTCAGATTGCCGGAAAAGCAAAGAATGCGATCTTTGACTGCCGAACCTTCCATTTCGAAATAGTCGCTCAGCAGGCCTGCGCGATTTCCTTCCATAACACGGATGCTGTGAAAATCTTGGGCGCCTGATTCTTCAGGAAGAACTCCATCAACACTTAGCGGCACATTCAGCTGGGTCTTAAGATGAAGTTTTAGAGGCATCTTGAAGGGGCTTCCAACGCGTTGGTGATTATTTCTTGGACGTAGTCTATATTAATGCCGAGGGCAGTGATTTCCAATGGGCTGCCTGTATTGCAGAAGCCAACCATGCCAGACGACAACAACGATAACAATAGCGCACTTGGGGTTTTGATCCTCGCCGGCGGTCAAAGCCAGCGGATGGGCATGGACAAGGCGTTGCTTCCCTTTAAGCAGCGAACGTTTCTAGAATGTATCGTCGATCAGTGTGTTTGCCTAAGTCGTCACATCGCTATTTCAATCGGGCGAGACCAGCAACAGACTTTAAAAGGGCGATTCGAATCATGCGTCGAATTTGGTCAAGTGACGTGGATAGAGGACGAGTACCAAAACAAGGGGCCTCTGGCTGGAATGACCGCCGGGCTCAAAGCATTGGAACCCGTTTGTCGATATGCGTTTGTGATTGGTTGCGACGTTCCGATAGTTAAACATGAATTGGCGGAGGAGTTGCTGAGAATTGCGCAACAGCATGATTCTCGCGCCGTAACCCCCGTGGACGGTCAACGCACTTTTGGGATGACTGCCGTTTATCGAACCGACAGCTGGCAGGCGGCCAACGAATTGATTCAACAGAACAGCCTGCGAGTGTCACTTCTGGCAGAACAGTTATCTGCTACGAAGGTTGAATTGAAAGCTCTCCGAACGTTTGATCCGAAACTGGAGAGTTTTTTGAATATTAATCACCCGCAGGCCTATCGCCAGTTCATGGCCAGTCAGGGATATGATGTGGATTCAGATCTGATTGTGAGGCTCAGCGACAGCGCGAGATAAATTGCGGATTTCACAAATCGCATGAGTAAGAGAAAAAATTCTTCAGCCGTTTACATCGGCTCAATGGACAAGCAGATGGATGGGCCGGAACCTATTGGTTGGCAGTTTCTATCTGACCGATAATCAATCGTTGCCCTTTGCTCACCGTTTCGCCTTTTTCTATCCTCACCATCTTTTTTTCTTGTTCGTTCCATAGGCCGAGAGTAACTGTGGATGCTCCCTTGCATTTCTCCGGCGGCACGGAGATCTGGTCAAGGTAAAGCCTTTCCTCCGGCCCTTTCATCTCTCGACGCACGAACTGAAGCATGGCAACGTCTCCGTGATTTCCCACGACGGCAGAGTTTTCGTCAAGAAAATTTAGCACACGTCGCTCGATGAGTTGCGGGTTTAACTTCCAAGCGAGATTGACCGAGAGGCCACCGTCAGGGTTTGGCAAACACTCGTAAGCGCAAAGCGTAGCATTATCTCCAATGGGGATGTGCTGCTTCTCCAGTGGCATCAGTTCAATCAGGTTCCGCAACTTTCCCGGAGGCAACGAAAGGGTATCGATTGCGGCCACTTCAGGATCAACACAATGTAACTCCAAAAGATCAAGTGTTGATGGGTGTCCATTTTTTGCGAGGGAAGCCCGTTGCCCGTCCCTGTTCTCCCACGCCAACATGATTCGGTGCATGGTAGGGAACTCAGTGCGATCGAATTCAATCACGTCATACGCTTCCTGTGACTTATACGACCAGTTGTGCAGGTGCCACGCAATCGTTTCCGTTTTGAGCGGCTTCATGTTCTCGTCGAGCAAGTAGATTTTTCGCCGCTTAAGAGGGAAATGTTTCGGAGAGGTTGGGTCGGACAGTTGCCACGCTAGTTCTACCTTGATGGAGTGATCGTCAATCTTCAATCGGCACCCACGGAGATTTGACGCATCGACGAAGTCAACTTGTTTGTGCGCCTCAGAACTTTCTTGGATAATCTGACGGATCTGCGCTTGCTCATATTTCGTCAAGCTATTTTGGTGAACCATTCCAGTGACCGCCATTAAAGCTAATGCCGCGACTACCGTTACAGGTTTCAATAAGACTTTGCGAATTGCGCCTGTGAGTTCGGCAATGGAGTCCACCGGTCGTCCGTTGAGAAACGCGTTCACACCATCTTTGCAGGGCATCTCTACCAGCTGATACAGCAGCTCCGCCGCGGCTAAAGATGCCACCAACGATAACGCGATGGCCAGCGTTCCCGCGATCCGAGTAGGGTCGCCTTCAACATCAATCACGCGTATGACGATCATATGAATCATGTAGAAGGCGAAGCTGATCTCGCCTAGATGGACCATCGCAGGCGATGCCATGAATTTCGAAATCAGTCCGTTTGAACGGGCAAACGTCCAGACAACCAAGCCAAAAAGCGGAGTCGCGCTACAGAACCATATCCAAGTGCCGAGTGAATTGCTGACCAAAGGTGTTGAGAAAGCAAGTGTAAGGACTTCGAATTTGAAAAAGACAAACCACCAAACGCTCACCAAACTCAATACCCCGATCTCACAAGCTGTATCGGTTAATACGCCGTAGTCGGCCTGTTTGGGAACACGCGTAAAAAGATAGGCGGTCAAAATGCCCGTTGCGAACTCAAACAATCGCATCAGGGGATTGGCTTGAACTGTAAGCGTCAACGTTTGTTTGTTGATCCAATGGAAATCCATCGCAAAATGAAGCAGAATCAAGCCGCCAAACGTGCCGACAATTAAAAGACCGTAACGCCAAAGGAATCCGCGATAGCCTTTCACTATTAGCAGTGGAAATGCGAAACAGAAGAACAGCTCGGTCGAGATGCTCCAGCTGACGTTGTTAAGCCCGGTAACAAATGGCGCATGACCTGTCCATGAGTGGACTAAAAACAGGTTGGTTAGGATTACCCAAAAATCCAAATTCAGATAGCGCACTGTCGCAACACAGATCAACAGGCAAACGAAGTGTAGTGGCCACAGACGGGCAATGCGCTTCGTTAGAAACGAAACGAGGTTGGTAGCTGATCTGCTGCTATTGGTGCCGTGTCGGTGGCTATCTTCGAATCGCCGACCGTAGACAAGCGTCAGGATAAATCCAGAGAGAACGAAGAAGAAAGAAACCGCATTGTTAGCCAAGGGTAGGCCGGTTCCTGAAAATCCGAATCGCCCGTCAAAATGGTGAACAAACACCAACAGCGCCGCAAAGAAGCGCAGCCCAGTAAGGCTCTCAATGCGTCCATGGATTGATGGTGCATCGTTCGGAGGCGACACCAGCATGGGCTTGGGCGGCGGAACTTTCAACTCGTGCATGGTTGGAGTATCGTTCAATGTTATCCAAAATCAACCACCGCCCGAAAGAAACGAGCAAGCCGCGGATCAATCTACGTGCGATCTAAAAATGCGTGCCGTGAAAGTTGGCGATAGATGATCCAAAACGGAATCAGGTAAATGCCATCTGCAAAAAACAGAACGGCCAGCATCATGATCGGAAGACTGCCCGACGCGATATGCATGATTGCCAGAAGCGGCCCTAGAAGTTTGCTAAGGAATCCTAATAAGACGATGTTTCTGTTCTCAACCGGATTTCTCTCGGCAATCAGATATCCCACTCCAAAAATCGCGACCAACACTCCTACCAATTGAATGGGTAGCACAAATTCTGGCTTGGGAACCCCGAGCGCTCGAAAGCCCTCGTGATAAAATATCACCATGGCAAGTCCGGCAGTGATGTTGTAGTAGCCGGCAAACTTTAGGATAAACCGAAGCCCGGTACTCAGCGGCGATGCTACGTGGTCCACGCTTGAGGGATTCACTCTGCTCATTGGCTAATCTTCATTTTTTCTCAGAGGACTGATTCTCGGCCTCTGGTGGATTATCTTTCAGAACACCCTCGAAGCTGAATGTAATCGCGATTTGATCGCCGATGACTTTGGGCATGGCATCAATGCCGAAGTCACTGCGTTGAATCGTGAACTTTGCAATAAATCCACCGCGTGTCTTTCCCATTGGGCCTTTGCCAATGCCAACCATGGTAATGGGCATCTCCACTTTGCGCTCGACACCATGCATCGACATCGTGCCGGTGACAACGTAATTCTCATTGGCTTCGTCACGTTTTACATCCGTACTGGCGAAAGTGATCTTTGAATATTGCTCGGTATCAAAGAACTCAGGACCACGTAAATGGTCGTCACGGAGTCGGCTGTTCGTGTTGATGCTGGCGACATCGATCTCAAAACGAAAATAGGTGTCGTCAAGATTGTCCTCCAACAGAATCTGACCACTACACTTTTCAAAACGACCGTATGTATAACTCAGGCCCGCGTGGCTGACGGCAAAAAGTAACGAAGTATGGTCGTTGTCAACTTCGAAGTACTGCTTTGTCGGTGAAGCTGGTTGAACGTCCACGGGAACTTGTACTACATCTACCGGTACTTGGGCGTGTCCTAGGTCAGCGATACCGGACCACAACAGAAACACCAACACGATGAGGATCAGACTTCGGACGGTAAGCGTTGAGAGTTTTTGGATAAGGAGAGTTTGACAATACATGTTTGAGTGGGGAGCTCGAATAGGTAGGGGATTGCTGGAGATCATCTCGTGTACCGTTACAACCGATTGGCTGAAAAAGGCTGCGGAAAAGCGAAAGCTATTTTCTATCGTATGCCATCAAGTCTCAGCTAGGGCACCATTTTGACTCAGTTTTTAGATGAATTTCCCATCTTCAGGCAATACGATTGTGGATCGGTCGCAGAACGCTCTGCCATCATTTCGCAAACTGCCTAAAAGGCGCATAATGTGCCTTCACAATTCTTCTCTTCGTTTAGCAAATCCCCATTTATCCTCGACTTATCACCATGTTCAGCTTGATTCGCCATTTGTCTCTGTGCGCGGCTGTTGCTGTCATACTACTGGTTGTGCGCCCGGCGTTAGCGGTCGAGAGTGAAGCTTCCGCCAACGATACCGTAAAGCGTATGACGCCCGAATTGCTTTGGAAGCTGGCGCGTCTTGGCGAAGCCGCGATTTCGAAAGACGGATCGACCGTTGCCTATACCGTTCGCCGTTACAGTATTGAGAAGAATTCGGGAACGACGGCGCTGCATCTGCTGGAGCTAAAGTCAGGAAACGACACCACGATCATTGAGAACTGGGATTCGATTTCCTCGATTCAATGGCACGGGAGCAATGGCCAGAGCAGAATTTACTTTGAAGGTTCTGGTGGCGATGACCAGAAAGCTGACTCAACATTTGGCAACTCAACCAGTGAGGATGTTGATGCGATTGATCCAGACGACCTAGCCGCCGATGCTACGCCAGAAGTGGATGCCGCAAACCAAGCGTGGTATCTGGATGTGAAAACTCGTGCCACCGTTCAGGTTACTTCGGTACCCGACGGTATCTCTAATCTGAAAGTCTCTCCAGACGGTAAACGTCTGGCGTTCACCGCTGGCGTTAAAATGCGGGCCGAGCCGTCGGAGATTTATCCAGATCTACCCAAAGCCGACGCTCGGATCATCGATGAGCTGATGTATCGACACTGGGATCAATGGTCTGACTACAAATTTAGCCACATCTTCATCTCTGCGATCAATCAGAAGGGCTGCTGTGGCGAAACATTCGACCTGATGGAAGGTATCGAAGCAGACTGCCCGGTTCCTCCATTCGGTGGCAGCGAGCAGTTTGCGTGGTCGCCCGACGGAAGCGAAATCGCGTTCACTCTTAAGAACGTCGATGACTGGGCTCGGTCTACCGACAGCGATATTTACCTAGTGAAAGCTGAATCCAACCAAACACCGGTCAATATTAGCAAGGGAAATTTAGGGTATGACTTGGAGCCCGTTTTTTCGCCTGACGGAACTTCGATTGCGTTTCGTTCCTTGCAGCGTGCGGGATTCGAATCCGATCGCTCGCGCGTGATGCTTTACGACCGGAAGACAAAACAGGTTCGTGAACTGACCGCTGGGCTTGATCAGAGCGCCCACGGTTTGAGTTGGGATTCCGATGGGACGAAGATTCTTTTCAGTTCGGAGTTTCAGGGGACCGAGCAGATCTACGCGTTGGATGTTGAAGCCGCCAAGAAACGACCAAACGATTCCCCTGCAATGATTCCCGACCAAGAGAACGGCGTCGTGAAAACGCTTACCCAGGGGCGTTACAACTGGTCTATTGCGGATGTTGTTTCAGGAGATCGATTCTTGCTGGTTTCGCGCATGGATATGATTCGCCCGCAGGAGTTGTTCCTGCTTGATACGGCCGACGGCAGCGCTAAATCTTTGACGCGTCTCAATGATGACGTGTTTGAAAACCTTGAGCTGCCGGTCGTGGAAGAGCGATTTGTGGAGGCGACTGACGGGAAGAAGATTCACACGTGGGTGATTCACCCGCCTGGCTTCGACCCCGTCAGTAACAAGAAGTGGCCTTTGCTGACTTACTGTCAAGGAGGGCCGCAAAGTCAAATTGGACAAGGGTTTTCCTATCGTTGGAATTTTCATTTGATGGCCTCTCAAGGCTATATTATCG
>CAZDBE010000078.1:0-2956 GCA_964503675.1 uncultured Pirellulaceae bacterium | reverse complement strand
CTGCGCGCGGGTATGTTGTGGTTGCCCCAAACCGTCGAGGTCTGCCCGGATTTGGGCGGCAGTGGAACGACCAGATCAGCAAAGACTGGGGCGGGCAAGCGATGAGGGATCTGCTTTCGGCGACTGATAGTTTGATTGCGGAACCCTACATCGACAAATCGAAAGTGGCGGCGGTGGGAGCCAGCTTTGGCGGGTATTCGGTTTACTGGTTGATGGGCCATCACGAAAAACGTTTTAGTGCCATGATCGCCCACTGTGGAGTGTTCAATTTAGAATCAATGTACGGCTCTACCGAGGAGCTGTTCTTCGTTGATTGGGATATGGGCGGCCCCTATTGGAAATCGGACCAGTTAAAGAAACGGTATGAACAGTTCTCGCCACATCGGGCGGTGCAGAACTGGGATGCGCCGTTGTTGGTCATTCACGGGCAGAAAGACTTTCGTGTTCCGGTGACTCAGGGCATGGAGGCATTTACGGCCGCCCAAGTCAAAGATGTCCCCTCACGGTTTCTGTATTTCCCTGAGGAAGGGCACTGGGTGAAATCGCCACAGAACGGCATACTCTGGCACCGAGTTTTCTTTGACTGGTTGCAGAAGTACTGTCCGCCTCACGATAGAGGTCTGCCCAAAACCTCGTCGTCGATGCCAACTCCGGCGGGGGAAGCTCCTGCGGTGCCGTAGAGATTGGTCATGCCACCCTCCCATTGGGAGGGGCGGAGGCTCACCGACGGGGAGGGTCGAATTATGTTAGTCTTTTGTACCGCATTTAGGCTCAAGGACAGACTTCCGGCTGAAGCCAACACTGTTTAGCTCAGTGATCGGCAAGGCACTAGCGGCTGGATTTGGCAAGGCAGCGAACCGACGGCTAGCGCCTTGTCGCTCACAAATAGTTGGTTTAACCCATTTTGAAAGCACAATAAAAATGATTCAAGACAATATCGCGACTCCGGTTTTCGTAGCTCCCGCAGAGAAGATAAAGGGGCGCGTCCTGCGGTTCAATCTAGTGCTACAAGCGGCGCTGGTAATGTTGATGATTTGTGTATCAGCCCTGACCGCTCTTTCGACGCACGCACAGGACCATCCTAACATCGTCTTCATCCTTGCCGATGATCTTGGCTACGGAGACGTCCAATGCTTGAATCCTGAGCACGGTAAGATTCCTACGCCAAACATGGACCAAGTGGCGGCCGACGGCATGACGTTTCTTGATGCACACACCACATCGTCCGTATGCACGCCGACGCGATACAGCGTGATGACTGGCCGGTATAACTGGCGGACAAAACTACAAAGATCCGTGCTCAACGGTTATGGCCAACCGCTGATCCCGACCGGTCGGATGACGGTCCCCAGCTTTCTACGCGACAACGGTTACACAACGGCGATGATCGGTAAGTGGCATCTGGGACTTGGACTGGCAACAATCGATGGAAAGAAAGCGGAACCGGAGAATCGAGGGAAGCTGAAAAAGATGTTGAGTGACGAACAGGCTTACGATCCGGCAGAGCTTAGCAACATCGACTGGGACAAGACAATCGAAGGCGGACCGGTCGATCTTGGATTTGACACGTGGTACGGAATCACGGCGTCGTTGGATTTCCCGCCGTATGTTTGGATCCGCAACCGGAACTGGGTCGGTAAAGGAACTCACGCTAAAGCGTTTCACCGTCCCGGTCCTGCCAGTGAAGACTTCGAAGCGATCGACGTGCTGGACAAGCTGACGGCCGAATCGGTCAAGTTCATCAGCGACTATGACAGCGCGAAGCCGTTCTTTGCTTACATCCCGTTGCCTTCGCCGCACACGCCGATCGTTCCCACCAGCAAGTTTCAGGGCAAAAGCGGATTGGGCAAATACGGTGACTTCGTGATGCAGACCGACGACGTGGTGGGGCAGGTTGTCGCGGCGTTGGAGGCCAAGGGGATTTCGGAGAACACGTTGTTGATTGTCACCAGTGACAATGGCTGTTCCAAGCAAGCCGATTTTAAGCACTTGGAAAAGAACGGGCACTATGCCAGTGCTCAGTATCGTGGCTCCAAGTCCGACATTTGGGATGGAGGCCACCGCGTGCCGTTTCTTGTGAAGTGGCCCAAGGTAATCGCACCCAGCAGCGTGTCGAGCGATCTAGTTTGTCAGATTGATTTGTTGGCGACTTGTGCAGAGATTGTTGGGAAAGAAATCCCTGAGAGTGCTGGTGAGGACAGCGAAAGCATCCTGCCGATCTTTTCGGGCAATGAGCCTAATTTTACTCGCCAAGGTTTAGTTCATCACAGCGTCAGCGGTCACTTCGCCTACCGTGAGGGCCGGCACAAGTTGATCCTTGGCTATGGATCCGGTGGCTGGACGGCTCCCGGCGAACGCGCTGCAAAAGAAGCAGATCTGCCCAAGGCACAGCTTTACGACATGTTGTCCGATCCCGGCGAGCAAAACAATATGTACGCCTCGAATCCTGAAGTGGCGGAAAAGCTGCTCGCGCACCTTACTGAAGTCGTCAGTTCAGGTGCCAGCGTTGAAGGCAAAGTGTCGAACAACGATGCGCAAGAAATCAATCTGTGGAAAGGGACCAAGAAAAAGTGAACGCTTTGTGACTAGCCGGGAGATAGGACAAGCCGTTCTGGCGTTTGCCCAATCGCGCTCAATTAAGAGTTTGCGCGTTCGAATTCTGTTGCAGACAAGGTTGGTCATGTTACCCTCCCAGAGGGGGCACTTCGCATATTTTAGTGGGTCAGTGGTTTTTACTAAACGTATATTTGGATTCGAAGAATCGTTTAACCGTTAGCCGAAGGCGTACGTTCTCAGATTTGCCCGCGTACGCCTGCGGCTGACGGTTAAACGAACGAACCAATCACCCATTAAATTCAACGAAGAGCCCCCTCCGGGAGGGGCGGAGGCTCGCCGACGGGAAGGGCTGTATTTCCTGATCCAAATCACGATTGATAGTTGTTCGCCTGTAAAACCC